>CAVJWZ010000005.1:0-50654 GCA_963653545.1 uncultured Eubacteriales bacterium | reverse complement strand
GTATTCATTAGAGGTTTACACCTCCAATGGTTTTGTTAGATGTGCGCTTTTTAATAGCAACACCAGTGATAGCAAAAGCTGCAACAATGCTAGCTATTGCAAGAGGAACAATTGGAGCAGTATCTGCCGTTTTAGTAGTAGAAGAAGAACCGCTGCCATCTGTGGTAGAGGTTGTGATAGTGGTGGTAGTAGTACCAGGTTGCTCTGGAGTGGTTCCACTTGAATCTTTAACAAGATAAACTTCAGTGGTAGCCTCCCCTGTTTGCTCTTCAGCATAAGCACTTGTTGGAGCAAAGGTAAGAGCCAAACTCCCAACAAGTACCGATAGAGCAAGGCTTACTATAGAGAGGAAAAAGGCTTTAGAATACCCCCCCCCCGGTTAGGTTAGACAGTGTAAACATTTCTTCTCTCCTATGTTTTAGTCCTGTACTTGATAGATTCTTAAAAGGTAATTTTTGCATAAGCATTCCCTTTGAGAATCTTAACTAGCCTCGATATAATACCTTTTTTTAAATTTTTTTGCAAAAAATTTACGCCGTGACGCCGTGAGCCAGACGCCATGCCGTGTTTATAGAAAATAATTAGAGTTAGGTAGCGGAAAAGTGGGATTACCCTTAATTGAAAATCTCTTATTAACGCATACGCAGCTTAGCGGGCACCCTTCTAACGAGCACGCACACGCTTCAATATTGCGGCAAAATGAATATCAGACCCGTTCTCCAAAATAGGTGACCTAAAATAGTTTTGCCCATTTTTTGCAAAAGACAAAACAGAAAAGTTTGCACCTTCAGGGCTATTTAAAAACTTTTCTATTACCGCATCGTTTTCTTCAGCGAAACAGGTACAAGTTGCATAGGTAATCCGGCCACCCATCGCAACTTTTTTTGAAGCTTCACAAAGCATATTAAATCCTATATTCGCAAGCGAAGGTATATCTTTAGGCTTTAAACGCCAGCGTATTTCAGGGTGTCTACGCAGGGTACCAACGCCTGAACAGGGAGCATCAATAAATACCGCATCATAAGCGCTATTAGGTAGTGAAGAAAGATCAGTTGCATCAAGGCAATATTGCTTATTGACTACAACGTGTCCTTTTTCAATACGCTCAAGTGATTCACGATTCTTTTTTGAACTTATCTCAACAGTATCAATAGGCATCTGTTCACCGTAACGAGCGCGCGCTGCTGTTTGCAGCATCAATGTTTTTGTTCCTCTTCCTGAACCAATTTCTAAAAATCGGTTTGGCTTTTGAGCGGGGAGCGAAAGCGAAGCGATAGTTTGTGCAGAAATATCGCTTATCACGAGAACGGCCTCGCCAATAAGGCGCCGCACTACTGCATCGGAAGCCTGTGCTCGCTGATTAAATACAAAACTAGGAAAATCGGGCTTGCCGCACAAAGAAGCAACAGGAAAAAGTTCAATTCCCTGCTTATAAAGAATTTCAAGCGTTTTTTCTGCATCGACCCGACAAGCATTTATCATGGCAAAAAGAGGAGCTGGCATGTTAGCTGTTTTCATAATGGTAAGGGCATGTTGCTCACCTAGCTCTTTTTTAAGGCGCTTCCCCAACCATAACGGAAACCCCTGTTCGTAAATGGCAACTTCAAAATCTTCTTGCGCATTGCCAAACGGAAACGTTTTTTGCAGATCGGAAAGCCTACGAAGCACAAAGTTTGCAAGCCCGCTTGCTTTTGGTGAGACGTAACGAACCAGCTCAACCCCCTGATCAACGGCAGCATGATAACTTTTTTTAAGAAAAAAAAGTTCATAGGTTGAAATACGCAGAGCAATACGAACATTTTGTTTTATATCGCTTGGAGAAGAAAGCACCCAGTCGATGAGATTATCTAAAACGCCCACCGTGCTTACAACACCAACGCTCAAAAGCCTCGCAAACGCCTTTTCTTCCTGTTTGAGATGTTGAGAAGCCATTGAGACAGAAATTTTATCAAACGCATTTGAAATATAAAGCGATGCATCTTGAGCAAGTTTAAGTGTTTCAAAAGCGCATATACGAGCAGGAGTAGCAAGTGATTTGATGCTTTTATTGCGCGGAGTGCTACGCAAGCCTGAGCGCATGTTTGCCATTATCTACCCTGCCATTCTGCTCCATTTTGTTTGATGCCTTGAATTCCTGCAGCAAACGCTCGGGCATCCATTAAAGCTTTTCCATCAGGCTTTATTTCCAGTATCTCAAGAATACCATCATCAAAACCTATAAAAAGCCTCTTAGAGGCAAACGCTACCTTGCCTGCCGAAAGCTCAAAAGAAAGATTGTCGCTGCTCTCAAAGAGCGCAGCTTTAGTAATAGTTACCGATTTATTGGCAACACAACAACGACAAGGATGGCTTGTCGTAGATGCGCGAACTCTGCGCAAAGCTTGTTCTACTTCAAGGCACGGTTGTATATCAAGTTCGCCCTTCTCAAGTTTGTGAGCATAGGTTACCCGCGTTTCATCTTGCTTTGTCCACATAACCAAGCCCCGCTCAATTTGAGACAAGGCCACCAAAAGCGCACTGGCACCAAGTTCTGCTAATTCATTGGTTAGCTGGGTAGCGTCAAGACTACCTATGTTAAGCGAACGAAAGATGCAAAAATCACCCGTATCAAGCCCTTCTTCCATATTCATGATACAAACGCCCGCTTCATCGTCTCCTGCTAAAATAGCGCGCTCAATAGGAGCCGAACCACGCCATCGCGGAAGCAGCGAAGCATGAACATTTATACAGCCAAATTTTGGTAGAGAAAGAACATCAGCAGGAAGAATAGCGCCGTATGCCGCAACACAAATAATATCGGGAGTAAGCTTTTGCAATAGTAATTGAGCCTCATCGTTTTTTAGTGAAGCATATTCATACACGTCAAGCATATGTTTTTGGGCAACTTCTTTAACGGGTGACGCAACAAGGTTTTTCCCCCTACCGCGTACGGCATCAGGACGCGTAAAAACACCAACGACTTCATGCTGAGTGACAAGATAATCAAGAATTGTTGCCGCAAAAACGGGTGTACCCATAAAAACAACGCGCATAGAATCTACCTTCTCATAGCCTACATTTGCCCAGGATGAGCACCACTTGCAAGAGCGACTTGGTAATCTTGAAGGGCCTTCATTCTATCGGCTGGCGAGCATGATTCAAAGAGCGTTTTACCGTTTAAATGGTCAATTTCATGCTGCAAGCATCTACCAAGCAGCCCATCGCTTTCTATCTCGCACTCCTTGCCCTGCAAGTCATAATAACGAACATGGGCAACTGGCTGACGAGTTATGGGCACCCCAATGCCAGGACATGAAAGGCACCCTTCAATATCGCTTACAGGATCGCCTTTAAGTTCAAGTATTTCAGGATTGACCAAATAGATTGGATCGGGCGGGGCTTGAGGGTCGTTACAGTCAATCACAATGAGGCGTTTTTGAACACCAACCTGAGGAGCTGCTAGCCCGCAACCATTATTGGCATACATGGTGGCAGCCATTTCTTCGGCAAGTGAGACCAAGGATGGATCACCCACCTCACACGGCTCACAGGTTGCACGAAGCATAGGATCGGGAGATAGCACAATACGCAAAGTTTTCATATCTATACACCTATCATAAGCTAGTTCTTGTTAACCTTTTGAGTATAGCAAGTTCTCCTTGCTTGTTACCTATTTGATATAATTTAGGTATGATGCATACGAAGTTGATTAACTTCGTTTTGCAAGAGAACAATCGATTGAAACAACGACTCTTTTTCATTTGTTTGTGATGCATCAAGCAACGTAAGCTGTTCTTTCATTTCTGCAATAGCTTGTTCCAAATCACCAATTGCTAATTCGTCAGCTAAAAAACGCAAAGAGTCCCAGGCTGATGTAACCCCTTGTGTGACCGAAGAAGTAAGAACTTTTTCCGCATAAGGACACAAGGCTTGAGCCTTTGAAATAAGTTCTGCTACCGTAAGGGAAGAAGACTGAGCAGCAATATCCATAAGTGCATCGGCAAGACTTTTGTGAGCACGGTCATGCCAATTTGTCTGACCTAGCGCATTCATGAATTCATCTATCATGGCCGGGTTTTGAGCGCAAAGACTCAAGAATTCTCGCTCGGTACGAAGTCTATTTTTCTCGGCTGACGAAAACACCCGCTTTGAAGAAGTTTGACTGATAGCTTGATTATTGTTTGATGCGCCATTACGTAACACAGGTGCTTTAAGTTTTTCAAGCTGATGAAGCACATCTTGTTCTCTTGCATGCACTTTACTTGCAATATATACCGCATAATCTTTAGCTAATAAAGAATCTTTTATAGGGGCTAATACCGACAAAGCCTCAACAGTTGCCCTACCCCTTCCTTCAGGATTGGATAAATCAAACTTAGAGAGCCTTCTGTCTATTCCGTATTTAATAAGAGGGGTTGAAGTTGCAAGAAGAGCAGCTAGTTTTTCGGCGCCATTTTCTAACGCCAAAAATTCAGCAGGATCAAGCCCGTCAGGCAAGGTTAGAGCAAACAAATCAACACGCGCAACTCCTGCCTCAGGAGTGACCGAAGCATCAATAAAACCAAGCGCCCTATCAGCAGCACGTTGCCCTGCCGCATCTCCGTCAAAAAGATAAATAATGCGTGATTTTGCATGATGAGAAAGAATTCTGATATGCTGGCGCGTAAGAGAGGTTCCCAAGGTTGCGACCGCATTGGCAAACCCTGCTTCATGCAAAGCAATAACATCGGTATAGCCTTCGCATATTATGGCATCTCCCGAAGAAGCCATGGATGCTTTAGCTTTATCAAGACCATACAAAACTTCTGATTTATGAAAAATAGGAGTATCTCCCGTATTGAGGTATTTAGGCTCTCCTGCTCCTAAAACACGTCCACCGAAAGCAATAATTTCTCCTCGAATATCAGCTATAGGAAACATAACGCGATCGTAGAATCTATCACGCAATCCACCCTGAGCTCTTACAGCAACATTAGCTTCGACCATTTCTTCAGCAGAAAATCCCAGTGACGACAAATGAGAAACTAAGCGGTTCCGACCAGGCGCAAACCCCAACATCCACTTGCGGGGAATTTCGCCCCCCAGATTACGACCCGATAAATAACTACGAGCCTGTTTTGGTGCATCGTCACCTGAGCGCATTAAAAGCATGTGATAATACTGAGCTGTTTCTTGACAAACCTCTTTTAAGCGCGCTTTTTTACTGTGAGATCGTGCTGCTTGGGGCGACTCTGTTAGCTCGATGTTTGCTCTGCGTGCTAAAAAACGAACAGCATCCATAAAATCAACATCATCAAGCTTGCGAATATAACTAATAACATCTCCGCCTTCGCCACAGCCAAAACAGTGCCACATCTGTGTTGAAGGATCAATTTTGCAAGAAGGAGTTTTTTCTTGATGAAAGGGACAGCAACACCAAAAATCTCGACCACGCTGCCGTAGGGTGTTGCGTTCCGAAAATAATTCAACAAGATCGTTTGCCTCTCTAACCTTGCGTATTTCTTCTTCCGAAAAGCCTGGCATGCTGGTTATTGATACCTTCCATTTGCCTATAGATTATAGATACTTGTCAAACCAATATATGTTAGCCAATCAGCTACCATCTGCAGGTAATGTTCCTACCGCATATACCTTAAACCAACATACCAATAAGAGCGACTTACCGTACATTTAAACACGAGGTTAGCACTATTTTATGCAGTCATACTCTTGGTGTGTATCACTCTCGGTGCGCCCTTTTACTCCTTGGTTTAACCTCGCTCGTTTATTTACTGTTGACCTCTTCAGCCAAAGCAATAACAATTTAGGAGATCAAGTATAGTTTTTGACGACAATATGAAAATAACGGTATACAAAAACTTTAATATCAGAACACTGAGCGATAACGCACAAAGAAAGCGAGCTTCTCATGAGTACCTCTATTTCAGGACACACCAAAGCGCTTGCCTTACTGGGTAATCCTGTTGAACATTCCATGTCCCCTGCTTTACATAATGCATCATTTGAGCATTTAGGAATAGATGCAATATATCTTGCTCATTGCGTTTTGCCAGAACAGCTTAAAAATGCTGCTTTAGGATTAAAACAATTTGGCTACATTGGATATAACGTTACCGCGCCTTATAAAAACGAGATTCTTGCCTTTCTTGATGATGTCTCTACCTCGGCAAAACTTATTGGTTCGGTTAATACTGTTGTACACAAAGATGGAAAATCTGTTGGTTATAACACCGACGCGCTCAGTTTTACTGACACCCTCAGACACCATGATTATCTCGTAGCAGGAAAGCGTCTTGTAATAGCAGATATACGCGCAGAAGGTCCTGCATATGCCGCTCAGGCTGCCCTTGAAGGGGCAGAGCATATTATCATCCTTACCACCGATGAACTTATTGAACGTGCTCAAAATAACTATGAACGCCTAGCCCATGAAACGGCAAGCACCATCGAAGTGTTTGATATTAGCTTGCCAAACACCTATCTCCATCTTATTGAACAGGCACATATTTTTTGCAATGCTTCTCGGATAGGGTCTGAGCCCGAAAGCTATAAAACACCTCTTGATGCGTCGCTCATTCATTCAGATATGCTGCTTGTTGATAGCGTTTACCAACCAAGAACAACCCGTTTAATGAAAGATGGAACTATGCTTGGATGTGAAGTAATTGGAGGGTTGGAGCTTTTACTTAATCAGGCAGCGTTAGCTGAAAAGATATGGTTTGGCTGCGATATGCCCAAAGACGTAGTGAGTGAACTGGTGAATTAAAGCTGAAAAAATTTTATTAAACGAGCAATCGAAAGGTTTGCGTCTATCACAAAAAAAATGCTTCTCGCTTGAGTGACGCGAGAAGCATTTTGTTAATAGTATGGTTAACCGCACGCCTTACAACAAGGTTTGAACGGCAATAAACAAAGGCGAAAAGGTTAGTGAAACAATGGTCATCAAGTTAATCAAGATGTTCATTGAAGGGCCAGAAGTGTCCTTGAATGGATCACCAACCGTATCACCTACAACAGCAGCTTTATGAGCTTCAGAACCTTTGCCACCGTGAGCGCCTTTTTCAATGTACTTCTTAGCGTTATCCCACGCACCGCCTGCATTTGACATAAAGATTGCCATCAACATACCCGTAGCAACCGCACCTGCCAAAAAACCACCAAGCATAGCAGGGTTAAAGCAGCCAATAACAATAGGAATAACAATTGCCAAAATACCAGGAAGCATCATTTCATGAAGTGCTGAAGTCGTTGAGATAGCAACACATTTATCGTACTCGGGCTCAGCCTCGTACTCCATAATGCCTTTAATTTCACGGAACTGACGACGAACTTCTTCAACCATAGCATGAGCAGCACGAGAAACGGCGCCCATAGTAATAGCGGCAAACATAAAGGGAATCATAGCGCCCAAGAAAATACCCGCGATAATAAAAGGATCGGTAAGGGTAAGCTCAAAATTGGGAAGAGCATGATGCATTGTTGCTTGGAAAGAAACGAACAAAGAAATTGCCGAAAGACCCGCAGAAGAAATGGCAAACCCTTTTGCAATAGCGGCCGTTGTATTGCCTACCGCATCAAGCTCATCGGTACGCTCGCGAACCTCTTCAGGAAGACCAGCCATTTCCGCAATGCCGCCAGCGTTATCGGCCACCGGACCATAGGCATCAACGCCAATGGTAATTGCCGTGTTAGACAACATACCCGTTGCTGCAAGAGCAACACCTAAAAGACCAGCAGCAATGCCACCAAGCGTAGTGTCAACACCAGGGAATGCTAAATTACCAAATGAGAAGGCACCAATAATTGCAGCAGCAATCAAAATGATAGGAATAATGGTAGAAAGCATACCGGTAGAAAGGCCCTGAATAATGTTGGTAGCAGGACCTGTTTCCGATGATTCAGCAATGTCGTGAACAGGCTTATAAGAATCTGAGCAAAAATATTCAGTAGTACGCCCAATGAGTAAACCTGCAACCAAGCCGCACAAAACCGAGCCAAACAACCAAATTGGCTCATTGGCGGTGCTTTGACTGTTCCAAAGTAAAAAGATTACCAAAATAGCAATAATCTCAATACCCGCAGCTAAATAAGTGCCACGATTGAGAGCTTTATGGAGTTCTGCACCCTCTTTGGTACGAACGGCAAACAAACCAATAATAGAAGTAATGATGCCGCATGCCGCAATCAAAACAGGAACTACAACAGCCCAAACCATGTCAATACTTCCAAAGCCACCAAAGTAACCAAGAGAAGCAAAGGTAACAGCCAAAATGGTTGGCGCCAAAATAGAACCAGTATATGATTCAAATAAGTCGGCACCCATACCAGCAACGTCGCCAACATTATCGCCAACGTTGTCTGCGATAGTGGCAGGGTTACGCGGGTCATCTTCTGGGATACCCGCTTCAACCTTTCCTACTAAGTCGGCTCCAACGTCTGCTGCCTTGGTATAAATACCGCCACCAACACGAGCAAACAGAGCAACAGCCGAAGCTCCCGTAGCAAAGCCTTCAACCATACCGATGTTTTCGTGCATCAACTCAATTGTATCAACACCAAAAACAAGAAGAACGAGCCAAAGAGAAAGACCTAAAAGCGCAAAAGAAGCTACACACAAACCCATAGTCAAGCCACTCTTAAAAGAGATATTAAGTGCCTTGGCCAGGGATTCCTCTGCAGCATGAGCAGTACGAGTATTAGCACGCGTTGCAACATGCATACCAACATAACCTGCTGCGGCCGAAAGAATACCGCCCGTTACAAAAGCTGCAGCTGTGATGGGAGACAAAGCCACACCCATTACGATTGCTACAACAATCATGAAGATAACAAGAAGCTTATATTCGCTCATCAAGAACGCTTTTGCGCCTTCTTGAATTTTGAGTGAAATATTGTTCATCTTGTCGGGACCTGGATTTTGCTTAATAACCCAAGATCCAAGATAAGCTGCCACAAAAATACCGATAACGGCACAAATGGGAGCCATCCATGCGACTGAGGTAGTCACTATTTCCTCCTTACCTACACGAGTAAAACCGTTGCGTGCAAGCAAGCAATTACATGCCTGTCTGCAAAAATTCAACAGTTTGGTATTGTACGTGATTTTTGTAAAAATAGGTAAGTTAAATCATTATTAATAGGTGAGATACCAATAGTTTTATCTCAAGACAAGAAAAACCTTCTGGCGACTTTTTCCTAAACAAAGCTACGTTTCTTAACAATCGCGCTTGTAGCTACTTGTCGTTTGCGCAGCCTGCTATAAAACTAAGTTGTTTCTTACATAATCAATATTAGACATAACCGTACGGATAAGTTCTTCGGTTGAGTCAAATTTAATCATCGGGCGTAAAAATTCAATAAACTCAACTTCAATCATTTCCCCATAGATATTGCCGGAAAAATCAAGAATGTGCACCTCACACGTTGCGGTGCTTCTCTCGGCAAACACCGGTGAAACCCCTACCGAAACAGCTGCCTTATAACGATCACCATCAACAATTGCATACGCAGCATAAACACCCTCTGCAAGTACTTGACGATTAGCCGGCATTACCAAGTTAGCGGTTTGGAAACCTAAATCGGCGCCCTCTCCTCTTCCTGCTTTAACCTCTTCGTAGATAGAAAAAGAACGCCCAAGTAAGCGCTGAGCTTCATCAAGATCATGTTTTGCCAAAAGCTTTCGAATACGCGTTGCCGTAATGGGTTTTGAGTCAGCGCTCTTGAGATTGTGTGCATCAATATGCGTGTTATTGCGCGCACCCCACTCACCTAAATCGGCAACAGTACCACGTGCCTTTGAGCCGAATCTAAAATCAAGACCAACATGTAAATGAGATGGTGCGTGACCCTTGAAGGTTTTGTCCAAAAACTCATGGGGGGAAAGCGCTGCAAACTCGGGAGTAAATTTTAAAACGATAACCGCATCTACCCCGCTGTTTGAAAGCGCCCTAATGCGGCGTTCGTTACTCATAAGCTTTTTAAGGCGTTCTGCATGAAAAAGCTCATCGGGATCAATATCAAAGGTTAAGGCAACCGAAAGCCCGCCACATTCTTTTGCGGTATCTTTAGCACACTGCAAAAGATATTGGTGCCCCTTATGAACACCATCAAAGACACCAAATGCACATGATGAATTTTCAAACAGTGAATAATCAAAAGTTTTGTCAACGTTATAAACTTGAGCCACGCTCTACTCCTAAAGAAAAAATACATGAGGGTTTATAGGTTTGAGAACCCATATCAAAACGATATAACCCTTTAATTTTATTATGGGACAAAAAAGCGACCAGTTCCCCATCATAGGGCAATTCACACGAAGGATAAACACTCGTGGTGCAACACTCGCTACTAAAAATATCGCCTTCTATTGGACAGTTAAGCGAAATACTATCAAGCGCAAAAGCTTGACCGTTATCAAGGGCCTTATCGTTGGCGACAAACGCATATCTAATATTGAGCAATTGTAGAGGGTCAATGCTGGCAAAATTGGGATTTGACTGCAATTGATCAAGCGTACAACACTGTTTAAGCGTTAACGAGCCAACCGAAAGCCTACGGAGCGCTTTAACGTGAGCAAGTGAGCCCAAAGAATTACCAAGATCACGAGCGATCGAGCGAAGATAGGTACCCTTTGAAACATGCAGCTCCATCGTCCAAAGCGCTACCCTTTCACCCTCATCGTTGCAAATTGATTCCACGGAAATAAAAGAGGCGCTGTAAATTTCAATTGAACGAGGTTCTAAAGCAATAACATTCCCCTTGCGTGCGGCACGATACGCCCGTTGCCCTTGCACTTTAATAGCCGAATACGCTGGAGGAATTTGATTATGCTTGCCAACAAGGGAAGCCACTTTTGATGCAGCAAACGTAGGGTCAAAAAATTCATCCTTTATTTGACCTCGAGCAATAACGCTTCCTTCACTATCATCGGTAGCAGTAGCACTACCCAATTCGACTGCCATACGATAGGTTTTATCATGGTCAACAAGATAATGATTGAGCCGTGTAGCTGGCCCCACGCAAATAGTCAAAACTCCTGAAGCAAGAGGGTCAAGTGTTCCGGTATGCCCCACCCTGCGTTCACCATAGAGTTTTCTCACCCGGTTTACCACATCATGAGAAGATATTCCTAAAGGCTTATCAACCCCAATAACACGCGATATGCCAGAGGGGATTCGTTTTGCCATATTACCCTAAACCCCCTGATTAAAGCAGTGCTTAACCACTGCTTGAGGAATCTGATTGAGCGCTTCTTCTAAAGACCCACAGAAGGTAAATCCTGCAGCAGCTTTATGACCACCACCATCATACCTACGAGCCACTACCGAAACATCCGTATCATCTTTAGCTCTCAGACTTCCTCGCACCGTGCTGCTATCAATTTCTTTGAGAATAAGCGCTACGCGAACCCCTTTTATATCACGAAGAGTATTGATAAGCGATTCAGCATCTGCCTTGACTGCACCGCACAGCTCAAAGTCTTTCTCACGCAAATACGAAAAGGAGAATTCACCATCGCAAAAAAAGGTGAGTCTATCAAGAAGAATTCTTTCAAGCTTTAAGGAAGGGATTGAAGTGTTTTGAAAAACCTCTTTAGTAATTAACGCAGGTGAAGCACCGTATAATACCATTTCAGAAGCAGCAACAAAAGCTTGTGCTGTGGTATTTTGATACGAAAAACGCCCCGTATCAGTAATTAAACCACAAAGGGCGCACAGCGCTGCTTCTTGCGAAGGAGCGGTTAGAAGTTTGATAAGTTCCCATACGATCATTGAAGCCGAAGGAGAATCAGGATCAATATAATTGAGATCCGATACCGCATAAGGATTAGCATGATGATCAAGAGTAACCGTAAATGACGCACGCTTTGCTACTTCAGCGGCGCTTTTCATGCGCTCTTGTGTTGGAACATCAACCGCTATAAATACCTCGGGAGTTTTATCGTATAAAAATCCTGGCACCATAGCGTCCAAGCCGGGAAGGAACTGCAAATTTTCTTCCACGGCATCATCAGTTGCAAGCAAACATACTACCTCTTTGCCAAGAGCTTTTAGCGTATGCCAGAGTGCCAACTGCGAACCCAAGCAATCTCCGTCGGGGTTAACATGACCACAAATTGCAAACGTCTGAAATTCATTCAGACGTTGTGCAACTTCAGCTAACGTTGTATTACTTTGAGGAGTTAACAATTATTCTCCTTTAGTGCGTTTTTCTTCACGAGCAAGCGCTCCTGCAATACGTTCAGCCTCATCAACGCTTGCGTCAAGCATAAAACGAAGCTCAGGAGCAACACGCCATGAAAGTTGCTTTGCCATCAAAGAACGAATACGCCCTGCCGCCGCTTGTAAGGCTTGAGCAACTTCCACATAACGCTCGCGCTCAGTAGTATAGAAAACATTAGCAACACTGCGATCAAAGCTCACCTCACATGCCGTAATGGTAACCATATCAAGGCGAGGATCCGTCATATCGAACAGAATGATATTTGCTATTACTTCGCGCGCCTGTTCATTAACACGCCTACTGGATGACCCTTGTTTCATGCCTACTCAGTTCTCTCAACCTCAACAACGCGATAGCCCTCAATGGTGTCGCCAATCTTGAGATCTTGGTATCCCTCAATGCCAATACCGCATTCATATCCGCGGGCAACCGTTTTTACATCGTCTTTAAAACGACGCAAGCTCGCAATGCTTCCTTCATAAATAACCGTACCATCACGAACGATACGTACCTTATCATCACGCGATATTTCACCTTCCACAATATAGCAACCAGCAATGGTGCCAACTTTAGGAACCTTAAAGGTTTCGCGAACTTCTGCGATGCCGGTATCCTGTTCAACAATATCAGGAGAAAGCAAACCAACACGAGCAGCATTAATATCTTCAATTGCCTGATAGATAACGCGATAAAGCCTAATATCTACCTTTTCGCGCTCAGCAACTTCACGTGTTTTGCCCGTAGGACGAACATTAAAACCGATAATGATTGCATCGGATGCAGCGGCTAACGTAACATCGGTTTCAGTGATGCCGCCAACTGCTGCATGAATAATATTGATCTTAACTTCAGTTTGATCCATCTTAGAGAACGCATCGCGAAGAGCTTCGATAGATCCTGCTACGTCAGCCTTAACAACCAAATTAAGATCGGTTGTTTCGCCTTCCTCAATACGCGCAAATAAATCGTCCAAATTCATGTGTGAACGAGATTCCTGTTTTGCTAAGCGTGCACGCAGCGCACGTTCTTCGGCCAAACGGCGAGCATCGCGCTCATCTTCAAACACGCGGAACTCATCGCCTGCAGTAGGAACTGAACTAAGACCTAAGATCTCAACTGGATCAGCTGGCTTAGCTTGTTTGACATTGACGCCACGAGGATTAACGAGCGCACGAACTTTACCATAAGCGGTTCCCGCAACAACGACATCACCCGTATGAAGGGTGCCGCGATCGACAAGCACCGTAGCAACAGGACCGCGACCTTTATCAAGATTTGCCTCAATTACAAAACCAGAAGCGAGCGCATCAGGATTTGCTTTAAGCTCTAAAACATCCGCTTGAAGCAAAATAGTTTCAAGCAAATCATCGATATGCAAGTTTTGACGAGCAGAAACATCAACAAACATGTTTTGCCCGCCCCATTCTTCAGGGATAATTTCATGTTCAGTGAGTTCTTGACGAACACGCTCAGGAGTTGCCCCTGGTTTATCAATCTTATTCACTGCAACAACAATAGGAACACCCGCCGCTTTAGCGTGATTAATTGCTTCAATGGTTTGAGGCATAACGCCATCATCGGCCGCAACAACCAAAACGATAACATCAGTAACCTGAGCGCCACGAGCGCGCATCGCCGTAAAGGCTTCATGACCCGGAGTATCGATAAAGGTAATTTGCCTTCCGTTAATATTGACAACCGAAGCACCAATATGTTGCGTAATGCCGCCCGCCTCGCTTTCCGCAACGCCAGAATTTCGGATAGCATCAAGCAAAGAGGTTTTACCATGATCGACATGGCCCATAACAGTAACTACGGGAGGACGCGGTTTGAGATCTTCTTCAGAATCGTGATACACAACTGCAAACTCTTCTTCAGGTGAAACCACACGGACTTTTCGTCCCATATCATCAGCAATAAGCTCAATCAAATCATCCGACATTGATTGCGTAAGCGTTAGCACCTGACCAAGCATGAATAAGCGCTTAATTACATCATTGGAAGAAACATCTAAGGCTTCTGCAAACTGAGCAACAGTAGAACCTTGAACGACTTCTACCACCGAATCATCCAGTACCAAGGTTGGATCTAAGCCCTTTTCAAGCGCTTCCATCTCTGCACGTTCGCGCGCTTGTGCCTCGCGCTTTTCTTTGCGCTTACGACGGCGACCTTGTCCATCATGCGCAGCTGCTTCAACGGCAGCACGAGCTTCTGCTAAAACTTTATCACGCTGAAGTTTTTCAGCTTGAACAGCCATCTGTGAATAGCGATCTTCACTTTTTGGCTGCTGAGTGTTTTCCAATTCTGGAACAAGTGGCTCAAAGCCCTTGTGTTGCTTTTTAGTGCCTTTTTGACCAGCACGCCCTTGACCTTTTTTGCGCGTATTACCGCTTTCTTGACGTTGGGTTTCAAGGCGTTCAGCTTCATTTTTAATCTGAGAAAGCAGTGCGGAAAAATCACCCTTGGAAGAAGTTGGCGCAGCTTTAACTTGTTTTGGTTTGCTCTCAGACTTAGAAGAAGATTTTTTATTTCGAGCATGCAAAGCTTCTTCGACTGCTTGTTTTTTTGCAATCTCTGCAGCACGAGCCTCGGCGCGTGCACGCTCTAAGGCTTCAGCTTTCTCACGAGCCACACGCTCGCGCTCTCGCTCAATCTGTGAAGCTAAGCTTTCAAAAGGTGACGAGGAAATTTTTTTCTTTGGCTTAGCTTCCTCGGTTGTTTCTGTTTTTTTGCGACCAGCAAAGCCTTCTTTTCCATGGCTTTCTCTCCAAGCGCGCTCGGCACTACGAGCTTTACGCTCTTGCTCAACGGCAGCACGACGAGCAGCCTCTTCATCGGCTTTCTTTTTGGCCTCCGCTGCCTTTTCCTCGGCAAGCTTTTTAGCCTCTTCATCTTCTAGCTTCCCAGCTCGTTCTTTAATTTCTGGTGCAAGATTCTTGCGAACCTTTTCCACGTAAGCATCTTGCAAGATGCTTGCATGACTTTTAGCGGGAATCTTCATTTCAGCAAGGCGATTGAGCAATTCCTTGCTGGTCATGTCAAATTCCTTAGCCAACTCATGTACACGCATGCCGGCCATATAATTCTCCTCGTCTACTACTTACTCTCATCACTCAAAGCGGCAACCAATTGTTCGGCAACACGCTCATAATCTTCATCATCCATTTTCGTACGTAAGGCACCAGCCAAACGTTTTGCTGAAACGGCCTTTTCAAAACAACTTACACTGCATACATATGCACCGCGACCAGAAGCCCTACCCGACGGATCATAATTAACTACCCCATCAGGAGTTTTTACAATACGCAAAAACTCTTTTTTAGTGCTTTGCGTTTTGCATATAATGCATGTTCTTTGTCTTAGCTGTTCAGCCATCTATAAGCAACCCTCTACTATCTATAAGCAGCAGCTACTCTTCTTCAAACTCTGAATGAATACCACAGTAGCAATATCCATCACGAGCATGATTACGACAACGCGTGCCATCTTCTGCTACATAAGCACACAATCCATCTTCCGATTCATCCGAATCTTCGGTATCAATCAAAGCATCGTCGTTTATCAAAGGCTCCCCCGCAAACGAAGCGCTTTTGATGTCGATATGCCAACCCGTAAGACGTGCGGCCAAGCGAGCATTTTGACCTTCTTTACCAATGGCTAAAGAAAGCTGATCATCAGGAACAATGATGGTTGCATAATTGTTTTCTTCATCGATATCAACCTGTGTCACTCGCGCAGGAGAAAGCGCGTTGGAAACATAAACGGCAGGATCTTCATCCCACTGAATAACGTCAACACGCTCGTTGCGCAAGCCTTCAACAACCATACGAACGCGTGAACCTTTAGGGCCAACGCAAGCACCTACCGGATCAAGGTTTGGCTCACGAGAGAAAACTGCAATTTTAGAGCGCTCACCTGGTTCGCGAGCAATCGATTTAATTTCAACTAGCCCGTCATAAATTTCTGGAACTTCAATCTCGAAAAGGCGACGAATCAAATCGGGATGAGTACGAGAAACTACAATGGAAGGCCTGGTATGCTCGCCACGCGCACGAAACGTATCGGTACTAGGGTCACGAACTTCAACAATAAGAGTTTTAAGACGCTGATTATGACGATAATGCTCATTGCGAGGGCGCTCATTGCGCTCATCGGGATAACGCTTAAGATCATAATGAGGCAGCTCAGCTTCTACTCCATCGCGAATTTTGATAATCGTAAAATCAGGCGTACCTTGAAGAACGGTTCCCGTTACTAAATCACCAACACGATCTGAAAATTCTTCATAAATAGATTGACGCCCTGCTTCACGAACGATGGAAGCGATAACATTTTTGGCATTCTGGGCGGCAATACGGCTCACGTCATCAGGCGTGACATCACGCTCTTCAAATTTGCTATATTCGCCCGTTTCTTCATCGGGCTCACCAACAGGAACAAGCTCATACACATAAATACGACCGGTATTACGGTCGATAATTACTCGTGCGTCATATTCTAAATCCAATATATTTTGGTAGCTCTTTGCAAGAGAAGCCTCAAGGCGCTCAATCAGATAAAATTCATCGATTTTTCGTTCATGAGCCAAGGCCTGCAAAGCTTCGATTAGTTCTGAGGTAGCCATGCCAATCCTTTCTATGCGCTAAAATCTATCGTTCCAATAACATGAGCTTTTTTTATTTGTTCATAAGGTAGCGTCTCAATAATTCCGTCAACCTCAAGCAAGACGCAATTATTGGCAGCTCCCTTTAAGATGCCCGTCCAACGCGCCCTTCCCTCATAAGAAGAACGTAACTGAATAAATGCTTTTTCCCCTTCAAAGCGAGCAAAATGCTCAAGAGTACGCAAAGGTCTATCGATTCCAGGAGACGAAACCTCAAGCGTATAGGCGCCAGGGAACGGATCTAACTCGTCCATAACATCATTAATCCACGACTGGGCAGAAGAGAGCTCATCAAAACCTACTCCGCCTTCGCAATCGATGAAAACACGAATCGTTGGTGCCTTCTTTGAACCAACAACCTCAACTGTCACAATTTCAATTTCTTGTTCAGCCGCATAAGGCGCAAGCGCGTTATAAAGTTTTAATTCTTTACCGGTAAGCATTTCCCCTCCTTTTGCCCTAGAAAAAAAGAAGCGGGACAAGCCCACTTCCTTAACAAACGAAAGTATATACACCTATAAGTGCCCATTGTTTATACCATATTTTTTTAAAAAATTCTAGCTGTGTACATAAAACATATAACCAAACACACAAGCAGTAATTACCACCACAACTAACAAAATAACTAAAGCAATGCGCTTTGGTGTCCATAGCGGTTGTTTAATGGACTCTTGAAGAAATGTTTTTTGTTCTCTATCAGCATCAAAAACCACCTCACCTTTGTCTGAAACCACTTTTTTTATAGGCATAGTAACGTAAGGATCAGCACTTCCAAGATGCGGAATATCAGCCAGCTTATCTTTTTGCTCTAACCGAGGTGGTATATCAATCTTTTCTTCAGGACGAAAAATATTCCCTTCATTATCTTTGTACGTGCGCTCTGGAACAGGAGGCATTCTAAGTGTAGAAGCTGGACCTATCGTTTCAGCATACGTAACCATCTCCTGGGCTTGAGCAATGCGTTCTTCCATATCAGAAACGCTCAGCCCGCAACGAGGGCACACCTTGTCGCCATCAGAGATTTTTTGTCCACAATCAAGGCAAAACACAGACTATTTTTCCCTACTAGAAATCAAACGATTCAAAGCATTAAGATACGCTTTTGCGGAAGAGACAATGATATCGCCATCGGCGCCCCTACCGGTAAATACTTCACCATCATCAGCGGTAACGCGAATGGTAACCTCACCCAACGCATCAATTCCTCGCGTGACGCTTTGAACAGCAAATTCACTAAGATCATTTTTAATATCTACAATTTGGTTCACTGCCTTATAAAGCGCATCAACAGGACCAGTTCCTGTTGAGCAGGCAATAAATTCTTTTTCATTAGCATCGCGAAGCGTTACCGTTGCCGTTGGAATGAGAGGTTGACCACAAGAAATTTGAACAGAAACCAAAGAGTAATGAGCTTTTTGGCTGCGACCATGTTCACCAACTAACGATTCAAGATCTTCGTCGTACACTTCCTTTTTCTTGTCTGCCAAATCAAGAAACGCTGTATGCAAATCTTCAAATGCCTGACCTTCGATATGATAGCCAAGCGCCTCAAGGCGATGGCGAAGCGCAGCACGACCAGATCGTGCAGAAAGAACAATAGAACTTTGACCTGCGCCAACTTCAGATGGATCAATAATTTCATAGGTATCACGTGCTTTAATAACGCCATCTTGATGAATGCCTGATGAATGTGCAAAGGCATTTGCTCCAACAATTGATTTATTGGGCTGAACTAAAAAGCCTGTAATGGAAGAAACCAACCGAGAAGCACGAACAAACTCACGTGTATTGATGTCGGTGTGAGCATCGAGTTCTTCACCATGCATCTTAATAGCCATTACCACTTCTTCCATGGCAGTATTGCCAGCACGCTCGCCCAAGCCATTGATAGTGCACTCAACTTGACCGGCACCATTTGAAACACCAGCGAGCGAAAGAGCCGTTGCCATACCAAGATCGTTATGGCAATGAACCGAAATGGTTGCCTTATCAATATTGGAAACATTTTCCATCAAAAAGCGGATACGACGACCAAATTCATCAGGAAGCGAATAGCCAGTAGTATCAGGAATGTTTACAACAGTTGCACCGGCATCAATAACTGCCTCGCAAACCTTAGCAAGAAATTCATAATCTGAACGCCCTGCATCTTCGGCGTAAAATTCGATATCTTCACAATATTTTTTAGCATATTTAACAGCATGAACCGCACGTTCAAGAATAACTTCAGGGGTGGTGCGCAACTTGTCATAAATGTGGCTATGCGAAACGCCAATACCCGTATGGATGCGAGGACGTTTGCACTTTGCAAGCGCATCGGCAGCAGAATCAATATCCTTTTCAACGGCACGGGTAAGAGCGCAAACAATAGCACGATCCCCTACCTCATCGGCAATTTGCTGAACACTTTTGAAATCTCCCGGAGAAGAAACAGGAAAGCCAGCCTCGATTACATCTACCCCTAAACGGAGAAGCTGCCGCGTGATAACCAACTTCTCTTCGGAGTTCATTGATGCACCAGGCGATTGTTCGCCGTCGCGCAACGTGGTATCAAAAATTGCGATTTTGCGTGTCATCCCGCGTCCTTTCCGTACATAATTCTGGTTAACCTGCTTACTATACCATTTCTTACTGCACTCATATCAAGCGCTATCCGACATAGCTTATAAAGCAACAAAGAAACATCAAAGAAAAAGAGAACTTTTAAATTAAGTTCTCTTTTTCTTGTAAACATTATTCCAATAAAATAATGCAGCATTTATTTAAGAGGTTTTAGCTCAGCAAATAAGCTTAAACAGCATCGATATCCCGCTCGCCTGTTCTAATGCGAACAACACCTTCCACTGGAGAGATAAAGATCTTGCCATCACCAACTTCACCGGTACGAGCCACCGAACAAATAGTTTCAACTATTTCTTCGCAACGTGCATCCTCAACAATGATTTCAAACTTTACTTTTGGAACCATATTAAGCAACACTTCGCTACCGCGGAAATACTCTTTCCAACCATGCTGATTACCGCAGCCATTAACCTGAGAGATGGTCATACCAGAAACATGAGCTTCAAAAAGTGCTTCCTTTAAAGGTTCAAGCTTATCTGGTCTTACAATTGCAACAATACGCTTCATAATTCATTCACTCCTTTCTATGCTCATTAATCAAGTCCGATAAAGGCAGGATAAGCAGATTCATTATGCTCAGTTACATCTAAGCCTCGTGCTTCCTTATCTTTGCTTACGCGCAAGCTGCCCTTGAATATTGCCTTAACGATAAAGCCGATAATCAAAGAGCCAATTGCAACAAATACAATGGTAACAAGAATACCTAAAAGCTGAGAGATAAGAAGCGATACATCGCCGGTGTAGAACAATCCACCAAAGTCGGTCCAAGAAAGCTCAGGAACACAGAATAAACCGGTAAGGATGCCACCAACAATACCGCCAACTGCATGGCAGCCAAATGCATCAAGAG
Source organism: uncultured Eubacteriales bacterium (assembly GCA_963653545.1). Lineage (GTDB taxonomy): Bacteria > Actinomycetota > Coriobacteriia > Coriobacteriales > Eggerthellaceae > Anaerotardibacter. The sequence goes on along the minus strand of CAVJWZ010000005.1, from coordinate 30,318 downwards.
CATCGTCGTATCCAATCTTTGCCTTCAAGAACGAAATAGCAAAGTAGCAAATTGGCGAAACGATAAGACCCATAATAACAGCAGCCCATGGCTCAACAAAACCAGCGGCTGGAGTAATAACAACCAAGCCTGCTACCAAGCCCGTTGCTGCACCAACAAGGGTTGGCTTTCCAGTTTTAACCGTTTCTACAATCATCCAAGAAATCATAGCAGCACCGGAAGCAACGACAGTGTTGAGCAATGCCAAACCTGCAATACCATCAGCGGCAAAAGCAGAACCACCATTGAATCCAAACCAACCAAACCAAAGCAAGGTTGCACCCAAAACTACAAAGGGAACATTATGAGGACGATGATTTACTGAACCAAAGCCATGGCGCTTACCTAAGAGCAAGCAAAGAACCAAACCGGTTAAACCAGAACTAATATGAACAACATCACCGCCAGCAAAGTCGAGAGCACCAATGGTATCGCCGATAAAGCTACCATCGCCACCCCAAACCATATGAGCCAAAGGAGCATAAATAACTAAAATCCAAACGGTAACAAACGTTAAAAATGCACCAAACTTCATACGGCCGGCAAGAGAGCCACCAATAATCGCTGCCGTGATCATCGCAAAAGCAGCTTGGAAGGTGATATCGATAATAGCCGGATAGCTTCCATCTTCTGGCGCCTCTGCCTCAGCGAGCATATCGCTGGTTGCTTGCGTCAAACCTAGTTGATCAAAGCCTCCAAAGAATGGATTTGAACCATCACCGCCATACGCTAAGCTCCAGCCTGCCAAAACCCAGACAATTGCAACCACACCAATAATTACAAATGACATAAACATGGTGTTAATAACATTTTTACGGCGAGCCAAACCTCCGTAAAAAAATGCGACACCAGGTGTCATCAACAAAACCAGCATCGCGCTCACAAGCATGAATGCTGTTGCTCCTGTGTCAAACATGTGCGTACCTCCTAAATAACTCATACACTTTTTTGACACTGGTATCTTTGCACTCAGAACATGTTCATTTTTTCTGATTAACCATTGTTAACGATGCTGGAAAAAGGCTGTAACACAAGAGAATTACAGCCGTTACAAACCAGAAACACTCAATAAGTTTAGTGAGAAAAGCCCTTGGATGCCTTTCAAAGAACGCATCCAAGGGTTGACTGAGAAACTATAGTAAGACTGTTTTTATGGCTACGTAAGATGATCAAGAATCGAATCAGCTATTCCTCTACCATCGAGACCCAAATCTTTAAAAAGGCAGTCAACCTTTCCCTGTTCAATAAAAGCATCAGGAATTCCAAGATTTACAATATTTGAATGGAGCTTTTCTTTAACTAAAATCTCTAAAACTTCTTCGCCAATGCCGCCCTCAATTACTCCTTCTTCAAGAGTAACAATCAAACGGGTTGAAGCAGCCTTTCGCACCGCATCAATATCAAGCGGTTTTACCCAACGCATGTCAACCACACGCACAGAAATACCGTGTTTCTCTAATATCTCAGCAGCATCAAGAGCAGAAGTGAGCATATGTCCAAACGAAAGAATAGCCACATCGCTACCCTCTTTAATACAGCGCGACACCCCTTCTTTGAAAATTTCAGGTTTATCGGGCAAAGGAACTCCACATGCCTCGCCTCGCGGATAACGCAGTGCAACAGGACCTTTAATATGAAAAGCAGTATGGAGAGCAGAGGCTAATTCCGCCTCATCAGCTGGAGCAAGTACTTTGAGATTAGGTACCATGCGCAAATACACTAAATCAAAAACACCATGATGAGTAGGCCCGTCATCACCAACCAAACCAGCACGATCAACGGCAAACACAACATCTAAATTTGCCAGCGCATTGTTGATGATGATCTGATCTATTGCCCGCTGCAAAAAGGTTGAATATATAGCAACAACAGGCTTAAGACCGCCTAATGCAAGACCACTTGCCATACCAAGTGCATGCCCTTCTGCAATGCCAACATCAAAGGTTCGTTCAGGGTATTCTTCGGCAAAAGACCTCAAGCCCGTTCCATCAAGCATAGCAGCGGTAATGGCAACAACTTTTTCGTCGTTGCGCGCCTCTTTGAGTAACGCTTGAGAAAATGCCTGCGTATACGTTAAAATACCCCGTTGTTTTTTATTGAGCTCTCCTGTTTTGATGTCATATGGACCAACCCCATGAAACTTTGAAGGGTTTTGTTCTGCCGGAAGATATCCCGCCCCCTTCTTAGTAATTACATGCAATAGCACCGGTGATTTTGATTCAAGCGCTCGTTTTATTTCGGAGCGCAAACGGGGCATATCATGACCATCAATAGGCGGAGAGCAAACAATACCCAATTGCTCAAAGAGCATTGTGTCAGGCACGACAAATTGCTTCAAGGAATCTTTGGCACTCTTTCCAATTTTGACCATAGCCTTTCCAGCAGGACCAATAGATTCCATAAAATCTTGCATGGAGTCACGATTTTTTTGATAGTTTGCAGACACACGCAAACTTCCCAAATGCTTAGCCATTGCCCCAACGTTGCGCGAAATTGACATTTCATTGTCGTTGAGAATGATAACCATGGGCGTTTGAGCCTGACCAATATCATTAAGCGCCTCAAATGCCATTCCACCCGAAAGCGAGGCATCGCCAATAATGGTTACAATTTTATTATCCCTGCCCGCCAAGTCGCGTGCCCGCGCCAAGCCACATGCAACACTCAATGAATCTGAAGCATGGCCAGAAAAATGAACATCATGAATATTTTTGTCGGGCTTAGGAAAGCCAGACAATCCGCCATATTGTCGCAGGGTTTTAAATTCTTTCAATCTCCCCGTAACAAGCATATGAGCATACGATTGATGACCAACGTCAAATAAAAGTTTGTCGTAAGGTGAATTAATAAGCGAATGAACAGCAAGAATTATATCGACCGCACCAAGACTTGATGCAACATGACCACCGTTTTTTGAGGTGACTGCCACTATTTCTTCGCGAATTTCTTGCGCTAAAATAGCGAGCTCTTCGTTGGTAAGAAGCGCCAAATTATCTGGCGATTCAATAGAATCAAGGATTCGATGTGTCATTGCTATCTACACCCTCCTTGATATTATTGCGAAGAATCTGCGTCTGAATTTGCAACTTCTTCCGAAGTGCTCAATGCCTTATTTACCTCTTGATCTTGTACTACATTTTGATCGTTAGCGCTCTCAGTAATACCCTGTTCAAGAATATTTGAAGCTTCAAGCCCTAACGTAACCGCCTCTTCATAATACTTCAAAGCCTCTTCAAGCGGGAGGGTATCATCGTTTACTATTTCAACAATTTCATCAAGACGAGTTTTGAGGTCTTCAAAGGTATGTTCAGACGAAGAATGAGAAGAAGCTCCTTCAATATTATTCATGAGCCAATTCCTCCTCCAACTGAAGCGCAATACGACCTAAAATACCATTGATAAAACGAGGCGAATCACTTCCACCAAATTCTTTAGCAAGGTTAACCGCTTCATTGATGGCAACTGAAACAGGGACGTCTTCTACGTACTTCATTTCAAAAGTAGCAAGCCTTAAAAGAGACTTATCAACAAGAGGCATACGGTCAAGGGCCCAATTTTCGCTCGCACAGCCAAGGTACGAGTCTATTTCTTCAGTATGTTCTATGCAGCCCTCAAGAAGTTTTTTAGCATAATCACCCATCAAGGCATCTTCATCAACAAGTTGGTTTTTTGCAACGAGTTCTAAAGGAGAAGATTCAAGAATTTCTCCCTGATAAAGAACCTGAAGCGCAATACGTCTTTCTTGGGTTCGTTCATGAGGCCTTGACGACATGGCTTTAACCAACCTTAATCTTGAAACTGAATGCTATCGATGCAAATATCTACACGCGAAACAGGAATACCTGTTTGGAGAAGAACGGCATCTGCAATTGAGGAGCGCACAGAAGCTACTAGATCTTTTATCGAATAACCATCAATAACACGAAGAGTGACTTCAATAGCCAAAGAATCATCTTCTTCTGTTAAAACCTTAACCTTATGTGAAGCTTTTTTAGAAGAGAACAGCGCCTTAAAACCTTTTGGAGTAAGGTCGTCAGAATCTATTCCTGGCACCTCTTTGAGTGCAAGCGCAACGATGGTATCGATTACTTTTGGGGCAATAGCCATGCCGCTTCTTGTAATTTCGGCCATTTAATTCTCCCCCATCTCTGTCTCAATGAAATCGGTATATACTTCGCCGTCAAGAAAAGCCTGATTCTCTAAAACTTGCAAATGAAACGGAATAGTGGTTTTAATTCCTTCAATTTCAAACTCTTGAAGTGCGCGTTTACCTCGAGCAATAGTTTCTTTCCTATCGCTTCCCCAAACAATAAGTTTGGCAACCATAGAATCATAATAAGGAGAAATGCGAGAACCTTCATGAATGTAAGACTCAATACGCACTCCCGGCCCACCAGGAACAACAAATTTAGTAATATTGCCAGGACAAGGACGAAAATCAAACTCAGGGTCTTCGGCGTTAATACGAAATTCCATGGCATGGCCATAAGGCTGAAAAGGAGCTTTATCGGCACAAGAAATAGGATCGCCCGAAGCAATGCGAAGCTGCTCTTTAATGATGTCGGTACCAGTGATGAGCTCGCTCACAGGATGCTCAACCTGAACACGCGTATTCATTTCCATAAAATAAAAACGACCATCATGATCAAGCAAAAATTCGATAGTTCCAGCATTTTCATAACCCGTAGCGCGAACTGCCTTAATAGCAGCAACACCCATTGCACGGCGAATTTCATCGGTAAGCGCAGGAGAAGGAGCCTCTTCTAAAAGCTTTTGGTGACGACGCTGCAGCGAGCAATCGCGCTCACACAATGAAATGCGATTACCATGTTTATCAGCGAGAACTTGAACTTCTACATGGCGCGGACGCAAAACAAGCTTTTCAAGATATACGTCCCCGTTACCAAAAGCAGCCTGAGCCTCATTTTTTGCAGCAAGAAATTGAGATTCTAAATCGGCAGGATCATGCACTTCACGCATGCCCTTACCGCCACCGCCGGCAGAAGCCTTAACAAGAACAGGATATCCAACCGCTTGTGCAAACCGACGGGCCTCCTCAAATGTTTCGACAACACCATCAGAACCAGGAACAGTGGGAACACCGCATGCCTTCATGGTATCGCGCGCTGCAGCCTTATTGCCCATGCTCTCAATGCAATTTGGCGATGGACCAATAAAAACCAGATCATTCTCGGCGCAGGCTCGAGCAAAGTCGGCGTTTTCTGCCAAAAAGCCGTATCCTGGATGAATTGCTTGAGCCCCCGTATTTTTTGCCGCAGCAATAATAGAAGACATAACAAGATAGCTCTGATTTGCAGGAGCCGGTCCAATACAAACCTTTTCATCAGCATATTCAACGGGATAGGTATTGGCATCTTCGGTTGAATACACGGCTACGGTTTTAATGCCAAGCTCTTTGCAAGCACGCATTATTCGAAGAGCAACTTCTCCTCGATTCGCAACCAATACTTTCTCAAACATTTATGCACTCTCCGGACCAATAGCATCATGAGCAACATGGGGCTCAATATAGAATAAAGGAGTACCAAATTCTACGGGTGTTGCATCTTCTAAGCACACCTCGCGAACTGTGCCCATTTCAGCAGCAGGAATCTCGTTCATAAGCTTCATAGCCTCAACAATGCAAAGCGTTTGGTTGGCCGAAACCTCATCACCAACACGTACAAACGGAGGCTCACCAGGAGCAGGGGCAGCATAGAAGGTTCCTACCATAGGCGCTGTTACGCAATACCAATTTGCAGGACGAGCCACCTCGCCTGCTGGAGCAGGGGCAGCAGCCTCGGTAGCCTTGGCGGCAGCATGAGCACCGTGAGACTCAACGGCTGCAGGAGCAGCAGCTTGAGCGCTACCAGAGCCTGGCATTCTAACCGCAATACGACAACCCTCTTCTTCTACTACAATTTCTCCAACGCCACTTTCTTCTGCAACGCGAACCAACTCACGAATCTGATTTATATCCACGTAATCGTCCTCCTTGGTCATTTTGGATTCCTCTTCAAGGAGGAAATCAACCTTTTCAGATGTTCGATGTTTACTTAAATAGGTGCGAGCCTCGTTCGGGAAAAGCGCGTACATCAAAACGTCTTCCTCCGACTTGGCAAGATCGCCAATTTCTTCCTCTAACTCGGCAAACGTTGTGGTAACCAATGAGCCAGGAGCAACATTTGGGTCAAGAATATCAGAATCGCCAACCACTTTTTTAACGATTTCTTGATCCATAGGACCGGGAGCTTTTCCATAGTAGCCACAAATATAATCTTTCATTTCCTTAGAAACAACGCTCCAACGTTTGCCCGTCAAAACGTTAAACACCGCTTGTGTACCAACAATTTGAGAAAGCGGCGTTACCAAAGGAGGATATCCAACCTCGGCGCGAACGCGAGGAATTTCAGTCATAACTTCATCAAGACGATCGGCAGCATTTTGAATGTCAAGCTGCGAAACCAGATTAGACATCATGCCACCGGGCACTTGATGAGAATAAACCTGCATATGGACAAGAGAAGAAACGCCACGCTTATAATGCCCTCGTTTGCGAACCTCTTCCCAATATTCTGCAATTTCAAACAAAAGCCCCAGATCAAGACCGGTATCGTAGCGACTTTCTTCCAAAGCGGCAACAATCATCTCAACAGCAGGATGAGAGTTACCAAACGCTAGAGGTGCACTTGCAGTATCGGCAATAGCGGCACCAGCCTCAACCGATTTGATGATATTTGCAGGAGCCATGCCGCCAACATAATGACAATGAATATGAACCGGCAAGCCAATTTCAGCGTTGAAAGCTTTTACCATGCGCTCAGTGCGATAAGGAGTAAGCATGCCAGCCATATCTTTAATGGCAATTGAATCGGCGCCAAGCTCTTTGAGCTGCTGACCATACTCAAGAAAGCTATCAAGAGTGTGAACGGGCGACATAGTATAGGAAATAGCACCCTCAAAATGGGCGCCGCATTCTTTAATAGCCTCGGCATTATCTACAACATTGCGAATATCATTTAGAGCATCAAAAACGCGAAATACATCGATACCATTTTTGTGCGCTGCATGAATGAAGCGATGACAAATTTCTTTGGAGTAATGCTTGTATCCAACGAGATTTTGCCCACGAGAGAGCATTGACAGGCGAGTATTTGGGGTTTTAGCCTTTATCGAACGAAGACGATCCCATGGATTTTCGTCCAGAAAGCGCAAGCACGTATCAAACGTTGCGCCTCCCCATGCTTCGATAGCCCAATACCCAACGCGATCCATCTTAGGAAGAATTGGCAACATATCACCAATTGACATCCTGGTAGCCCAAAGGCTTTGCTGTCCATCACGAATAGTGGTGTCCATAAGCTGAAGTTTAGGCAAGAATATCGCACCTCCTTATCTTTGCATTACCCACATGCGGCAGTAATAAACGAAACTACATTATACGATACGAGGCGCCAGAGCGCCCCGCAAGAAAAAGAGTTTTCTAGGAAGTAACATAAAGACGCTAAACGCGCGTTACATATCTTCCATCACGCGTATCAATACGAAGAATTTCTCCAGGATTGATAAACATAGGTACTTGCACAACTGCGCCAGTTTCTAGAGTTGCTGGCTTGGTGCTTCCTTGAACCGTATCACCCTTAAATCCTGGTTCGGTTTCGGTTACTTCAAGCTCTACAAACATTTCAGGCTCAATACCGATAAGCTCTTCGCCAGCATACAACAAAGTAACTTCATCGCTCTCTTTAAGCCACTGAGCAACATCGCCCACAATATCAGAAGGAATAGAAATTTGCTCATATGAAGTGGTATCCATGAAATAAAAGTCCATGCCATCGTTGTAGAGATATTGCATTGTTTTCTTTTCTAAACGCAATGACTCAAATTTGGTTCCTGCATTAAACGTGTGCTCAACAACACGACCAGCGCGAATATCGCGAAGCTTGGTGCGAACAAATGCACCACCCTTGCCTGGTTTTACATGTTGAAACTCAAGAATAACCCAGAGTTTGTTGTTATATTCAATACACATTCCATTGCGAAATTCAGCGGTTGAAATTGCCACATTTACTCCTCAGTAATTTTATCCGTTCACCTTATCATGAGGCTCTATTATAACCATCTCATGGCTACTTTGAGTAATAACATCAAATCCATTTTTGCCAACGACACCAAAATCTTCAAGACGCATACCAAATTCACCTGGTAGATAAATACCGGGTTCAACGGTTACCACATTGCCTTCTTTAAGAGGATGATGGTTTGAAGGTGAAAGATTGGGAGCTTCATGAACATCAATACCTACACTATGACCTAAAGAGTGACCCATAGTTGAGGCAAATCCATAATTTGCAAGAATATCCTCTGCTCGTTGGTGAACCGCACTTGCCTCTACACCAGCTTTTATCATGCTCTCGCATGTTTCGTTTGCGCAAACAAGCGCCTCCCATGCTTTTTGCATACAAAGCGTAGGTTTGCCTATAAAAAGAGTGCGTGTCATATCGGAGCAATATCCCTTGTATCGTGCACCAAAGTCCATAACAACACATTCGCCTGGGAGAATAGGATTACCGCCGGGAACAGAATGAGGCATAGCACCACGAGGACCACTTGCCACAATGGAAGAAAAAGCAAGCCCTTCTGCCCCCAGTGACAACAGGGTGTTTTCAAGTTCAAGCTGAACATGCTTTTCTGTCATGCCGGGACGAATAAACGACACTATGTGGTTAAATGCTTCATCGGTTATTTGTTGTGTCTTTTTCATGAGAGCAATTTCTTCGGCATCTTTAACTTCGCGAAATGCTTCAACAAAACCAGACAGTTCAACAAAGGAAAGATCGAGGGCTTTTTGATGGGCTTTTTTCTCGCAAAGGCGAAACTCCCCCAGTTCAATGGTGTTTTCGATTCCGATAGTCAAAGAAGCACTGTTTTGATCGCCATGATTGTCTAGCGCATCAAGAAGAACATCAAAATGATGCTTGCGCGCAACGTCAATTACAATCTCGCAACCTTTAGCGGCTTCTTTAAGCGCGGTAGCATAGCGAGAATCGCTATGTAAAATAACGCCATGGGGAAGAACGATAAGTGCATGAGCCTGCTCTGAATCAAACACTCCATAAAACGAGGTTGCCCATAAAATATTTGAGAGCGATCTTATATACAAGACGTCCAAATCCTGCTCAATCATTGTTTTTCTTAAGGCAGCTATCCTGGAATCACTCTGATTTATGTGACCTTCCATGCTATTTCACCAATCCAAAAATCAACGCTAAACTTGGCTCTTTTGCCAAGCATTAAGATGCTCTAACACAAATTCTTGTTCAAGTTCACAAAGCTGCCACTGCCCAACATCTTTTGGTAAGACAAAACGAAGCTTATTGGAGCGGACTTTTTTATCTCCCAACATAAGACTCAAGAGTTTCTCAGGAGAAGCCTTAAAGGAAAGCTCAGACAAGTGAAGCTTATCAAGCAAAGCATCTTGAGCAGCAATAAATTCAAGTGAAGTACCAAGGTAGGCAGCACCAAGACGAGCAGCAAATCTCATACCTTGAGCAACGGCGTGGCCATGCGAATACGTACCAAAACCAGCCTCCGCTTCGATTGCATGTGCAAGCGTATGACCATAGTTAAGGCATTCTCGGATGTTTTTCGTTTCTTGCTGATCGCGCACAACAACAGAAGCTTTAAACGAAACACTTTTATGAACTGCTTCTTTAACCACCTTCAGATCCCTATCCCAAAGAGCTTGAGCGTGCTCTACCATCCAAAAGAAGAAGGCATCAGAATCAATCACGGCAGATTTAACGATTTCGGCACACCCACACGCCCACTCTCGCTCAGGAAGAGAGACAAGCGTGTCAAGATCGGCGTATACTGCCACAGGTTGGCAGAAGGTTCCCACAAGATTTTTTCCTGTTTCAAGATTTATGGCAGTTTTTCCACCAACCGAAGAATCAACCATAGAAAGAAGCGTGGTAGGAATTTGAACTATTCTCAAACCGCGCATAAACGTTGACCCCGTAAATCCTGCAAGATCACCTACCACGCCACCACCAAGGGCAACAACTAAAGAATCTCGATTAAGCTTACAATCAACCATGGCATGCCAAATCTCGCCCGCACAAGCAAGCGATTTTGATTGCTCCCCTGTTGGAACCGTTATAACCGATACCAAATAGCCTTCCTTTTCAAGGGAGATTTTCACTGATGCAAGATATAAATTGCCTACCACTTCATCGGTGATAACAAGAGCACGGGGATTAGAATCAATGCCACGCAAACTCTCTCCAACAGAGGACAAAAGATCAGATTCAATTACAACTTCATAAGGCTTTTCACCTAGAACAGCAACAGTAACCTTTGCCATAGCTTAATCAACTGCCTTCATAACACCCTCATCCAAAAGTACCGAAGCAACCTCTTGAGCAATCTCTCTAATTGAACGACCTTCGGTCTGAATAGCAACATGGGCTGCTGCCTCGTAGGCAGGAACACGCTCAACAATAGTTTTGCGTGCCGTTTCAAGATTTTTAAACATAGGACGAGAATCAGTGTTGGGAATACGCCGCGCCGCTTCATCGGCGCTTACTTGCAAATACACAACAAAGCCAGATACTCTCATAATCTCGGCATTTTCAGGACGCTTAGTTACCACGCCACCGCCACAACCAATAAGTCGAGGCGAGCGAGATGCAAGATCTTTCAAAACATCGGTCTCAATATCACGAAAAGCCTCTTCACCGTCTTCAGCAAAGATATCGGCAATAATCCTATCTTCACGCAGTTCCAAATATTCATCAGCATCAATTGAAGCAAGACCATGCGTGACAGCAAGCTGTTGTGAAACACTTGTTTTGCCTGCTCCCATAAAGCCAATAAAAAAAACAGGTTTTACCAAATAATATCCACCGGCAGCTTTAACAGATTCTCCAGACATACATCCCCCTCTTAGCGTGACATTGTTTTAATTCTTTGCTTAAAAATTTCAATATTTTGCTTGATGTCAGTCATATTATCTGAACCAAACTTTTTCAAATACGCATCTGCTAACACAAACGCAACTTCAGATTCAGCGACAACAGCAGCTGCGGGAACCGCGCAAACATCACTACGCTCTTTTGAGGCTTTCGCAACTTCAAGGGTATCGATGTTTACAGTATTGAGCGGTGTAGTGAGCGTGGGAATTGGCTTCATTGCAACGGTTGCAATCAAAGGCATGCCTGTTGTCATTCCTCCCTCAAGCCCACCTGCGTTGTTGGAAGCACGCAAAAACCCTCGTTTTTCATCCAAAATAATTTCGTCATGAACCTCGCTACCAGGTTTTTTGGCCGCGGCAAAACCAAGCCCGAATTCAACACCTTTAATAGCAGGAATAGAAAACAAGGCCGCACCAAGACGCGAAGTAAGACGCTCGCCACCTGTTTCAAAGCCACCTAAGGCAGGAATAAGACCGGTAACGACTACTCTAAAGGTGCCACCAAGACTTTCGCCCTGCTCTTTAGCTTTGTCAATCTCTTCCATCATGTTTTTAGAAGTAGCGTCATCAGGACAACGAACGGCACTCATTTCTATATCAAGCGGACGATAATCGGGGGCAGCCGTCATAGGGTCGTTTTCTTCAAAGGCTATCGTTCCGATCGAAGAAACATAAGAAAAAACTTCAACGCCAACTTCTGCAAGAAATTCTCGCGCAATACCAGCGCAAGCAACCCTTATGGCTGTTTCACGAGCACTCGCACGCTCAAGAATATTACGACAATCATCCATATCGTTTTTCAGAATACCTACCAAGTCAGCATGCCCAGGACGTGGAGTAACCTCTCTTACCAGATTGCTAGGCGCCTCACCAAATGCCGCCATACGGTCGATCCAATTTTGCCAATCGCGATTGCTGACCTCTAACGCTATAGGAGTTCCCAGCGTTTTTCCAAACCGTATACCAGAAACAATGCGCACAACATCCTTTTCGATAGCTTGTCTGCCACCACGACCATAACCACTTTGACGACGCGAAAGATCGGCATTGATACTTTTTTCAGTAATTGAAAGACCTGCTGGAACTCCTGATACTATTCCCGTCAAGCAAGGTCCATGGCTCTCTCCAGCTGTTATATATTGCATTACACTCTCCAACTTAGAAACGATGCGACAATTCTAGCACGCGCTATACCCTCATCAAGATTGCACCCTGCCCTCTTCCAAACAAGAAACACCCTCAGGTTCTTTATTTTTGAGCAATGCATTTTCAAACACTCTTACTAAACGCGTATGCATCAAATCTTCAGTAACCAAAGGACAAACCATATAAGCTGTGAGACCTGCTATGTGCGCGCCGAGTATATCGGTACTCAATTGATCACCAATCATGAGCGTTTTATTTCGAGTGACGTTCATATGCCTGCAAGCCCGCCAATATCCAAAAGGAAAAGGTTTAAGCGCTTTAGCCACAATGGGAATATTGCACCTTTGAGCCATAAGCAAAACATCGTTATGAAAATTATTGGACAGAAAGCACATTGAAACCCCTGCCCTATCAAGCTTAGAGAGCCACAATGAAACATCCTGCGGAATGGTGCGCGTATCGCGCGTTAACACCGTGTTGTCAACATCAAGCAAAACACACTCAAAGCCACGCCTGACAATATCAAATGAAATATCAATACATGATATACGAGAAAAATATCTATCAGGCTCTAAAAGAGACATTCAAAACAACTCGCTCCCTATGAGTGGTCCTTAATAGTTGCTTGATGATCGTCGTAAGTTTTATCAAAGAAATACTCTATTTCGCCATTTTCGTTAGGCCAAAAGGAGAAGAAATAATAATCACTAAAATTTTGTTCAGGAGAACAAACGGCTTTTAGACAGTCAAGGCTCGGAGAGCAAATGGGTGTCGGAGGAAGCCCTTTGGTTTTTCTTGTGTTATAGGCACTATCAGTGTTCCAATCGTAGTTGTCAGGCTCACCACCAATTTCATAGGCGGTAGTGGCATCGCTTCCTAAGGTGCCATACGATGGATCACCCATATTAGCAAGACGATTATAAAAAACTGCAGCAACTTTGGTGCGCGTGCCAGCAACTGATTCCTTTTCAACAATCGATGCCAAAATCAAAACGTCATAGGCCGAATATCCTAAGCTTTCAGGGTAGGAATAATTAAGAGAAGAAATTTCTTTTTCGTATTGGGAAAGCATTTGACGAATTACATCATAGGCTGTGTACCCCTGAACAACTTCATAGGTTTTAGGAAACAGAAACCCTTCAAGTGAATTATTTTTTGCCTGAGAAACAAAAGAAAATTCTTGCGTAAAGAGATTTGCGTTACGAGCAGCTGAGACAAAATCATCTTTAGTGATAGCTCCAGCATAGGCCTCCTGTACCGCATCCCCTATACGCTCAATAGTATAACCTTCCGGAATAGTAAGGCTATTTTCACCCAAACCAGGCCCTGCAATCAAAGTGTTAACAACTTCCTCACAGGTAACCCCTCCCTCAAAAGTATATATACCAGGCTTAAGAGAAGAATCTGCATTTTTTGAAGCAACCACGTTATTAAACTCGTTTTTATTGTTAATAACACCAGCATCATAGAGAATATCTGCGATAGATTGCAGCGATGAACCTTCAGGAATTTCAACCTTTACCGATTGACCTTGTTGTAAAAGATTTTTATTACCACCAAAACAGCTAGTCAAGCCAAAAATAAGCGCAATAATCAAAACAGCAGCAACCACTACCACTGCAATAAAAGGACCTTTGTTTTGCCGAGGACGAATAAATGAAGTATCGTATGTCTTAAACTGCCGAGCCCCACGAGCATGAGCTGCACGAGCAGCATGATTGGATCGTTGAGAGTACGTCACACGTTTGGGTGCCATGTAAGCAGCCTTTCTTTCTAATGATGATTCTTAGCATCAAGCCATGATTGCAAAAAAACCGAAGCAGCAATCATGTCAACTTTACCACGCATTTCTTTTTCAGAAAAACCCTTCTCGTGAAGGATGCGTTTTGCCTCGCGAGAGCTCAAACGCTCATCAACAAACTCGAGCGGAACAGAAAGCTGAGAGGCGATGTGCTGAGCAATTTTTTTATTAGTTTGAGCCTGAGCACCCACTGCACCTGAAAGCGTTAAGGGTAAACCAACAACGAGCATCTCGGGTTCCCAATCCTGACACACTCTTCTAAATGAGACGGCATTAGTTTTAACCTCATTGGTAGGAAGAACACAGAGAGGAGATGCAACGACCTCACGGGGATCGCTTATGGCAATTCCACAACGAACTTTACCTATATCAAGGGCCATTATTCTCATAAGCTATTGAAATTAAAAGAGTGTGCGAGCAGCATCGAGAGCAGCGTCTAAACCGCTAACATCCTTGCCGCCCGCTTGTGCCATAGAAGGCTTTCCGCCGCCGCCGCCTTTAATATAGGAGGCTATCTCTTTAATAACAGCTCCAGCGTTAAACCCTGCTGCCACGGCTTCATCACTACCTGCAGCAAGCAAAAGAGGTGTTCCATCATTATTGGAAGCAAGAACGCAAGCAGCAGCCTCTCCAAGGCGTGTCCGCACAACATCCCAAAAGTTTCTCATGCCACCTGCATCAAGCCCATCGCTACGATAGACAAACACAGGGTAACCCGCATCAACAATAAACTCCTCTAACGATTCGGGAAGCATAGAATTAGATGATGTTTTGGCCTTTTTAATTTCAGCAGTAAGCTCTTTAACCTGAGTTATGTTGTTTTCAACGCGAGAAACCACCTCTTGAACGGGCACCTTTAGCTTAGACGACAATTCCTTCATGGGTGCTTCAAACATATTGAGATATTCAAGAGCATCAAAACTGGTGAGCGCTTCAATACGGCGAGTATTAGCTCCTACGCTGCTTTCTGAAATTATTTTTGCCAAACCAATCTCAGAAGTATTTGAAACATGACAACCGCCACAAAGCTCTTTAGAAAAATCGCCCGCCTCTACAACACGAACCACATCACCATATTTTTCACCAAACAAAGCAGTAACCCCCGCTTCGCGCGCAGATTCAAGGCTTGTTTCATATATATTCATCGGAAGCGCCAACATGATTTGTTCATTGGCAAGCTTTTCTACCTGAGCAAGCTGATCGGAAGTCATAGCCTCAAAATGCGTAAAGTCAAAACGAAGCCTATCAGGACCAACATAACTGCCTGCCTGATTGATATGTGAACCAAGAACGCTTCTTAGCGATGCATGCAAAATATGAGTACAAGTATGATTGCGCGAAATGCGCGCACGGCGAAGGGTATCCACCTGGGCCAAAACGCTATCACCTCGCGAAACTGACCCTGAAGAAACGCTAACCATATGTGCCACAAGCCCTTTTTCAGGAGCTTTAGTATCGGTAACCAAGGCGCTAAAAGAGTTATTTGAAATAACTCCCGTATCTCCTACTTCTCCGCCCATTTCAGCATAAAAAGGTGTTGTATCAAGAATAATTTCACCCGTTTCACCAGGCAAAAGCACATCGACGGCAACATCTTCTTTTACTAACGCAAGCACCGTTGCATTAGCGCTCAGAGACGAATAGCCAACAAACTTAGTTGGTCCCAAGCTTTTAAGCAAATCGGCATGAATGCCACCATAAGTACTCCAAGCAGCCTCGGTATCTTTACTATTGGCCGCACGAGCACGATCCCTTTGCTGCTGCATACACGCGCTAAACTCTTCTTCGTCAACACTATAACCGCGATCAGCGCAAATTTCTTTAGTAATTTCAATAGGAAAGCCATACGTATCATGCAAGGTAAACGCTGTTTTGCCCGAAAGCGTAGTAGTCGATAATTGCGCGAGTTCTTCATCTAAATATGCTTGACCCTGTTTTAAGGTGGTACCAAAACGCTCTTCTTCAGAAAGAATCACTCGTTCTATCAAAGCGCGATTATCAATAATTTCAGGGTATACATGACCCATAAGCTCAATGATTTTTTCAACATAATGCTTAAGAAATGCGCCTTCAACACCAATAGAATGGCCCTTCATTACGGCACGACGGAGCAAGCGACGCAATACATAGCCCCTACCTTCATTAGAAGGAAGAATGCCATCGGCAATCATAAAGGTAATGGCACGACTATGATCAGCCATAATACGAAGAGCAAGGTCGGTACTGCTGTTAGTTTTATACACTTTACCCGAAAGAGATTCACCAACCGCAACAAGATCGCGCAAAACATCGGTATCGTAGTTATTATCGACCCCTTGCATGATTGCCGCAATGCGCTCAAGACCCATACCGGTATCAATATTTTTTTTCGGAAGAGGCACCAGCGTACCATCCTCCTGAGCATCATATTGAGTAAAAACGCAATTCCAATATTCTAAGAAACGATCGCAATCGCATCCTGGAGCGCAATCGGGGCTTCCACACCCAACTTCAGGACCTTGATCATAATAAAGCTCAGAACAAGGACCGCAAGGACCAGTTGGACCAGCCCGCCAAAAATTATCTTCTTCCCCTAATCGAGAAATATGGCTTTCGGGTACACCAAGCTTTTTCCAGATTTCGATAGTTTCATCATCATCTTCAAAAACCGTAAAGTAGAGTTTTTCAGCGGGAAGCTTTAAAACTTCAGTAGAAAATTCGTATGCCCATGCACACATTTCTTCTTTGAAATATTCACCAAAACTAAAATTACCCAACATTTCAAAGAAGCTCAAATGCCGCCCCGTTGTACCAATGATGTCAATATCGTTTGTGCGGACGCATTTTTGTACGGTCGTAGTTCCTATATAGGGCTTTTCAAGCTGCTTTTGCTGGAGAAAATAAGGCTTAAACTGAACCATACCAGCGCTTGTTAACAACAGAGAAGGATCATCGGGAATAAGCGAAGACGAAGGCATGCGCTTACAGCCCTTTTCTTCAAAAAACGACAAATATTTCTCACGAATCTCAGCAGTTGATAGGTATTCCATGCGCAAAAACCTCTTAAAACCTTCTGTAATTATTTATGGGTAACTCGAATTATTTGCAGGCGAATCATATCAGGATTTTTTATGTTTGGGGACATCATCGCCAATATCGGGAACAAAAAACTCGCCAGTAGCATCTGCCACGGGGTTAACTTCTGTCCCTGAAGGCTCGCCTTTGAAAATAACGCCATCTCTTGCGACAATAACGCGTCCGGTTCTTTTTTCAAAATAGTATACAAATAACGATTTAATAGCAGCAACCGCAGGAATTGATAAAAGCATTCCTACAAAACTTCCCATAAAACCTGACATAGCAAACCCCAAGGCAGAGCCTGTCATTAACGCTAAAATAACTAAGGCAGGATGAATATCTACCGAATTCGCCATGATTTTAGGGGATATAAAGGTATATACCACTTGCTGAATAATAATGGTATAAATAAGCGCCAAAAGAGCAACCCAAGGGCTAATAAAAACGCCGACAATACCCGCTAGAGCACCACCAAGCCAAGGGCCAACAATAGGAATGATGTTTAAAATACCAGCAATTGCCCCTAAAGCAGCAGCACTCGGAATTCCCATTACCGCAAAACCAATGCCACAACCAAGACCAATTAAAAAGCATTGAATCAGCGTACCCTTGATATAACCGCCCATAACTCTAGTGGTGGTAAGGTAAATCATATCAAGGTCTTCCCTAAAACGAGGACCAAAAAGCCTTTTGATCTCGCGCCCTAAGGCAGGAAGCTCCATCAATACCCAAAATGCAACAACAAGGGCAAAACCAATAACCATGACAGCATTAGCAACGCCCGTCCCAAAAAAAACAACATTTTGGGCGCTGCTTTGAGCAAACTGAGAAAACCATGCCCCCGCAGCCGTGAGAGACTCATTAAACCATTCATTAATTCGAGCATCCTGCAATATATAGGAATATTGCTGATATATCTCATTCCACCAATCACGCGTTAAAGTAATGTACTGAGGAACACCCTCGATAAGACGCGTAAATTGGTCACCAAAACCAAGAGCAGGAGAAAAGAGCAGCCAACCAAGCAAAACCATTGCCACTGCAAATAAAACGTAGGTAATGCACGTACCAATAAAACGACTCAGACCCTTTTTTTCAAGAAAATTGACAGGACCTTTGAGGCAAAAAACAAGTACGGTAGTCCAGAGAACAATTCCTACCGGGATAGATAAGACATTTAAAACTTGTCCCAACAAATAAAGAAGAGCCAACAAAACAATAATAAACAGACCAGTAAAAAGCCTACGCTGGACTTTAATTGTTTTGAGAGACTCTTCTTTGATTTCGTCATCCTCTAAAACGGAATGATTCGAGGTAAACAATTTTACTATTTCTCCTCTTTAACCAAAGAGGCGGTTTCGTTGGCCTGGATAGCTGCCGCATCTTTCAAGTTTGCAGAAACATCATTGGTTCGCTCAAGCGTAGCGCAACGAGCCTCATACTTAGCTTCACGTTCAATTTGTCTAACTTCGGACTGATCACGCAAATCAGAAGCCTTTTCACCCACTGCTTCTAAACCAGAATCAAGGGCATCCACAAAACAACCTACCGAAGAATCAGACGAGGTATGAGGCGCTATGCAATCGCGAATTTTACCTGTTACCGTACTGATGAGATCTAGCGGAGCCGATGCAACAGCATCAATTGAGCCTGTCGCCTTTGACACATTAGTAGAAACGTTGTTTACATCTTCAAGAATTTGATCCACGCGCATAATTTCAAGATTAACCGCATCAACAGTAAGGGTTGCTCTATCCATTAAAGGATCGACCTTTTCAACTACTGGCTTTGTTTTGGTTATAATTTCTTGAGCATCATCAATCATTGGCTCAACTTTTACTACAGCGTTTTTTACAACTTTTACCAATGTTATAAAAAGATATGCAAGCGCAATAAGGGCAACTACGCCTGCTAAACAAAGCAGAACAATCCCCACAGGTATCAGTGATTCAAAAAACTCCATTACTTCCTCCTTCTCGTTCTAACAAATATACCACGTTATAGACCGGACTTATCGCGAATAGCAGCATTAACACGCCAACTTTCCCAGCCGCGCTCTCCAGGCGTGTAGAAACACCCCCGCTTAAGCCCTTCAGGCAAATAGCACTGATCTACATATCCACTTGGATTGTTATGAGGATACAAATATTCACCATATGTTTCAGACCCTGGACGATGCCTATCCCTTAAATGAGAAGGAACGTTGCGCGCAGGCCCGTGCTTTATTTCATCAAAAGCAGCCGCAAGACCTGCAT
This sequence comes from uncultured Eubacteriales bacterium, assembly GCA_963653545.1. Lineage (GTDB taxonomy): Bacteria > Actinomycetota > Coriobacteriia > Coriobacteriales > Eggerthellaceae > Anaerotardibacter. Next base: position 11,045 of record CAVJWZ010000005.1, on the reverse strand, counting down.
AAGAAGCGTTTGACTTGGGGGCGAGCGCCATATACACCGCACCTTGAGCAAGGTTGATGCGACATTCAGGATAGCCAATAACTTCTACCGCCTTAAAAACGGCATGCGCTATCAAAAGGGCCTGAGGATCAGCATTACCAATATCTTCGGAAGCAAAAATCATGATTCGTCTTGCAATAAATTTTGGATCTTCCCCACCATCAATCATACGAGCAAGCCAGTAAAGCGCCGCATCAGGATCAGAGCCTCTCATAGATTTAATGAAGGCAGAAATAATGTCATAGTGCATGTCTTTATTTTTGTCATAAGGCAACATGCGGTGCGGAACAGCCTTTTCAACCATGGTTTTAGTAATAGTTGTCGAATTTTGACCCTGAGCTAAATCGGCTGCTAATGAAAGGGTATTGAGCGCACTGCGAGCATCGCCATCAGCCATAAGCAAAATAGCTTCTTGTGCGTCCTTTTCAAGCACATAGGCTCCGTTTAATCCTCTTTCGTCCACAAGGGCTCTTTTGAGAATATTCGATAAATTATCAAAAGAAAGAGAGGTGAGCTCAACAATACGCGATCGAGAAATAAGTGCCGTGTTTACCTCGAAAAAAGGATTTTCGGTGGTGGCACCAATAAGTACCACTGTTCCATCTTCAACGGCATGCAAAAGAGCATCTTGTTGCGCTCTATTAAAACGATGGATTTCATCAACAAACAGAATAGTTTTCATGCCCTGATGAAGTAGACGTTTTTCAGCCTCTTTGGTTTCTCTGCGCAAATCAGAAACGGTACCACCGATAGCCGAAACTTCAACAAAATGAGCGTGAGTAGTATGCGCTATTACCCGCGCAAGCGATGTTTTGCCCGTACCCGCAGGACCATACAAAATAACCGAGGATAACGAATCACTTTCTATAGCGCTTCTAAGCCAAGTCCCCTTACCTAAAACTTCTTCTTGTCCCACTAAATCATCTAAGGTGCGCGGACGCATACGAACAGCTAGTGGAGCATATTTATGTTTAGTTTCGTTTTCTATTTCACTAAATAAGGTATCCATACCTTCACCTTATCATGATTGAACTGGTGGCTTGTTACTCGTTAGACTTATACGCCAGTAAAATAGCTTCTTTAAGATATTCTTGATCGTTTTCATCGAAAGAATAGGTGACAGAATCAACGCACGACAGAGATTGCTGAGTCAAAAAATCAACCCGAACAAAAACACCAGTAACTCGAGAAAATCCTTCTTTGAGCAAGGCATATGAATAACACTGCGCCTGCAAAAGATGCTTTTGGTATACCTCTTCGGCAGTTTCTAAGGGCATACCGCCCGTTTTGTAGTCTATAAAAAATGCGGAGCTATTTGAGCATATTCCCAATGCATCAATTTCGCCTTCCAAAAAAAGCTCTTTTCCCTTGATAGGCAGCGCAACCATAAAAGGAACTTCAGCATCCACGCTATCGCAAGCAAATAGTCTTTTTATCTCATCGCGCAAAAGCCAAACACTAAACGCGTGGTTGAGTCTATTTTCAAGACGCTCAGAGAGACCTTGAGAATTTTGTAAATGATTTACATACCGCTTATCTAAAGCCGATAACCATGCCAAGCGATTTGCTTGACTGCGTGCCTCAAGAACAAATTTTTGCGCACAACGATGAAACGCTCTACCAAATTCAAGAGCCTCATCTCGCGATTTGCTCAGCGAACTATCAATTACTAGACCATCCTTGTCAAGCTTATCGCTTGATAAAAACCCTCGGTACAAATCATCATAAAAACCTTGTGCTAAAGAAGAATATGAAACGATATTTGAGTTCGTATTTTCACATGCCTTTAAAGCGGGTATCTGTGGCAAGCTGGTTGATAAGGCATAGCGCACCTCTTGTGTTGAATCTTTTTCCTCAACTTGTTCGGGAGTACTCTTTAAAGAAATAAAATTAAAAGAAAGCGGCATGGTTCCGCCGTAAGGTATACGCTGGAATTCGTCGGTGCTGTTCCAGCCAATCACCGTTTTCAAATCGTCTATAATACCTTTTCTCGAATAATCAAACGAGGCATTGCCCTTTACCATACAGCTTAGCAATAATGATTTGCTCGCTCGAGTAAGAGCAACATACAACAAGCGTTTTGCCTCATCGAGTTCTTTATGCGCTCGACGCTCACGAAGAGCCAAAAAAGATGCTTCGGCCTCATTATCTTCGTATTCTTCACTATCCAACAAAAGCTTTTTAAGTTCATTTGAAATTTTTCGCTGGCTTTCAGAAAGCTTTGGTTTCAAAAGAATTTGCGTTATTCCCCGATCTGCTTCCACAAAAAACGACTCTTCTTTTGCCACGCCTGAGCTAAGCTCTGAAAGGGCTACGTGCGGAAATTCAAGCCCTTTACTTGCATGAATAGTCATGATTTTTACAAAACTCGATGAAGAGGTTGAGAGAATACCAGGGCTTTCTTTTGAAGCGCTCAGTTTTGCTACAAAAGAATCACTAATCTGCGACACCCCCATACCTAACGCTTCAAATTCAGTAAGCATATCGAGGGCTTTATATACATTACCCGCCGCTGCAAGGCCTTGTGCTCCCAGCTCTTCAAGGCGCGAAAGATATCCCGTTGAAACAAACAGGCGTTTTAAGGCATACACCACGCCTAACTTTGATGCTTCCTGACAAAAATGCTCTAGGCACATTTTTGCGTGTTGCAAGATTTCAATCTCTTCCAAAGAAAGCGAGCTAAAATCTTCCCTACAAGCATGCATGAATCCCAAAGCAATATCTTGTTTTTTTATTCTTCCCTCTTCTTCGGTGGTAGCTAAAGCCAACAAAATAGAATCAGAAATTGCAAAAAGATCCGAAACAAAAACATTGTAAAGCGCAAGAGAATCATAAGGATTTACACACACACGCAAAAGGTCACCTATCAACGCCACCTCGGCAGCCTCTGAAAAAATAGAACCACCCGTAATAACGCTTTCAAAGTCTGCCTCTTGAAGAGCCTCAGCATAATAATGAGCCTTTGTCATGCTTCCAAGCAATAAAACCATATCACTCGGAGATACACCAGCATCACGTAACCGAGAAAAATGCTGAGCAATTTCTTGTGCCGCTCTACGACGAGCATCTGCCATATTCGCAGAGCCCTGAATATCAATCACCTGCATTTTGATACGAGGTTCATTATCAAAAAACGCATCATGAACATCATTAAGGGCCGCACGAGGCTTAAGCGATAAAAACTGCTCACCAAAAAACTGCGGAGTTGAAAAAATAAAATCAACAAAGCTCAAAATATCTTTATGGCTTCTAAAATTATCGGGCAAATTTATAAACTGAGGCTCGCTAAATTGCGCCTTTACATACTCTCTAAACCCGTAAAACGCTGAAATATCGGCACCACGAAAACGGTAAATGCTCTGCTGAGCATCTCCTACCGTACAAAGATTTGAGCCATCTTCGTGAAGAATACTCTCAAACAACGCTACCTGAAGCTGATCGGTATCTTGAAACTCATCTATCATCACCAAATTGAAACGCTCACGAAGTGCATTCGCTATTTCTGAATAGGTATCAAGCGCCCATACCGCTTTTCGTAACTGGTCAGTATTATCCAGCAAAGAAGGACCTTTTAATGCTTGAAAACGCTCATAGACCAAAGAAGCCAGCCTAACAAGCGCAGACGCAAAACGAGTACCTATTGCCTGATCTACCTGAGAAGAAAGTTTGGCATAAGTCAAACGATAATCTATAAAAAAAGAAGCATCTTCTTTTTTTGCACGATATTTAGGAGATGTTTTTGGAAACGAATAAAACACCTGCAAAAATTGAACGCAATCAAAGGCTTCATCGCTAAACGAAGTGGCAGAATTGTCTGTCATATATGCTTGCGCTATAGCAAGCCCACCTTCAAGCGCTTGTAAATGTTTTACATCCGTTGCATTAGGCTTTATCCAACTTTGAGCAACCGCCAAATACGACTCACCCAACTCAATCATCTGACGAAGAATACTATTAGGAGTAGCAGCGAATATTGGCAAACGAATAGAGTCGAAGCCTTTTCGCGTTGAAAGAGCCTTATCGATAAGTACACAGGCCATCTCAAAAACAGCTGACCCGTTACCTCCCACACGAGCGCCATCATATACCTCAAATAACTCAAGAATAGCCTTATCGTGGTCTTGACGCACCTTGCTTACCACACTCTCAAACGCCTGCTCCATAAGTACCCGCGCATCTTCATTGGCAATAACTTCAAACGCAGGGTCAATATGGAGCAAAAAAGCGTTTTCACGCAAAATATGAGAGCAAATACCATGAATAGTCGAAATCCAAGCATTGTCGGTTTTAAGCGCTTCGCCAACCAAACCCTCACTTAAAAGCTGCTTTTTAATACGCGACTTTAATTCGCCTGCTGCCTTTTTGGTAAACGTTGTTGCCAATACTTCATCAATACTTTGTAAGTAGGCAGATTGCTCGGATTCATTGCTCGGCAAAAGAGCATATACAACTCTTTGAGTAAGCGTAAATGTTTTTCCGCTCCCTGCACCCGCTGCCACCATAAGCGGCTTATCAAGAGTTGTTATTACTTCTTTCTGCTCTGGAGTTGCTGTTTCAAGATTCATAAGCACCTCCGATCACAAGCTACAACAGGGCAATGCTTACAAGCGTTTGGCTTAGAAGGACAGGGCTCAATATCTCCTTCAAGCATGCGATCAAGATACGGAACCAACGCGCTTTCAATCTGATCAAGATAGACATCAAAATTCATGAAAACCTTGCTTCCCTCTTTCGCAAAATCACCCAAATCAAGAACTGATTCATTATATGAGCCAGCAATGCTTCCTTTGTCTTCTTTGGCCCGATACGAAAGATAAAGAGCGCCCGAACAAAGCTTGTCGGGGAAATATTTTCTGAGCGCTTGAGCATAAATAAGCGCTTGAATTTTCTGAGGAAGCGTAAACTCCTGCCTGTCGGGATTAAAACCTGCCTCATGCCCTAAAAGGCTCCCTTTGTAGTCAATAACAACAAACCGCTTACCATCGGAACTTACATCAACACGATCGACCCTTCCCACCAAGGGCACACCCGCATATCTGTTTTCATCTGATAACGTGAGTGGTTTTTCGTGACAAAGGGGCACGTAGGAAGGACATAATTTTGCTTGCCTCTTTAAGGAAGCAAGCAGGCTTTCCTTTAGACGCTCTCCCTCGATAATGTCAAGTTCAGATTCCAAAAGATAGTGCGCAGAATCATCTTCTGTTTGCTGCTGAAGTTTCTCATCAAACACCTGGTTAAATATTTCAACAACCTGTGAAAAATTATCTTCAGTTATGCGTGTAAAATTGCCTTCATTGCTGATTGCCCGATATAGATCAGCAAATACTTCATGAACAAAAATACCCTGCTCAAGAAACCCCCGCTCAAAATCAAGCTTTTGTGGATTAATCCTTCGTTCGACAAACCATCGATACGGACACGTTACATACGCTTCGATATCTGAAGGAGTAACACCTGTTATAAATTGAGAGGTTTTGCTCGACCAACGAGAAAGAATAAGATTTGGCTTTGCTTTTTCCGAGAGTACTCCTTGAGAGAGTTTTGAAACCGAAAGGGACGATGGTAGTTCACCCTCATCTGCACCGCTCTTACCTAACGTCTGATATTTACAAACATTTTCGATACTTGCATTCTCTGTTAAACGCTCTTCACCTCGTAGGTATATCGAACAGCGTTTAGCATCCAAAGAAAACAGTGCTTTGCTTTCTTCTGCTTTATACAACGAAAGAAACTCATCAAAGAAAAATGAAGGATATGTTTCTTCTCCTGTTATCGAAGTAAGAACCTCTTCGCATACAAATCGTTCTGAAGCACATGCTTGAGCGCGGTTCATCATTATGCGTTGCTCTTGCAAAAAAGAATCGACAAACAAAATACCAACAGCTTTATCTACCGATGAAAATGCTTCGAACTCATTATTTGAAGCAAAAAAGCGATCATCTAAGTCACATAACGCCACTGTAGTAAAACTGTGTGTAGGAAGAGCATGCACAGCATGATGAGCAGTAAATAGCACTTGTACAGGCTGATCTTTAGTAATGATTTTTTCACTGTTAACTTTAAGAGACAACGCAAAGCGCCAAACAAGATCGGCATCTGCCGTGAAAGTTCTTGCGGCTTCATAGAGACTTCGCAAGGCAGAAATCGCCTCAAGTTCTTCTTGTAAAACAGCCTCATCACAGGAAAAAAGACCAGTAGCGACATCTTTAAAATAATCAAGAACAAGCGATGCATCTATATTTTCAAAAAGCTCTTCCGCATATGAAAAATGAGGAGCTTTTCTGCTTAAAACCTCACAAATTTCTTCTTTGTTAAAACGTTTTTCACTTCTTAGTAAAGTATCAATCTGATATGCATCAAACTTCGTAGCACCAGAATAAGGCGACTTCAAATAATCACTCAACGCGCTCAGAGAGCCCTCCGTTAAAAAGATATGCAATGAAAAATAACTTTTTCCAAATTGCGTTTGCCCAAACAAACGAGAACCCAAGACTGCCGCATTGATTCCTACCGATTGAAAATATGGCAAAAAAGAATAGAATCGCTCAAGAGGATCAGAACTTAGTACGAGAACGGTTGGCAAAATTTTTGATTGAGACTTGCCCGCCCTATAATCAAGCCAACATTTAAGGCGCTGCGCCAGTAGAGCATCTTGAGCAGTAACCCCTGAAGGAAACAGGAATTCAACCTCCATATGTTCTGGCGCCGGTTTAATTTCAACATCAAAACCACTACAGGCCTTTTCCCTCTCAGATAAAAACATCTCTTCATGAGAGGCAATAAACTCCTGGAGAAAAAAGGGCGGAACAAATGATTCCGACAAAGAAAAAAGTTTAGAAAATGATGAAGCGGGAAGCAGCGCAAAGGCCTCGCCTGATTCTATAAATCCATACGAAACTATTGCCTGCTTGTATAAAGCAATAATTTCGAGAATCTCACGTACCGACCCCTCATATATATCAAGAGAATTGAGTGCTTTTTCAAAAACGGTCGAACCTAACACTTCATTGATGTAGCGGGATAGCAATGCTACTACCCCTTCAGAAAAAACAATGCCTGTATGCTCGCAAACAATCTTTGAAACCAACATAGTTCGCTCAAGCGGCGAGATAAGTGTTCTTGAATCGCCCCATAACTTCCATTGATCTTGAAGCCAAACAGAAAAAGGGATGGCTTCAAGCCCTAAAGCAGCACTCTTGGTTGTTTTTGCATATGATTTTCGAAATAAGGTAGCTTCTTCAAAAGAAGACACAAACACGGTAATGCAGTCTTTCAAATTGAAGCCCCTTTCATTTCAACACGAGTATATAGTATCTAAAAAACGGCTACTCAGGTACATCATCCAAGCTCTGTCAAGGCTTTTATTTTAAAAAGTTAACCGTATACTGAACGTAAGCCGTTCCCGTGTTCGCGATGGACCGATGATTATTTATAGGGAGCTTCAGATTGCGTTCGGAATGGAGATTCGTATCCGTTGATACGAAAGCCAGGAAGCGCGCTGCGAGCACCCACCTAGAGCAGGTGGGTTCATCCTATAGCGGGAGCGGTTTCTTATGTTCTTCCCTATCTGTGATGCCAGATAAATTACTGTTTTTATTTTATCTCCTATATTTTGCCCAAATCCGAATTAGGAATAAATTTGCTTTCACCAGCAAAGCAAAACCCTACCATGATTGAGGAATTTCAAACGAAAGATCTTCTGCCTCCCATAAAACAATCTTGCCTCTAGCTTTTGTTTGCACTAAATCGATAACGCGCTGATTAGAAGAACCCTTCCAAACAAGATCGTACGATTGCAAGCTCTCAATAAAGGGACCATCAACAAGCACATCGCAACATGCAAGCAACTCTGGCGCCTGTTTATGAGGCTTTCCTGCCATAAGGTCCTCATACAAATACCCCGAATAAATCCAAAGGCTATAGCCCTTTTCTTTCAGAGCGCAAGCTAGTTCTAAAACCTCAGAGCACTGATCAAATGGCTCACCCCCCGTAAGAGTTACATCCTTGATAAGTTTGTTTGATTGAACCTCTTCAACAATGCTTGCCACCTCTGCTTGATATCCGCCCTCAAAAGGCTGGGATGCAACATTGTGACATCCTGGACAATGATGAGAACATCCTTGAACGAACACAGAAAAACGCAAACCAGGACCATCAACAATAGAGTCGGAGGCGGTTCCGTACATCCGTAAAACCGTCATCTTTTCTCCTACAACTCAAGCGCCTGCAATATCGCAAGTGACACGCAGACGCTTTAAACGAACCTTGTAACAGAGCCCCTTATGAAAGGGGCTCTGTTCTAGTGGTTCCATGCTTAACGCGATCGGCCTCTTCGGCACGTTTAGCATCATTGAACCTGTCAAGCGTACCTACCAAATAGCCTGTAATACGACGGATGCGCTCAAAACGTGGACCATCTTCTTCGGTGCGACCGCACTTAGGACAGCGATCGCCGATAATGCCGTTATAGCCGCACTCAGGATCACGATCAACAGGATGGTTGATTGAGCCGTAACCAATACCACTATTTTTCATATGACGAATAACCGCTTCAAATGCTTCAAGATTATCGGTTGGATCGCCATCAAGTTCAATATATGAAATGTGACCGCCATTGGTAAGTGCATGATACGGAGCCTCAATAGAGATTTTATCGAAAGCATTAATGCCGTAATAAACAGGAACATGAAAGCTATTTGTATAATAGTCGCGATCGGTTACCCCCAGAATAGAGCCATAACGCTCACGATCCATGCGAACAAAACGCCCTGATAGACCTTCAGCTGGCGTGGCAATAAGAGAATAATTCATATGGCGCTGCTGCGAAATTTTATCCACATACGAACGCATATGCCCAACAATTTCTAAGCCAAGTTTTTGCGACTCCTTGCTTTCACCATGATGATGACCAGTAAGTGCAACTAATGTTTCCGCCAAACCAATAAAGCCAATAGTAAGCGTTCCATGCTTTAAAATTTCACGCTGCTCATCATCGATGGAAAGTTTTTCAGAATCAAGCCATACGCCCTGTCCCATCAAAAATGGCGCATTATAAACGCGCTTACGGGCTTGAATCTCAAAACGCTCATCGAGCTGACCAACCACTAAAGCAAGCTTAGAATCAAGCAAATCAAAGAATAAATCTCTATCCCCTTTAGAGCGAATAGCCAAACGCGGCAAATTAATTGAGGTAAAACTCAAATTACCACGCCCGGTAGCAATTTCTCGTTCTGGATCATAAACATTGCCCATAACACGCGTACGACAACCCATATAAGAAATTTCAGTCTCAGGGGTTCCTTTGTAATACTGCAAGTTGTACGGAGCGTCTACAAAACTAAAGTTAGGGAAAAGACGTTTTGCCGAACAGCGCATAGCCAATTTAAACAAATCGTAATTTGGATCGCCCGGATTGTAGTTAACGCCCTCTTTCACACGAAAAATTTGCACGGGGAAAATTGGGGTTTCACCACTTCCGAGACCAGCTTCGGTTGCAAGCAAAATATTCTTAATAACCATACGACCTTCCGCAGAAGTATCCATGCCATAATTAATTGAAGAAAAGGGCGTTTGAGCACCAGCACGAGAATGCATAGTATTGAGATTGTGAATCAAAGCTTCCATTGCCTGGAAGGTAGCTCGATCGGTATCACGTTTTGCAGCTGTTTCAGCATACTGAAGAATTTTTTCAACAATAGCATCCTCTAAGCCAAGTTCAATAAGTTCTGCACGAACCGCAGCGAGAAACGTAGTATTCATTACCAACTCGACAACTTTGTTCGTTTCACCTTCAACTCTGCCGACAATAATCTCGCTTGTTTCTCGGGGGTTTTCAATATCACTTAAAAGCTCAAGGGCTTCTGAGAGATGCTTTTTATACAAACGGCGATACGTTTTTTTAACGCCAAGAGCCAAACCATAATCAAAATCACAAATAGATTGCCCGCCATGTTGATCGTTCTGATTTGATTGAATTGCAATACAGGCGAGAGCTGAATAGCTAGCAATATCATTTGGCTCACGCAAAACACCATGACCCGTAGAAAAACCGCCCTTAAATAACCTGCGAAGATCAATTTGGCAGCACGTAGTGGTGAGCGTATAAAAATCCATATCATGAATATGAATGTCACCCTCACGATGAGCTTTGGCAAAGCGCGGATCGATTACACACATCTCATAGAATTGCTTTGCTGCCTCAGAGCCATACTTCAGCATAGTACCCATAGCAGTATCGGCATCAATGTTGGCATTTTCACGCTTCATATCAGAATCGCTTGCCTTGGAAAAGGTAATGTCTTTAAGCGTTTGAACAAGCCTGCTATTAACGTCGCGAACTCTACTACGCTCTGCTCGATACAAAATGTAAGCTTTTGCCGTTTGTCCAAAATTCTCTTCAATTAATTCTTGTTCAACAAGATCTTGAATGCCTTCAACGGTTGGAGTGCCCTCAATGGCCCCCTGCTCAAGTTTATCAACCACTGAACGCGTAATTTGCTCTGCAACATCGCGATCTTGCATTGCGCCAGAAGCTTGAAATGCTTTTTCAATAGCATCAACTATCTTGGCTTGATCAAACTGAGTTTTTCGACCATCGCGCTTAACAATTTCAGTAATCATAAACTCATTTCCTCCGTCTCATATCCAAAAACTCTACTCTTTATTGCACTGACCCAATCAACATGCTTTTTGCTTGTTTTTAAGCCAACCACAAGAAGTTTTTCTGTTAACAGAATTCTCCACCGGGTTTTATATATGTTTTCCCCAACAAAGATAGGTTTTCCACAGAAATATAGCTTTTTTGATACTATATATTGTGGTAACAGTAAATAGTAAGTATAGATATAGTATTCTTAACGCACACGGAGTCAAGACTAAAAGCTGAGAAAATGAGGGCTTAACAGAAATTACAAACTAGCCATTAGACCCCGTAGTTTTGCAGTAAATCTTCAGAAATTTCCTCTATCCGCCCAGACCACTGGGCAATTTTTTTGTCAAGTTTTATG
>CAVJWZ010000004.1:0-51339 GCA_963653545.1 uncultured Eubacteriales bacterium | reverse complement strand
CCCTCACCTTTGTCAAGAACTTTTTTTAATTTATATAAAAGTTTTGGAAGGGAACGTACCCAAAAAGCAATTGCGCTTAGTTTAATGGGTATTATTACGACACAGATATGCAAATATTTTCTGCCTATTACGCAGCAACCCAAGACCCATCTGAACTTACAAAATATGGCGTGATTCAATAGCGCGACCTAGGGTTATTTCGTCAGCAAACTCAAGATCTCCCCCAACAGGCAAACCACTAGCCAAGCGAGAAACTTTAACCCCAATAGGTTTTATCAAACGAGCAAGATAACTTGCTGTTGTTTCTCCTTCTACATTAGGATTTGTTGCCAAAATAACTTCTTCAATTTCTGGATTATTGAGCCGAGAGATTAACTGGGCAATGTGAAGGTGCTCAGGGCCAACTCCCTCGAGCGGAGATAATGCTCCTCCGAGAACGTGATAGACCCCCGAAAAAGAACCTGTTCTTTCAATAGGAGGAATATCCCGTGGCTCAGATACCACACAAATCAAAGACCTATCTCTTTTTTCTGAGGCACAAATATCGCACAGATCATCCTGTGCGTAATTAAAACATCTCGAACAAAAATGAACGGTATTTTTTACCTCGGTGATGGCGCTGGACAGACGAAGAGCATCCGCCTTTTCAGAATTTAAAATCCAATAAGCAATGCGCTGAGCAGATTTTGGTCCAATTCCAGGGAGACGTTCTAGCTCGTCTAAGAGTTTTTGAATGGCCGAAGCTGAATACATCTGACCAACTTACATCAAGCCGGGAATATTCATACCGCCTGTTGCAGCACTCATGCGCTGATTGCTTGCCTCGTTAACGCCACGAAGAGCTTCATTGACGGCCGCACAAACCATATCTTGAAGCATTTCAACATCTTCTGGATCAACGACATCGGGGTCAATAGTAATAGAAGAAATTTTCATATCCCCTGAAGCGGTAGCCTTAACCATTCCACCACCCGCAGACCCTTCAAAGGTCATCGATGCGATTTCCTCTTGAGCTTTTGCGAGTTCTTTTTGCATCTTTTGAGCCTGACGCATCATCTGTTGCATATTCATATAAGGTCTCCGTTCCTGGTTCTATCTACAACGAAATCTTTTAGCATTGTATAAGAAGCTACTCGTGTACTTCCTCAAACTTTATGCCTTCTCCAAAACTGGCCGTTAAAATGCTTTTGATTTCCTCGATTTCTGAAGATTTTGAAGAAGAATCTGAACTGCCTGACTGCAACGTATTAGACGATGCTTGATTAGCAGGTTGAAGATTGACAGGTTCTGACACGGTAGCAAGGGGATTGTTTTGAACAAATGGTTGATTACTCTCTACAGACTGTGCGGGCTGCGTGGGCGGCGGCGTAGTCGGTGATACTACAGGCTGTTTCACAGGCTGTGGCATAGATGGCTGCATAGGTTGCTGTGCGGTTTGCCCAGATTGTTGTGCAGAATGTTGCACAGGTTGTTGCTTAAGTTGCTGCACCGACTGTGATACCTGTCGCTGTATGGATGGTTGCGATACGGATTGCTGCACTGTTTGCGCCATAGACGCAGCCGCTTTATCACCTGCAAGTTCAAGTCTAAACGAAACAGAAGAACCCACAACGGCATGAATGGACTGCCGAAGAAGATCTTGAACCTCTGGTTTTTGAGCTGCCCTATAAGCAAAACTGCTATCGGCGCTAAATTCAACCAAAATTGTTGAATTGCCGTCAGGCGCAGACACACGAGTATTCATAAATAAAACTCCACGCGCAGGATTTTCTTTACGCAAACGAGACACAATAGCATGCCACACGCGTTGCAACGTTGCAGGGTTAGATAAATCAACTCCACCCTTTGCTTCTTGTGACTGAGAAGGTTTTGACGTAGAAATTTCTTTGACATCAACTCCATCAAGAGAACTTACCTGAATGTTGTTCTCGGATACGCCGTTTGCTTGAGTGCCATCACCCTCCGAAGTAGTTTGCGAGACAGCGGACTGTGGTGCTTGCGGTATTGCTTGAACGGTAGATGTAGATCCGATCTGAGGGGTCGTGAAAGACTGTAACGCAGAATCAAGCCCTGGCTCTGGCTGCATTTCTGACCGTACAGGCTGCGACACCGTGGACTTAGATACTGATTGAGTGGCTGGCTGAACCGCCGAAGCTGTTTCTGGCGAAAATGAAACTGGTTGAGAAGATTGAGCAGACTGAATAGATTGCTCCATAAAAGTCGATGACTCCACAACGGGTACAGCCGTAAAAGATTGAGGGCCTCCTTTACCTGAGAGGCGCTTTTCTAAAACCTCAAGACGCTCTGCGAGAGCCTCTAGGGTTAAATCGGACTCAGGTCGTACCATTCTTGTAAGAGCAATCTCAAAACTTAAGCGCGGATTGCTTGACACCCTTAACTCTTTGATAACTTCATCAAGAATTCCCAACAGCCGAGACAGCCTATCTTGACTAAAAAATTTAAGCTCAGTCATCAGAGATTCACGCGTAGAATCGGGAATGGAAAGTTCTATCTCTCCGTTTGTTACACATAGCAAATACAGGTTGCGAATATGCTCGGCAAGATCTAAAACGAATTGAGCAAGATCGGCGCCTGTTTCAACGTAGCTCGCTGTCCATCTAAAGCAAGTAGCAACATCGCGCATGCCAATTGCAGAAACAATTTCGGCAAGACCAGAATCATCCAGTGACCCCAACAAATTTTGCGCACCAGAAAGAGTAACGTTTCCTTCGCCAAACGCAATGAGTTGCTCAAGAGAAGTCAGGGCATTACGCATAGCTCCATCGGCACGGTAAGCAATAAGCTCAAGGGCTTCTGGCTCAAACTCCACCCCTTCTTGCATGCAGACAGCACCTAAGCGAGCAACTATGGTATCTACCGAAATTCGATGAAAATCAAAACGCTGACAACGCGAATGAATGGTTTCGGGAACCTTTTGCGGATCGGTAGTGCAGAGAATAAAAATAACATGCTCTGGGGGCTCTTCGAGCGTTTTTAGTAACGCATTAAAGGCTGCCGTTGAAAGCATGTGAACCTCGTCAATGATATAGACTTTAAAAGAACCCCGCACAGGAGCATATTGCACGCGACTGATAATTTCTTCGCGTACGTTTTCTACACCTGTTCTGCTGGCCGCATCAAGCTCGTATACATCAGGATGATTGCCATTTGCGATGGCCTCGCATTCAGCACAAGTACCATCAGGATCGGTTGTTGGCCCCTTTTCGCACAACAGTGCTTTAGCAAGAATACGCGCTGTGGTAGTTTTGCCCGTTCCTCGTGGGCCACAAAAAAGATATGCGTGAGAAACCTTGTTTTGCTCTATAGCATTTTTAAGCGTTCGCTCAATATGTTCTTGCCCTACAATATCTTGAAACGTAGATGGTCTATATTTCCGATACAACGCTTCAGCCATAAGGTAAGCCTTTCTAAAACAATCATCCCTCACCAAAATTCACGATAACGCAAAATTTGATGAAGCTTTCAAGAAATTCTATTCAACAAAAGTTTGTGCTTTCTTTTTTCGTGCCGAAAGCGCGCCTTTTATTGCCCCAATAACTGCAGGAGCAACCGAAACAGCGACAATACCTAAAACGATTATTTCAAAGTGATCTTGAACGAATGGAATTCCACCAAAGAAATATCCAACTAAAACAAAAAGAGAAACCCAAGAAATGCCACCAATGCAGTTAAATAAGGTGAATTTAGCGAAATTCATATGACCAGTGCCAGCAATAAAGGGAGCAAAGGTCCTAAAAAACGGCATAAAACGCGTAATAACAATAGTAAGACCGCCATACTTGGCAAAAAAGTGATCGAGCTTTGCCATGCGCTCAGGAGTAAGCGCCTTCACTTTTCCAGAATCAATGATGCGAGAGCCAAAAAGACGCGCTATCCAATAATTTGAAGTATTACCTAAAATGGCGGCAGCATAGAAAACAAGAAGCGTTGCGACAACATTGAGCCCACCACCATCGGCAGAAAAAACCCCGGCTGCAAACAGCAGTGAATCGCCCGGCAAAAAAGGAAAAAATACCAAACCAGTTTCAATAAAAACTATAAGAAAGAGTGGCGTATAAACCCAAATAGGCCCAAGCGTAATAATCCAACCAGCAATAGCTCCGCGAGGATCTTGCAGAAGTCCAAGAATAAACTGAATAAATTCCACGAACAATTCCTCCGTTATCACATAAAAGTATCCCGAATAGGCAAGGGCGCTCGTCAGCGGTCCCTTATGGCTGCTTCCTCCCGGACCTGACCAGGTTCGGAACTTGGCGCCGCCCAAGCCCATTCGAGATACTCAAACAACGCAAGAAAGTATATCCCAAGCAAAGCAAATACTGCGTAACACCTTGAAAACAAAGTTGTTATTACCATGTTAACGCATCAAAAACACAAACCAAGGAACAAATACGCCTTTTGCAGTACTTACTAAAGTAAGCTGCCCTTTAGGCGCAATTTCTCAACAGCTCTTTTAATGTTTGCTACCGAATATAAACTTCCGCAAGCGCATATTACTCCACCTTCACAAACTAAGGCAACTGCTTTTTCTATTCCTTCCGTAACCGAAGTTGACTCATATATCTCAACCTTTCGCTTCTGACAAGTTGCCACCATCTGAGCTTCGTGCGCCAAATCGGAAGCCGATAATGCTCTTGGATTATCAACAGGAATAGCAACAAAAGCACAGGCTGATCCAAGTAAAAGCTCCAGCATTTTTTTATGCTCTTTATCTTCAAGAATTCCTACTACAAATACGACAGGACAATTTGGATAGCGATATGCCAGCGTTTCTAGCAAGGCAACAACGCCCTGTTCATTATGGCTTCCGTCAACAATTATACAAGGCTTTTTGCTGACTATCTCAAACCTTCCTGGCCATTTTGTGTTAGCAAGCCCTCTGTATAGAGCTTTTCTGCTTATATTCCATCCTTTTTCTTGCAAACACCTAACTGCTTCAAGCGCCAAAACTGCATTGCTACGCTGATAACGACCCAATAAGGAAATAGTTAGCTTTTCGAATGTTTTATATGAAAAACAACCATTGTCGCCCCTTATTGCGCCGTCAGCAAAAACGATAGATGCATTATTGCTGCGCGCAACCTTTTCCAAAACCATTTTGGCCTCTTTTGTTTGAGGGGCACTCACTACCGGGACATTAGGTTTGATTATTCCTGCTTTTTCTTGGGCTATCTCAGCAATAGTACTTCCTAAAACAGCACAATGATCAAGAGCTATAGGAGTTATAACCGAAACCTCAACACGAGAAATAATATTTGTTGAATCCAGTCGTCCCCCCAACCCAACTTCTGCCACCACAATATCGCATTTTTTTGTAGCAAAATAGAGAAAGGCTACCGCTGTCATAAGTTCAAATTCTGTTGGGTGTTCAGCCATATCTTCTGCTATATTGCACACCTGCAGCGTAACTTGAACAAGATCATCACGAGAAATCACTTCACCATTAATCTGAATGCGCTCCTCAAAGGTTATAAGATACGGGCTGGTAAATAGCCCTACTTTGTATCCAGCTTCCTGCATAATTTGAGCAAGAAATGCACTTGTTGAACCCTTGCCATTGGTACCTGCCACATGAATAAATCTAAGAGAATTTTGCGGGTTGCCTAACTTTTCAAGCAATTCTGCAATACGGCCCAACCCCAACGACATACTACGCCAACGAGGCTTATTAAGATAAGCAACGGGATCAAAACTAGGCAAGGGCTTTCCAATCTTTTCCTACATACACTTGAATATCCGTTTCAAGGAAATAGAACGACCCCGCAGAAATAGCACGGCCAGCCCCAAGATCTTGCACTACCGCCTGTGCTGTAAGCTCATCTTTGGCCTCACGATACACCACTAATGTTTCATCGTAGACATACGAGGGAGCATTGCCCGTAGAGGTAATTTGATAACCCGCCTGCGATAGTATGGTGGCAGCCTGCGTTGCAAGACCCTCAGAACCAGAGCCATTAAGAATTTCGATGGTTGTTTCAGCTTTATCAACTTGGCTGGTATCTTGATATACTTGCGGATCTTCACCAGCCATAAACTTTTCTTTTGCAACACTCCAAGCGCTCGATGAAATTACATAGTACGTTTTATCGCCATCGATCAACTGCGAACCGGGAATAGTAACGTGATATATAGTTTCGCAAGACGAATAAGCATGAGCAATTCTAACTAAATCATCATAGGACAAATCGGTTTTAAAGTAATGAGAAAGCGTGTCGGCTGTTGTAATGAAATCTAAGCCTGATTTTGCCTGAATACTCGAAACAAGCTCGGTAAACACCTGCTCTTGAATATCTGAGCGAACCGTGCGTCCATCTTTATAGTTAAAGGCACTTACATAAGCTAGAGCCTGTTCGCCATTGAGATCCTGCTCGCCAACGTTGAGAACAACAGAACTTACCCTTGGGTCGTCAACGCGCTGTTCAACAGTAACATGAACCCCACCAAGAGCATCAACCAACGAAATAAAATCGCTCTCGGTAGTGCGAATATAATGCGCAATATCAATTTCTAGCTTGTTCGAAACTACCGAAATAAGTTCTTTTTCTCCCCCAACCGAAACAGCATCACGTAGCATATAATCGCCCGATTTTGAAAGCGATGCCGCTATATTATCGGGAATACCCAAAAGAGAAACTTGATTATTCTGCTCATCAACACGCATGAGCATCAAGAAACTAGCGGTTTGTCCAACTTGAGGATCATCCCCCAAGCCCGCAACAAGAACGTAGTAGGGAGCGTTTGCTTCAGGTTCCACCAAGACGCTTTTTACCTCATCGTCGTTGAGCGCCATAGACCCTGTAATAGAAGCCCGATAAGCGCAAGAACCAAGGAAAAAAGCTAAGGTTACCACCAGCAGTATCACCACTAATGCAAGAACAGCATTTCGGCGGCGGCGATGAGCAAGGGCATCTTTAGTAAAAGATCGTCCCGTTGTATGACGAGCAGCCTCACGAGGAACCGATGATGTTCGTACATTCATCTGACGTAATTCTGTTGTTTTAGTACCAAATGTTCGTGCCTGGTGATGCGCTGAGCGCAAAGGTTTCCGAGAAGAACGTCGCGAACCGGAAGACGCATGTGTTCCGACCACTGATGAAGACCAGTTTTTAGAACGTCGAGACGAACGGTTAAAACGATTGTTACCCATCAAAAACAACCTAGCACTATCAAAGCCTGGTAATACCAGCCACAAACAAACGTAACGCAAACAAAAGCTTTTACTAAAGGATACACAACCCTTTATTGATTTGAGAATTAACTTACCTCACGCTCAATTGATGCGCCAAGATTTTGCAATTTACCCACATAATCTTCGTAGCCGCGATCTATATGATGAATGTCGTAAATTTTTGTTTCGCCTTCAGCAATAAGGCCCGCTAAAACAAGCGCTGCACCACCCCGCAAATCGGGAGAAGTTACTGGTGCGCCCTGAAGCTTTTTTACCCCCTGGATAAGAGCATGATGCCCTTCAATGCTAATTTCAGCACCCATACGATTAAGCTCAGAGGCAAACATAAATCTGTTTTCAAAAATATTTTCAGTAATAGCTGAGTTGCCCTGCGCTAAAGCTGCCAGAAGCATAAACTGAGCCTGAAGATCGGTTGGGAAACCCGGATGAGGAAGCGTTTGGATATCAACAGGACGTAAAGGCTTGCTACGCGAAACCGTTATTGAGGTATTGGTTGTAGCAACATCACAGCCCATCTGTTCAAGCTTCATTAATGCCATGCGAAGAAACAACGGGTCAATTCCTTCAACCGTTACGGGGCCGCCTAAAAGCGCACCGGCCGTTAAAAACGTTCCCGCTTCAATGCGATCGCCTACCGTAGTATGCTCACAAGGATGAAGCTTTTCAAGCGGCGTGCCCACAACGGTAATAGTTGACGTTCCGGCACCCGTAACATTTGCTCCCATGGCATTAAGCATATTGGCAAGATCAACAATTTCAGGTTCTCGCGCTGCATTATCGATAACAGAAACACCCTCTACGGTAACCGAAGCCATAAGCATGTTTTCTGTTGCACCAACACTAGGAAACTCAAGTAAAACATCAGCCGCATGAAGCCCATGAGGAGAAGAAGCATAGAGATAACCATGATCGTTTTCAAATTCAACACCCAATGCCTCAAGTACTTTAAGGTGGATATCGATCTTTCGTGCACCAATCTGACAACCACCAGGCATGGCAACACGGGCACAACCAAAACGTCCAATTAAAGGTCCTAGCACTGAAATACTTGCGCGCATTTTAGAAACTAGTTCGTAGGGCGTTTCATGCCCTTGCGCCTTGGCGGTGTCGATAATAATACGGTGATCGTTACGCGAAACCGTTGCCCCTAAGCTGCGCAATACTTCTATCATGATCTCGATATCAGAAATAAGGGGAACATTATGGATGACCGATTCACCCTGCCCCAACAATGAAGCAGCAATGAGTTTTAATGCGGAATTTTTTGCTCCACCAATAGACACCGTCCCCGATAAAGAAGCGCTTTCATGAGCAACAATTACTTCTTCTGGCATATGTTTTATCCGATCTATATACACAAACTTTGTTGACCTTAGCAGTTTAATGAGTGTTCTTATTATGGCAGAAAAGCCCTTCCAAAACTTACGCTTAGGAAGGGCTTCATATTTTGTTTTTGATCAGTAACTAACGCCACCAATAAATAAGCGCAAGCTTATGCACCTATTCGCCAAGAACAAAACGTTGGAAAGAAAGAATTTTAATTTCTCCACCAAGCTCTTTTGCAACCTGCGCAGTATATTGGTTAACGGTCTGATCAGAGTTTTTAACAAACACCTGCTCAGTAAGGCAGTTCTCTTTGAAAAACTTCTCGAGACGGCCGGTAGCGATTTTTTCTTGAATATTTTCTGGTTTACCAGATTCGGCTGCCTGCGCTTTATAGATTTCCATCTCATGAGCAACGATTTCTGGATCAACCGATTCGCGCGTTGCCGCAACCGGCGCAATGGCAGCTACTTGCATGGCAACATCTTTGCCATAAGCTTGGAATTGAGCAGAAGCAGGATCGATTCCTTGAACCTCAAATTCAACCATAACGCCAATTTTTCCACCGCCATGAACGTAACCTGCAACCGCAGGGGCCTCAACTGAGGTTACGCGAGCGAGCTGGGTATTTTCACCAAGAACATGAACAGCATCAGTGATGATAGCCTCAACGGTTTCACCCTCATGCTCAAAAGCCTTAAGCGCCTCAACATCTTTAGCTAAAGAGGCAAGAGCAGCATGAGCAATTTTGTTGCCATAAGCTTTAAACTTTTCATTCATAGCAACAAAATCGGTTTCACAATTAAGTTCAACCATCGCGCCAGATTTGCCATCATCTGCAATGAGAACCGTTACTGCGCCTTCATTGGTGGCACGACCAGCTTTTTTTGCTGCAGCGGCCAAACCGCGTGTACGAAGAACATCAACCGCTTTATCGATATCGCCTTCTGCCTCAACAAGGGCCTTTTTACATTCCATCATGCCAGCGCCCGTCATTTCACGAAGCTCTTTTACTAGAGCCGCAGTAATTTCTGCCATAGTGTTTCCTTTCATACGAAACGCGGACTCACACTACAGGCAAGTCCGCTTATTATGTAGTACTAATTCTTAACGCAAACCTTACTATTACTCAGCAGCTTGAGCTGGAGCAGAAACAGGCTCAGGAGCAACTTCTTCAGTAGCAGGTGCTGAATCAGGAGCGGCAGGCGCAGCCATTTCTTCAAGGGCGACAGGGGCACCTGTACCGGCGATAACAGCATCTGCTACAAAATCTGCCAAAAGACTAACAGAGCGAATTGCATCATCATTGGCAGGAATTCCATAATCTACATCATCTGGATCACAGTTAGTGTCAAGCGTGCCAACAACAGGAATCTCCAAACGATGAGATTCGTGAATTGCGATCTGTTCGCGATTGGTATCGATAATAAAAACCATATCAGGAGTTTTTTTCATGTTACGGATACCGTTAAGGTTGGTTTGAAGCTTAGCAAGCTCTTTCTTTAAAAGAATCTGCTCTTTTTTAGGAAGCTTTTCCATGCGACCATCAGTTTCCATAGCCTCAAGCTCTTCCATACGCTGAACGCGAGAGCGAATGGTTACAAAGTTGGTAAGCATACCACCGAGCCAACGAGCATTTACATAAGGCATGCCACAACGATTAGCAGCATCAGCGATTGACTCTTGAGCTTGCTTTTTAGTGCCAACAAAAAGAATGGTGCCACCTTTTTCAGCCATCTTGGAAACTGCAGTATAAGCAGCATCAAGACCATAAAGGGTTTTTTTGAGATCAATAATATAGATGTCGCCACGGCTGCCAAAGATATATGGCTTCATTTTTGGATTCCAGCGGCGAGTCTGATGACCGAAATGAGTTCCTGCATCAAGCAGAGTTTTGATGTTGACCTTAGTCATTATTTCTCCATTCGTTAGTCCTCTGCGCAACTTCACTCCCTTCTTTGCAACCATATGCGGCCACTAGCAAATCCGGGTCCATCGCGCATGTGTAATAAAAACAGCCTTTGAATTGTATCAGAACCACCACAAAAGCAAGAAAAATTTTGTTGAGTTTGGCCTATCTATACAAAAACAGCACGGCGTTTGTATCGCCGCGCTGTTGATAAACTGCATAGGTAGCAATTATTTATACGATTTAATGCTACCTGCTCCTTTTAGTAAAACGACTTACCAATTATTTTACTGATTGCTGTTTTACTGTTCGCTAGATTGCTCTGACGCAGCAGGGGGCACAGGAGCTGCTGGCTGCTGAGGGGCGGCAGGCTGAGTTGGCATTTGCTGCTGAGCAGACTGAGAAACCTGTTGTTGATACGCTCCAGGAACTGCAGGATTTGCCGCATAAGGAATAGCCACCATTGATTTACGAACCTTATTAATAAACACTGCCGAAATGATAAGCAAAACAAACGTAATCCACTTGAAGCAAAGAACATTTAAGATGATGGCAATGATGGTAAGAACAAAGGCAGCACCCAATTTGTCTGGATTTGCAGCATTGCGAACACCTAAAATACCTGCGATAAGGGCAAGAATCGAAGCAGGGAAAACAAAAATTGAGCAGACCATAAAGATAACTCCAAGGCCAGCCAACATTCCCGCAACATTATCGGGGGTCAAACTAGAATCATAAGTATTGTCGTAGTAGTAACTATAATCAAAATTTTGCACAGACGGATCGGCAGCATACATGCTCAACAATCCAGCACTAAATACCAAAAACACCGAAGCAAGCAGGCCTAATGCTGCCACAACAATAATTGCGATGTTAAGACCCTTCACCGCACGCGAATCAGAATTCATATGAAACTCCATTCTTTTCTAACTAACACACCGAGCCTGATCAATTGCAACAGGACAGATGATGCAGAATACATCGGCTTACTTTCTTATAGCTTACCTTAAATGATTGCAATATCAGCATTCAATTTTTAAATTGGATAATCTGTTTTGAAAATGAAACATTGGACGCACGCCATATCTTAAAACAATATTTCTTGTGAGGCAGGTATTAAGGCTCTCGATAAGGCTGCGCTGTCAAACTCTCACTTTTTGGGACTGCGATAAATATCCACCGCCACCACAATAGTTAGAACAAATGCCGAAACAAATTCAATAAACGAAAGAACGGGCACCCCTATTATCTTGGGCATATCGAGCGAGGTCATTAAACTAGCACTCACCAACAAACCGGCAATAATCATACTTATGGCTAAACGATTTGCAATACGCGCAACCTTTTTTATCGGCTCATCAGAACCAAGCATTTCTGCATTTACCTTAAGCTGTCCCCGAGAAAGCATTTTAAGCGATTCGCCTAAATACTCTGCCGAAGCAGCCAAGCCACGACCCGAGTTATTGAGAGAAATCAGAGCTTCCTGAGCAAGCTTTTCAAGCTCTTTTTTAGGGTTTTTCTTGCGCATAATATGACCGTTAATAATGTCAACGATATTAGAGTTTGCGATATATTCAGCCAAGGTTCCCTCTATTGTTACAATTCCGCGTGATACCGCGGTTACTGATGGAGGTAGCGTTACTCTGCATTGCTTGGTTAAAATCATAATGTCACTTAAAAGATTTCCTATATCAATATCAGCAACATCACAAGAACCATAAGCATCTAAAACTAAGTCTAGCTCCGCCAAAAACCGAGGATGATCAATTCCGCGCGAATCATGATCAACTGAAAAAGAAATGAGCGCATCTTTGAGTCTTGTTGCGCTTTTAGCGCCAACTGCCTCAATAATTTCGCCAAAGCGAGCCCTGTCACGAAGGCTTAATCTACCTACAATGCCAAGATCGATATAGATGATTTTTCCGTCCTTGATAAACATGTTACCCGGATGAGGATCGGCATGAAAAAAACCAAAATCAAGAATTTGCGTCGCATAATTGTCGAGCGCCTTTATGCCAATCTCTTCTAAATCGTAGCCCATTGCAACAAGCTTATCGGTGTCCCGCAAAGAGATACCCTCGATATATTCCATTACCAAAACCTCTTCGGAGCAATACTCCAAATAAGGCATGGGGCATCCAACATAGGCAACATCTTTATTTAAAAGCGCAAACTCGTATAAATTTTGAGTTTCCTTAGTGAAATCAGTTTCCTCAAGAAAGGTATTCCAAAGCTCTTCAACCACATCGCGTAAATCGACCATTTGATTGTCTTTTATAAAACGAGAAAACCGCTTGGCTATCGAGCGCATAACATCAATATCTTGCGCCATGGTAGCCCGCACACCAGGACGCTGCACCTTAACCGCAACAACATCCCCATTGCTTAAAACCGCCTTGTGAACTTGGGCTAAAGAGGCGCTCCCTAAAGGCTTTGGATCTATACTGGCAAATATCGAAGAAAATCGTTCTCCATAAATCGATTCGAGCGCCTGCTTAATTTCATCAAAAGGAAGCGGATCGGCATCCATCTGCAAAGAAGACAATGCATCACAGTACGCTTTTGGCAAAATTTCAGAACGCAAAGAGAGCATCTGCCCAATTTTTACAAAACTCGGTCCCAGATCTACCAACATGTCTCGAAAATGTACTGGCGTAATACCATCCATAATCTTATATTTGCGCACCAAACCAATAATCTCATGCAATCGCTTGCTTCGAGATTTTCGTGTGAGACCAAATTGTTGTTCAGGATCTACCTCGGCACGATCATTAAAAAGATGCCGAAGTAGTACGTTTTCTTCCATGAGCTCAACAGACCTTGTCATCTACCGAGAGACAGAGCATAGCAACCAGCCGCGCATACCTTACAGCATGGCTTTATTCTGAAGCCGCATCCTCTGAAGATGCTTGTGCATTTTGTTCTTTTTCTTGGGCAAGCTTGGTAACTTGATCTACAAACTCTTTGCGCTCATCAGCAGAAAGAGTGTCGATGAATTGAGAAAGAGCTTCGCCGCGAAACTTTGAAACGGTATCCGTTGCCTTACGGGTTAACTCCTGATTGATTTCTTTTCCTTGCTCAACAGAAAGCTCGCCTTTAGCAATAAGCTTATCTACGATTTCTTTTGATTTTTCCCCCGTAAGTGCCATGGCACCAACACCAGCCAAAAAAATATCTTTTAAGCCATCTCCGAAATTGTTAGCCATGATATCCCCTCTCTAACAAATTCTTTTATTTTAGATGCTTTAACTATAGCGCTTTTTAAGGAAATTGGCTCTTGCCTTTACGGGCCTTTTTACAAAAATCCTAACCAAAATGATTTTTTCTACTTTTGAATAATCTAGACAAATTTGACCAATTTGATAAGACTTATTCAACAAGTTGTTTACTATAATCAAAAACAGTTAAAGATATAGTTGTAATGAGTAATTTGCAGGGAATGAATGCTACCAACCGTCAGTAAAACCACACCACCCACATCCAGTTTGCTTTATGTGGGAATTGATATAGGCTCAACCACAACAAAACTTGTTGCTCTTGACGCAAAAACTAAACAGGTTGTTTTCTCGGATTACCGCAGGCATAATGCCCTTCAACTTCAAACAATTACCAATTCGCTTAAAAAGCTTTACACAGCCTACCCAACACATACAATCAAGCTTGCATTTTGCGGATCAGGAGGTAAAGCTCTTGCTCAGCACATCAATGTTCCTTATGTGCAAGAAGTAGTGGCGAATTCAATAGCCATCAAAGCAACATATCCACAGACCTGCTGCGCCATTGAACTTGGCGGACAAGATGCCAAGATGATCTTTTTCACCCATAAAAACAAAGAGCCTCACGTCTCAGACATGCGCATGAATGGAAGCTGCGCTGGAGGAACAGGTGCCTTTCTTGATGAAATATCAACACTTCTTCGTGTTAAACCCGAAGAACTTAATGCGTTAGCCGAACAGGGAACAACTCACTATGACGTTTCAGGTCGTTGCGGGGTTTATGCAAAAACCGATATTCAACCACTGCTTAATAGAGGTGTACGCAAAGAAGACATTGCTCTTTCTGTTTTTCATGCTGTTGCGAAACAAACCATAGGCGGCTTAGCTCAAGGTTTATCAATTACCGCTCCTTTGATTTTTGAAGGAGGTCCTTTTACCTTCAACCCTAAGCTTATTGAAGTATTTGCCTCTCGGTTAAATTTCACCGAAGAGGAAATTATTATCCCCGAACAAGCAGAGCTCATTGTTGCCAAAGGTTGTGCGCTTTCGCTTACCTCTCTGTTTAAGAACCAAGCTCCAGCGTTTGCAGACGCTCAAAAAATTGTAGAAAAACTTAGCTCCTTATCTTGCTCTTTGCCTTTATGCGAGCATCAAGAACCCTTTTTTAAAACGCAAGATGAACGCGACGAATTCTATGAGCGACATCCAAAAATAACCGCAGTTCATCTTATTAATAAATCTGATTTGCTAAGACACCCTTCCACACTAGACGTTTACCTAGGAATTGACTCAGGAAGTACCACAACAAAATTTGCCGTTTTGGATGAAAACGATTGCCTCATTGATGAATTTTATGCTTCAAACGAAGGTGAACCTCTTGAGATTTTAAAAGATGCTCTTTGCACTCTAAACAAACGCTACCAAGATAGAGGAATCACCCTTAACGTTAAAGCACTTGGTACCACAGGTTATGGTGAACTCATGTTTGCCAAAGCCTTAAAGGCAGATTATCACGTAGTTGAAACGGTTGCGCACGCCAAAGCAACTACCCACTTTATTCCTGAAGCAAGCTTTATTCTCGACATTGGCGGACAAGACATGAAAGCCATTTGGCTCAATGATGGAATTATCACCGATATCGCTGTTAACGAAGCATGTTCTTCGGGCTGTGGCTCATTCTTAGAGAGCTTTGCTTCTACGCTCAATATTGAAATCGACCAGGTTGCCGAAGCAGCATTTACCTCACAAAACCCCGCTCATTTAGGAAGCCGCTGCACCGTTTTTATGAATTCAAACATTGTTACCGAACAGCGCAATGGCAAAACTCCTGAAGATATTATGGCAGGATTGTGCAAATCGATTATTGAAAATGTTTTTACCAAAGTCATTCGCGTTTCCAACCTTGATTCACTTGGTAACACAATTGTGGTTCAAGGAGGTACCTTTAGAAATGATGCAGTGCTGCGTGCTATAGAGCAATATCTGGGCAGAAACGTTTTGAGGGCACCCTATCCTGGTATTATGGGAGCATATGGAGTTGCTTTGCTGGCAAAAGAGAAGCTGCACGAACAAAACCGCTCTTCTTCATTTGTTGGGCTTGATTCTATAAAAGATTTTTCTTACACCCAAGCTTCAGGATTAATTTGCCCGTTTTGCGCTAATAGATGCAATCGCAGCCTTATTACCTTTTCAAATGGTGAACAATTTATATCAAACAACCGATGCGGCAAAGGCGAAATTCTAGGCGACATAAAAGACCAACGGGTACGTAATAAACTCAAAGCTCACTGTGCTCAAAAAAACAACGCAGACAACCTTTTTGATATTCGCGAAAACCTTTTATTTGATTTATACCCCCTCAATAAGCCAGAACCGTCAAACGGTATTACCATTGGCATCCCTCGAGTCTTAGCCTTTTGGGAAACTATGCCCTTTTGGTCTACCTTTTTACGAGAACTTGGCTTTAGTGTTGTTATTTCTGAGAAAAGCTCACAGCAGCTCTTTGAATCAGGGTTATCACAGGTAACATCCGATACCATATGCTTTCCCGCAAAACTGGTACACGGACACCTTCAAAGTCTCATCGATAAACAGGTTGACCGTATTTTTATGCCCATTATCACAACCGTACCAACAGAAAACACGCAAGCAACCAGCCAATCTATGTGCGCAGTGGTTAAAGGGTATTCCTATGTTATTCAAAACTCTGACAACCCTGAAAAGAAATGGAATGGCCATTTTGATAACCCTCTTTTTCATTGGTATAGCACCAACGACCGCAATAAACAGCTTGTAACATATTTTGAAAAAACCTTTGCTATAACAAGTACTGCCATTTTGCGCGCTATCGCAGTAGCCGATCAAGCCATGAATTCCTTTCATAATGCACTTACCCAAAAAGGTGAAGAAGCCCTTGCGCGCGCTCAGGCAAACAACTCATATGCAGTGGTTCTTGCATCAAGGCCCTATCACAACGACCCACTTGTTAACCATGATATTCCAAAGCAATTTTGCGAAATGGGAATTTCGGTTTTAACGCCCGATGCGCTACCGAAAATTAATACGGTAGATTTAAGCCAATCGCGCCTTGATATTGTTAATAACTACCATGCGCGTATGCTCTCTTCTGCTATTATTTCCGCACAAAACGAAAATCTCGAATATGTTCAACTGGTAAGTTTTGGATGCGGCCACGATGCTTATCTTTCCGATGAAATCATTCGTCTTATGGGCGAAATTTCTGAAAAAACTCCGCTTGTTTTAAAAATTGATGAAAGCGAAAACCAAGGCCCACTTCGCATTCGTATTCGTTCGTTCATTGAAACCATTAACGCGAAGCGAAAAGTGCAACAATCCTTACCATGCCACGCCCTTAACGACTCTTACCCCGTTAAATATACCGAAGAAGACCGCACGACAAAAACCATCCTTGTACCAAACACCTCTCATGCTTTTTGCCGCCTTATGACCAGCATTTTTAGCAAACAAGGGGTTAAAGCCGAGGCACTTGATATTGGTCGCGAAGATGCCATTCGCCTAGGCAAGCAATATGTTCATAACGACATTTGTTTTCCTGCTCAAATCGTTATAGGAGAAGCACTCGCTGCGTTGGAAAGCGGAAAATACGACCCCGACCACGTTGCTATTGGAACAGGAAAATACGTGGGAGACTGCAGGCTTACGCATTATTCCGCTCTTTTGCGCAAAGCTCTCGATGATGCAGGGTATGCGCAAGTACCCATCATCACCAACGATGAAGATGACGATAAAAACATTCACCCAGGATTTAAGATTAGCCTTGGTAGTTCGCTACTAGTTGCACTTTGCCTTCCAATGCTTGATGTTCTTGAGGATCTTTTGCGAAAGATTCGTCCCTACGAAACCATTAAAGGTTCTGCGCAAATCGCTTTTGATAAAGCGCTCGATTTTTTACTTAACGGGCTTGATCGAAGCGGCATCAGAGGAGCTATCAGCGGCTTCAAAAAGGCGATTGATACCATGAAATCAATCGCTTACGACCGCACAAACCTAAAACCGCAAGTGCTTATTGTTGGAGAATACCTTCTCAATTTTCATCCAGGAGCGAACCATGATATTGAACAATATCTTGAGGATAACGGTCTTGAAGTTATCCAAGCACGGATGACAGACGTTATTCGGAAAACTTATTTTTATAAGCATGCCCAAGTTAAGGAATACCATCTTGATAAGCCCTTCAATGAAAAAACCTGGTACGCTGTAGCCGATAACCTCTTTGAATTTGCCCATTCAATTACTGACCGCATTGCAAAAAAACATCCTCTTTGTTCTCCTGTTGTTCGCATGCCTGAACTGGTAAAAGAGAGCGACCCTATCATCCATCACACCTTTGATGCAGGAGAGGGAGTATTAATTCCCGGAGAAATTTTGCATCACGCCAAACAGGGGTGCCGCTCTTTTATTATCTTGCAACCCTTTGGGTGCCTTCCTAACCATGTTGTTGGGCGCGGGCTTACCAAAAAACTGAAAGAACTCTACCCTGAAGCAAATATTCTTGCCCTTGATTATGACCCCGACGTCAGTTTTGCCAATATAGAAAATCGTCTCCAGATGCTCATTATGAACACCAAAGAAAGTTTTTCGCAGTGCTACTAGAGCCTCTATAAACGTAGCAAACACTCAAATCTATCTTGTAATTTAAGATCTTATTAAGTTCAAGAAGGCTGACAGCAGAAAATACTGAGTGCTCTTGATAGTCTTATCCACCGTTAGAGGCTTATAGGGGAAATAGAGGCATCGAGTATAGGTATTGTAAGCCTTAAGCCTAAAATAGAAACGTCTGAGTATTCCAACCATACACAATAAGTGATGCGCCACGCATGATAATAAACACTGCCAAAAAGATCGCAAGCATTTCAGGGAATACAAAGAATACAAAGCCACACAAAATATCAACGATGCCGGAAAACAGCATCCACCCCCACATAGGAATTTCGACTGCTTTTAATTTAAATGCTGCCGAAATTTCAAACACGCCAAAAATAACAACAAAAATACCTACTACCCACGACATAACATCCGCAAAAACAACAGGATGAAACAAAAACATAGCGCCCAAAATAATATCGAGCACCGCATAAGCAATAATCCAGCCCGAGGGGCTACCAATACGATTTAAACTAACATATCCAACAATGTCAAAAATGCCTGAAACAAGAAGACCAGCACCAAAAAATGCCGTTATAGTAACAAGGGTGAGACCCGGATAAAAACTAATAACAAACGCCAGTACTACCAATAAAACGCCAACGACAATTAAGCCCCAATCGTGTTTTTTTATCGTTGCCATAGCCACCATCTCCCTTACTTACGCTTTATGTTTTTTATAAGGCAAATACACAAATCCACCCGCATTAATATTTGCAATGCTGAACTCACGCACAATTTCGTCAACCTCAGCAATAGTGGTTACATCCTCTTCAACAACCACAATTACTGCATCTGCGTCATGCCCTTCATAAAGCGTATAAACAGACTCATCAAACGCAGGAGCGCTGTTGAGTTCTATATCTGCTTCAGTTGCTGCCTCAGAGAGCATAGTGCATGCATCATTGATATGTACTTTGCTATTAGTGGGATGGAGCAAAATATTCTTTGCAACAGAATCTTTATTTTTGCCAGAAAAGTGAAAGTTTGCCACAACAATGCGCATGCGAGCCTTATCAGCGTTCAAAGTGCCCAGATAGGTAAGCCCGCAGGCTGCCACAGCCTCGGGAGTATGAATGCCCCCCCGAACACTATCACGCAACACGCAATAAACAATCACGCAAAACAGACCGGCCAACAAACCAACAAGCGCATACAGGAAAGGACTTTTACCCGTGGCAGAAGCTGTTTTTGCCTCTTTAACCGTAGCACTGGTAACCCCTGCTTTTTCTTGAACGAGCTCTGAAAGATTCGTTGCGGCACTATTGGCAGCAGTAACAGCAACTTCGGAAGAAGTACCTTTAGCGGTAAACGTCACCGTATTTTGAGTAGTGGTTGCACTCGATGTTACGCTAGCGCCATCTTCGGTAACACTTGAAGCTGCAGAATCTGCCAAACCTGCTACCGAAGTAAATGAACCTCCCGTAGTTACCACTGTAGAAGTGGCGGTGTAGCTTGGATGAGCGCTTGCTATAAACGATGCGCCAGCATAACAAATTACCGCACATGCAAGGGGGAAAATAATAATACCTTTGATGTGCAAACGAAGTAACTTTAAAAGTTCAAGAAGGGTCATGGGTGTTCACTTTCATACCTTATTCAATTAAATACGCTGATAGTTTATCATTTCTATCGCTGCTTGCTCGCCATATAAAGTCTCTTTTGAAGAAAACCTCAATTGCTATGCCGTTGTTGCTATCATAATTGCCACCACAGCCACTGCATCATGTTTTTGAAGCGCCCAAAAGCTCTTTAAGATAACAAAAAATATTTGCCAACGCGCTTATATCATCTTCTTGCTCAGTATAAGTGAGTGTGCTAACAATATCTGTTCCTAAAATGGCACGCATAGGAACGGTAAGTTTTTTCTTATCGCTCGCATAACGACCTGCTTTTTTACGCAAAGCACTTGCCTGTTCACGCGTAAGCGCAATAGGTTCAACTACCAACTTGCCTGCCGTAACAGAGATGGTTTTTATTTTGTGTTCGTGGGCTAAGGCTTTAAGCCGCGCCTTGTCAAACTGATTATGTGTTGCTTTTGGCATTTCGGGGTGTTTAGTGAGCAGCTCTTCATACAACTCTTCCACCGCTTCTAGCGATTCGGCACTGGCGATTTTTCGGTAGTAGAGCACGCGCTCATCGGCATCAGGAATATATTCTTCCGGAATATAAGTATGATCAGGCGTATTAACAACAATATCAGAAAGCGCCGCAGGTAAAACGTCTGCACTACCAGAAGCATCGCTACCTGTTCGAGCATTGACAACCGCTTGCGAAAGCATTTGTGCAAACAAGTCAAAGCCAACAGCAGACATATTGCCGCTTTGCTCTGCCCCTAAAATACTGCCCGCACCACGAATCTCTAAATCGCGCATAGCAACGCGTATACCACTGCCCAACTCGGTATTTTCGCTCAAAGCCGTTAGGCGAGCTTGTGCTTCTTCGGTAAGAACGAGATTATCGGGAAACAAAAAATAGGCGAACGCTTGCGTTGAAGATCTGCCAACACGTCCTTTAAGCTGATACAGTTGCGCCAACCCCAACCGCTGAGAATCTTCAATGATTAAGGTGTTGGTGTGAGGGTTATCGATACCACTTTCAATGATGGTAGTAGCTACCAACACATCAAGTTCGCCCGCAGAAAAATCTTCCATTACCTGCTCAAGCTGGTCTTTTGACATCTTTCCGTGAGCGACCCCAACGCGTGCTTCTCCCGCCGCAGCCTGCACACGCTCAACTGCCTCTTCAATCGAACGCACGCGATTACTTACGTAATACACCTGCCCCTTGCGCGCCAATTCATGACGAATAGCATCTGAAACAACATCGGGATCCCACTCTCCCACGTGCACCTTAACGGGACGACGATCATCGGGCGGCGTCATAATAAGGCTCATATCGCGCACACCCGAAAGACCCATTTGCATCGTTCGAGGGATAGGAGTTGCCGAAAGCGTAAGCACATCGACAGACTCTCTCATGTTTTTTAGCTGCTCTTTATGGGCTACGCCAAAACGCTGCTCTTCATCAATGATCACCAAACCTAAATCACGAGGGTTAACATCGCGCGATAAAAGGCGATGAGTTCCCACTAGCACCGAAACGTCTCCGTTGGCAAACCCCTCGAGCGCCGCTTTTTGCTGAGCAGGGGTTCTAAACCTTGAAAGAACCTCAACCCGTATATCAT
Source organism: uncultured Eubacteriales bacterium (assembly GCA_963653545.1). GTDB lineage: Bacteria > Actinomycetota > Coriobacteriia > Coriobacteriales > Eggerthellaceae > Anaerotardibacter. The sequence continues at coordinate 29,809 of CAVJWZ010000004.1, read as the reverse complement.
AAGGAGAAAATCTATCAAAAAATGTGCTGTGATGCTGCTGAGCAAGAATGGTTGTAGGACACAAAACCATAACTTGCTTGTTGTCTTGCGTTGCCTTAAAAGCTGCTCGCAGGGCAACTTCAGTTTTGCCAAAGCCAACATCACCACACACGAGGCGATCCATGGGATGCGCTGAGCGCATATCTGCCTTAATATCGGCAATAGCAGCAAGCTGATCAGGAGTTTCTTGGTAAGGAAAATCTGATTCCATCTGGGTTTGCCAAACGGTATCCTTACCATATTGATACCCTTTTGTTGCAGCACGTCGGGTATACACGTCAACCAAATCAAATGCAAGTTTTTTTGTTGCTTTACGTGCCTTCCCCATCGCCCGCGACCAATCAGAGGTGTTAAGGCGGGTTAATCGAGGGCTTGCTCCTTCTGGCCCAACATAGCGCGTAACACGATCAAGCTGCTCAACAGGAACATAGAGCTTATCTCCTTGCGCATATTCAAGTAAAAGATAATCGCGCTTAGTGCCTCCGACTTCTTGACAAACAAGTTCTCGAAAAAATGCAACGCCATGAGCAGCATGGACAACATAATCGCCTGGTTTGTATGGGAAAGTGATCTCTGTTATATCTACTCGGCGGCGCTTATGCACCGTCATAGAACCCTGCGTATCTGCCAGCGAAATTAAGGCTAGTTTTGCAGCAGGAAAAATCATTCCCAGCGGAATATCAACATCTACAATGTTTACCACACCTCGTTTGAGTTTTTTGATTTCTTCTTCATCCCCTGCCGCATCAAGCACTTCTTTGATGGGTATTCCCAAATCAACTAAGGCAAGCTTCATTTCGTTGCGTGCCCTAAAATGAGGAACCGAAAAAACCACGGTAAAACCCGCTTGCGCCAATGAGCGCAAACGACCAAACAGCTTTTCAGAATCCCCCGCAACATCAACGCGTTTTACCACCAGCTCACCATCAAGCTCAACGCCAACGCGCATGATAGAAACATACGTTGCCCGCGGGTTTTTACCAAAATCAAGCTCGTTTACCGGAAAATACAAGCTCTTAACAGCAATTGAGGTTCCTATTGATTGTTTTTCAAAATTATCAAGAGCATGCATGGCATCATCTATTAACGAGCGCGGTTCGATAAGAACGGTAAGCGCATTATCTGGCAAATACTTTGCCACACTTTCTGTTTTATCGTATAAATACGGAAAGAGCGCATCGGGGCACTCGCACAAATCGTCTTCTAAACTCATCAACAATTCACGAAGAGCCTGATTTGTTTCTGCTGGTCGCGCAAGCTTTTTTCGAGCTTGCTGTTTACCTTTTGGCGTCACTTCAAATTCACGAACGGGATAAATTTCAACACTCTCAAGCGACGAAATTGTTTGCCCCGTTGAGGGCAAAAACCGCCGAATCTCTTCCAATTCATCCCCGAAAAAATCAAGCCTCACCGGATAAGGCAAATTGCCAGGATATACGTCTATTGTTCCGCCTTGTACGCTAAAACTGCCAGGTCCTGCAAGAGTTCCCGTATTTTCATAGCCTTTTTTAATTAATTGAGCAATAACGCTTTCGTAAGATGAGATTTCATCGGTTGGATTATTACCGTAATCGCACTGTGCTTCAAGAACAAGAGGCTTTGCTAAAAGCTCGCTTGCAGGCGCCAAACGCTTTAAGAGTGCTCGTGCCGAAGCAACTACTACACATGCTCTTCCTTCTTGAAGTGCCCAAAGAGCTTCTTGTCGTCTGGCAATTTCGTGCGGTGATGCATGATATTCAAGCAAAAAAGAATTGTCGCTTCTTTCGGGAAATCGTAATACCTTTTTATCGCCGATATAAGATCCAACACTGCGAGCGAAAGCATCGGCGGCATCTTCAGCTGCAGTAATCACTAACGTGGTCTGTGGCGTGCGCGCAAATCGTGCAGCAACAAGAAAGGGACGCGCCGATGAAGCAACGCCAAGCGTGGCATCGCTTCCCTTATCTAACTTTTTCCAAAACCCCTCAAGCGCTTCAGTTTTATTAAGCGTTGATGCCAAAGAGTCAATAAGCATATGCGCGCTTCTTTCGTGATACTTTGTTCTTTAGTGCAAACACAACAAGATACAAATTAAAAGTGAGCATTTGCGACTAGATAAAGATTAGGCTAGTCTACTAAAAAACTATTGAGGAGAAAAGCCTTATGCCTCGTGAGAAAAAAGCCGACAAACTGACGCGTGCCTTAAACGTTGCCGAGCGCATGAATGAACATTACCCCAAGGCAGAATGCGCCCTTAATTACACAACGCCCTTCACGCTTACCATTGCCGTTTTGCTTTCTGCGCAAACCACTGATGTTGGCGTTAACAAGGTAACACCCCTTCTTTTTGAGAAGTTTGGAACCCCTGAGGCTATGGCTCAAGCAAACCCTGAAGAAGTTGCAACCATCATTCATTCTCTTGGGTTTTACCGCACCAAAGCAAACAATTGCGTTGCCTGTGCACAAATGATCATGAGCGATTTTGGCGGAGAAATTCCCCGCGGCATGGAAGAAATGCAGCGCCTCCCTGGCGTCGGACGAAAAACCGCCAACGTGGTGCTCAACGAAGCATTTGGAATCGTTGAAGGAATAGCAGTTGATACCCATGTATTTCGTATTGCCCACAGGCTTAAATTCTCGCCCGCCTCATCTGATACACCAAGCAAAACAGAACAAGACCTTTTAGCGTTGTATCCCCGTAAATTTTGGGGGCCGATCAATCACCAGTGGGTGCTATTTGGCAGACAAATCTGTATTGCACGAAAACCAAAATGCGCCGATTGTTTTATTGCTGATCTATGCCCCTCAGCACCTCATAAATAGTTGAATTATTGCCTTAATGGTTGAGTTATCGCTTTGTTCGCATACATTGATTGCTTGATTGATCGCTAGCTTGCTTGTCAGTTTTGCGCTAAGCTTCCAGCACCTGAGCGCCCTTGATATAAGCCCACTTAATCTATAACGTTTGAGGCTCTACCTTGGGCTTTTTGGTTACCACATGCCCACAACGAATAAGCTCGGCAACCACTGATTCAACCAATAAGAAAAGATTTTCATGCACTTTAGGCGTTAGCCCCACCACAAACTCTGCAGGACTCATATTCTCAACTTGCATTCCATAGCAAACGCCTTGGGCAGAATATCCCATCAAACTTGCCGCATCAAATAAATCGGCCAGCTTTAAATCGTGCAATGATGTCATAGCGCTTGTATGGCGCGCAATATCATAGGGCTTATACCGAAAGACCGTGCCTGGCTTAGCCTCGGTTCCATCAACCGCATCTACCGTAATAATGAAGTCATACGTATCAACAAACGAAACCATATCCATACTCATACAGCCAACATCAAATAAGCTTACCTCATCAGGAAATTCATAGTGATTAACAAGCTCTTCATATACTGCCGGGCCAATACCATCATCAAGCATAAGCTTATTACCAACGCAAAACACTGCTGTTTTCATGTTACATGCCAATCGTTGAACGAATAGCCACGTTATAATACGTTGCTGCAGCTAAAAATACCACCGCAATGACCCCTGAAACAACCGCCCAAATGCGTTGCTCTTTGATGTACGTTTCTTTTGTTTTACCGCGCTTTAAAGCTCGCTGACAAGCATACCCTTGAGAAACCTTGGCAAAAATGATCGTGACGGCTGCAAGAATTACTGCCATAAGCACCGCGAAGGTAATAGAAAACGGTTCAGGATTGGAATAGGCGGCATATAACAAATTATCAGCAAACAGCCACAGGGGATAATAAAGTATCGTAATCCAAACGCCATGAGCTGGACCCCAAATTGGCGGCATAAAAAGCGCCCCTAAATTAAGCGGCGGCAAGCCCTCTAATAAGGCAGCCTTATATGCACGCGCCTCTTTTTGGCTCTCCCGTTCAAACTGATGGTTCTGCTTGCTCATGACACTAGATCCTTATCGATTATTTTCAAGCGCAATTATATCTTTTCAAAAGCAAGATTTTGTAAAACAACCCGCCAGGCGCCCTTTGCCTTCGGTAAATACCTCAAACATAACAACATGCCCGAGAGATTATTCTCTCGGGCATGCATACCTCATAACGATATAACCAAGCTATTTTATTTAATGCTCGTCAACCGAATGATCTTCGCCTACGATGACATGACGCTCAGGGTCATAAACTAAACCACCATGTTCTTTACGGAACAACATAAGTTTAGAAGGTGCAGCACCCTCAATATTAGAGAGGTAGATGTGGAGCATCATAAAGCAAATGAATACAAACATCATAAAGTAATGGATGATGCGCATAGACATTGCTCCACCAACCAAAGCGGTACCTGCCGCAAAGAACGTCCACTCAGAAGTTGGAATCCAAAGACAGAAGCCCGTATAAGCCATGATCAAAATAAGCAAAGGAATAAGCACGTAGGTGATTTTCTGAGGAACACCAAGTTTAGCTCCTAAAGGATGCTCCTTTTTAGCGAAAAGATAGTACTTAATCCAAGGACCAAGCTGGTGACGGCTATCTGACTGCGGAAGCCACGTATGAATGTCGCGAACCGTGTTGCGCGTACCGCCCGTAGGCGCTGAGAATACCAAGAACGACATGATAACGCGCACGATGCAGTTAGTAACCCAAATCATACCCACGGCAACATGCAAACCACGAGCTACGCCCGTAAAAGCTGCCCAAAATGGAAAATGAATCAAGAAACCAGAAAAAATTAAAAGAACCATGCAAACAAGGTTAACCCAGTGCGTGATTACAAATGGCAATGGATGTGCCTCGCGATAATGAGCCAAATGTGCCATTTACTTCACCCCCCAAGGGCTGGTTACCGTCTCGAAATGCTTGCCAGTTGCAGGCTCTGAAACATGAACAGCACAAGCAGTACAAGGGTCAAAGCTATGAACCGTACGTAAAGCATTGATAGGCATTTCAACATTAGAAACAGGGGTACCAATAAGAGCTTGCTCCATTGGACCATGAACACCTTCCTTATTACGAGGAGCGATATTCCACGTAGTTGGGATGATGATTTGATAGCCAGTAATTTTACCGTTATCAACATGCTCGGTGTGATAGAGAGCACCACGAGGAGCTTCCCAGAAGCCCGTACCAGAACCGGTAATGGTTTCAGGAGCGCGGAAGTACTCGCTGTCGCCACCCTTGATAGCCTCAATGAGTTCATCAACCCATTCAACCATCAACTCGGCAACATAGAGGCTCTCAACCTGGCGAGCTGCAACACGACCAAGCGTTGACTGAAGCTGTCCCAAAGAAAGACCAAGATCAGACATAAGACCATCGAGAGTTGACTTGATAAACTTATTGCCCCGCAAATAAGCTGCAAGAACACGAGAGAATGGACCGGCTTCCATTGGCTTGCCATCGTAGCTTGGAGCCTTTGCCCAAGAGTAACGATCGTTAATAATGTCGGTATCACCCTTGTAATATTCGGTGAACTCTGGCTCCGTTACGCCTTCACGTGGGTTGAGATCAGAATCGCCAACATACCATGAATGACCAACATATTCTCTAATAAGACCTTCATCAACCTCAGAAAGATTGAGATCTTCATCAATAACGCCCGAAGGAAGATAGCGCTTGCTCATTTCAAAGGAAGGATCTTCAAAAACACCCCAAGCAATATAGCGACCGCACCCTTTACCAAAGGTAAGAGCTGCCTTGTAAGCAGGAGCAATAGCTTTGGTATCAGGGATCATGGTGGCCTTTACCCAATCGCGAACTTCGCGAACCAAAGACCAAAGGTCGTCAAGCTTTTCTTCGGTAGGAACAAAAGATGTACCACCGGGAACAAGCGTCATAACATGTGGCATCTTGCCACCCAAAAGCGCACAAATTTCAGAAGCTTTTGACTGCATCGTCAAAGCCTCGATGTAGTGAGCCGTACAGATAAGATCGAGTTCTGCACCGAGGGTAAACTCTTTAGCTACCTCAGAATCCAAGAACCAGCCACCACTGAAGATGGAAAGCTGACCATTGTTAGCAAATGCCTGAAGCTTTTCTTTTAAAGCTTTAAGATCCGACTGGCAAGAAGTGCCCGCTGCCTGAACCAAATCAAGAGCATCACCAACATTAGCGTTGAGCGCGTTGATTGGATTTACGTAATCGAGTGCAGCCAACGTGTAGAACCACAAAATATGGCTATGCAAGAACTGACCGCCCTCAATAAGGTTACGAATAATACGAGCATTATTAGGAATCGTAATGCCATATGCCTTTTCAGCTGCGATAGAAGATGCGTGAGCGTGAGAAACAGGGCAAACACCGCAAATACGCTGAACAATATGAGCAGCATCTTCTGGCGTGCGATTTTCTACTACCAGTTCCATGCCGCGGAAACAACCGCCAGAAACCCAAGCATCAGTTACAACGCCGCCTTCGACTTCCATCTCTACACGAAGATGACCTTCGATACGAGTAACGGGATCGATAATAGAACGTGTCATAATTTATTTGCCTCCCTTCAGGACGCCTTCGTCGTACTTGCCGATTGCTTCCTCAGGGTGCTTTGCATCCCATTCACGAACCTGCTCAAAATCTGCGCCGCCATCACAACGACCCGTCTTCTTCATGCCAAAGCCGTGGATAACAAGTGCTGCAGCAACAATGCCAGTAACCGTCCAAGCAATAGCCTCAGGCTGAATGGTTGCGCCGCCAATACGCAAATCGCGGAAACGAGCGCGGAATGGCGTGTTGGTTTCAACCCAGTTATGTCCTGGATCGTTAGGATTTGCAACACAACAACCGATGCAAGGACCGCCCGATGCTACGCACCATGAACGACGATGATTCCAGCGAACAATGCCGCAGTTTGCTTTGGTCTGAGGACCACGACAACCCATTGGATACAAGCAATAACCCATTGCTTCTTCTTTGGTGCCAAACGCATAAACAAATTCACCATTCTCAAAATGACCACGGCGTTCACAATTGTCGTGAATGGTTTGGTTAAAGATAACCTTTGGCTTGTTCTCGGAAGTTAGCTCAGGAAGCTCACCAATAAGAATTGCATCAACCAAAATTGCCTCTATCCATTCTGGATTCGCAGGGCAACCAGGTACGTTAATTACCGGGGTTTCGATACCAGACTTTTTCAAAAATGCCTGAACACCCAAAGCACCTGAAGTATTTGGATGAGCGCCCATCCAACCGCCATTAACAGCGCAAGAACCAAGAGCAACTACCGCAAAAGCGTTTTCTGCCGCCTCTATCAAATGGTGCGTTCCTGGAGTGTCGGCAACGCGAAGTGCCTGACCTCCCCATCCTTCCAAAACTGCACCTTCGTAAATGAGGATGTATTTACCTTTGCTTGCCTCGATTGTCTGTGCTTTGGCTTCTTCCATAGACCAACCCGCTGCTGCAGAAAGCGTCTCGCAATAATTCAAAGAGATCATGTCGAGAACAACAGTTGCAGGATCAGGAGCGTCTACCTGAGCAAACGACTCTGTACAGCCTGTACAGGATGCGCCTTCGATCCAGATCACAGGAGCAAGAGCGCCAGACTCTTTGCCAATCACGGAGTTCTCGATTGCCTTAGCAACACGAGGAGCAGCTAATTCAGACAAACCAGCTGCAACCGCAAGAGAGCCACAGAGTTTCATAAAAGAACGACGAGAAACACCGCGCGCTTCAAGACTTTCTAGAAACCCTGATTTGGTAGCCTCTGTTACCATGTGCACACCTCCTTTAGGTGTCCTTGTCCAGTAAAACTTCTGATACTATTTTCGCGGAATCTCCACAATAATTTCGCGAGGATTATAAATTTGCCCGGGGTATTTTCCGTCAGTGGCATGAAAATGTTACCCCTGATTTGCTGAGTAACACAATTAGTAATTCTCGGCACGAATTTCAAAATGAGCTTGAGGGTGAGCACAGACCGGGCATACTTGTGGCGCCTCTTTCCCGATATGAATATGCCCGCAGTTGTTGCACTTCCAGGCATATACCTCGCCCCGCTTAAAAACTTCGCCCTTATTGATACGCTCGATCAAGGTGCGATAGCGCTCTTCGTGCTCTTTTTCAACACCTGCAACGCCATCAAAAAGCTCTGCCAAATCAGAAAACCCCTCTTCACGAGCTGTTTTTGCAAACTCGGCATACATATCGGTCCACTCATAATTTTCACCTGCAGCAGCCTCTGCTAAATTGTCAAGCGTTGTGGGAATCGAGCCACCGTGAAGCGCTTTAAACCAGAGCTTTGCGTGTTCAGATTCGTTTTTTGATGTTTCGTTAAAAATATTTTGAATTTGAACGTAACCATCTTTTTTTGCCTGACTTGCATAATAGGCATACTTAGTATGTGCCTGAGATTCTCCCGCAAATGCCGTCCATAAATTTTTCTCAGTTTGAGACCCTTTAAGTTCCATGATGTACCCCTTTTCTATATCTTGGCCCTCACATACTTTTTATTATACGAAGGTTGCCAACAATAAAAAGACACATGATGATAGATATTGGTTATATGGCTGTGCTGTATGGTCAGCAACATAAACTCTCTTATAATGGATTGTTAATTACCAGGAAGGACTCTCATGCAACACGCAACAACATTTGCCTTTTTAGCACCAAAAGGAACCTACTCGGATGAAGCCGCTCAAGTTTTTGCCCGAAAGATAGGTTGCGAAAATCCAGAATTTGTTGAGTGTCCTTCTTTTAATGAAATTTACGAAGCAGTAGAGCGGGGAAAATGCGAATATGGCGTTTTACCTATCGAAAATTCTCTCGAAGGTGCCGTTACCGGAACGCTTGATATTTTTGCCTTTCGTGGGGGTATCTCTATTGTTGGCTCTACGGTGATTGATATCCATCATTGCCTTCTCCTTAACCCTCAAGCATCTCTTGATGATATAACCACCATTGCTAGCCATCCTCAAGCACTTGCCCAATGCCGCAGGTATTTAAACGAACACTTCCCTTCCAAAAAAAGGGTTACCGCTTCTTCGAGCGCTGCTGCAGCGCGTAAAGCATCAGAAAATAGCGACGTTGCTGCCATTGCAAGTAAATTTGCTGGTGAACTTTTTGGATGCAAATTTGCAGAGGTAGGCATTGAAGACCATTTTGGAAATCAAACCCAATTTGTGCTCATTGCCCGACAAGGGCATCCTGAAGCCATCAAAGGTAGTCAATATAAAACCTCACTGGCACTTTTCTTAGGAGCCGACAAACCAGGTGCACTTTTGATGATTTTGTCCGAGTTTGCTTATGCCAACATCAACCTAACAAGAATTCAATCACGCCCTACCAAACAAGGGCTTGGAAGCTATATGTTCTTTGTCGATATTGATGGCAGCCAAGATGACCCTAAAGTAAAAACAGCTCTTGATTGCTTGCGCCTCAAATTACAGGAAGTAAAAATTCTTGGCACCTACGCGGTTGATTAGCGCAGGCTTACTACAGCCTTTTGATACTTACAGCTTTCTGTTAGTTACAAAAAAGGCTCCCTGTTTCGCTTTCCACAAAAAAGCCTTCATGTACAAGATCTGAAACAATGCTTTCAAATTCAGCGATCTCTACGTTATCGCGACCAGATTTTGCTTCAAATGCGTTAAGTTCAGCGAGTAAATTGGTGCGCGTAATGTGAGGTTTAGCAAGAACAATTCTTACTAACTCGGCTCGTTTTTGCCTTCGTGAACCTTCAAAGGCAGATTGTTTGGCATAGTGCTTCGATTTGCGCGAAGGGTTAGGAAGAATTTTTTTAAGATAACTTCCGTAATCAAGAAGCGCATAATACCACCCTCGAGGATTATCTTCACTGCACGTTGAGATAATGTAGGGCTCAAGCGTTTTATCAGAAACCTGCTCTTGCCCTGAGAAAAACTCATGCAAAAATACCGTACGCACATTAGTTTCGAGGTACAACCCAGGCTTGTTATAGGCAAATGCCATAACGCCGCCTGCCGTTGCGCTTCCAATTCCCGGAAGCGCTAACAGCTCCTCTCTTGTTTGTGGTAGCTTACCTCCATAATACAAAGAGCACTGCTGAGCACAACGCTGAAGTGCGAGTGCGCGACGATTATAGCCTAGGCCTTGCCACATTTCTAAAACAAGAGAGGTCTCGGCACTTGCAAGCGCATCGATTGAAGGAAATAGCCGTAAAAACTCAGACCAAAAACACTCAACGCGCGCAACCTGCGTTTGCTGAAGCATCACCTCTGAAACCAGAACAGCATAAGCATCATCAATACCACGCCACGGCAAATCGCGATACAAGCGCTTGCCCTCGTACCATACTTTTTCAATAAAAGCTTTTTTATCGGCTTCGGCTGGTTTCATGCGGATGTATAAATATTATCTCGTGTAGCATCACGCGACATATCAAGAATTACTTTGCTTATGGCTTTGCTGTTTGAACGCCTCGATAATGACGGGATGATTTTCTTTAAGCTCAAACAAATCAGATAGCACAAGAGAAGAAAGATATGAATTAATAAGCGCATCAAGCCCGCACCAAGCAGCATGAAAGCTGCACTTATCCGAATGATGGCAAAACTCAGGGTCAACAGAACAAGGTGACGCACTAACAGGATCTTGAACCGCTTCAATTAACTCTTTAAGCGTAAGTTCAGACAAATCACAATTAAGCGCTAAGCCCCCATGAACGCCACGCGTTGTTTTTAAAATTCCCGCTTTAACCAACTCATGCTGAATACTGCGCGCAAAAGAATAGGGAATATCTTCCTCTTTGGCTATTTGAGCGATCGAGCTATAAGAATCTCCCTGCTTATAAGCTGCCCTCACTATGCGACAAGCATAATCACATCGACGAGTAATCTCCACAACTACTCCTCTAGCAACTCATCAATAGACTCGAGAGATTTTTTGAAATCGCTCACAACTAAATCTTCCATTTCTTGATATTCAGATGAATCAAGAGGTTGAAAGTTTGACAACCGAGAAACAATGTCACCAGTATGAACCGCAGAAAAACGTCCCTTTTCAAGACTTACTCTATAGGCATGCTCAACCGCTTCAGTAATAACAGCAAAAATTTCAAAGCGTGACATCGTGGCAGAAAACTCAACCATCTGCGAAACATCAAGCCCTCGAAGAGAAGGATGAGCAGACTGCGCAGCGCGCCAAACAGCCCGACGCTCCTCTGCACTTGGAAGGTCTATATCGACCACACGATAGTGTTCTATTCCGTCAAGAAGCAACTCTTCTATCTCTTCTGGATGAGAAGCAGAGATAAACACCGTAACTTCTGGGCTTTCGATTGCACTGTGAACAAGCGCGAGCGCTTCGCGAGCGCCCCGTGAAATCTGTACTTGAAAAATATCGCTTGGACTATTAAAAGAACCATCCATCAAAGGCAGATCCCATTGATCTAAATCTTCAAGAATTAACACCGTAGGCGAGGTAAAACCGACACGTGAAAGGTTGGTAAGACGTGCCTTAAAATCAGCCGAAGCCATTACACACAAAATTGGTTGACCTTGAGGGTTTTGATCAAGACGCATGCGAATAGCAGGAAGCTTCATCTCTCCTACCGTAGCAACCATAAAGCAGTTTGCATCTTCACGAGAGGGAGAACGAAAAACAAGCGTGCCAACACCGGGCATCTGGTTCAAGCCATGACGAATATTAAGCATTTTTACAAAATTGCGAAATTCAGGATCACGATCTTTGCCAATGCCAAGTTTTCCCATTTCTTTAATTACGGAATCAAAACCAAAAATGGCATCATAATCAAACCGAACAGGAACTTGAGTTGCTTGTTTCTCTTTTTTACTTTTTTGTTGTTTGTGAGGAATAATAATCTGCGGAAACTCAATAGTGTGAGAAACGGGTGAAGCCACAGGCGAAGCAGAATCTGCCTGACCCTCTGAAAACTTAGATTCGCTCGACGACAACTCTGAATGCTCTAAATCAGCCGCCTCTACTCCCCTAGCCCCATTTTCAAGTGCTTCAGAAAGCCCATCGGCTTCTTCAAAATGACACAACACATCAGGAGCAAGCCCCATAATGTCTTGATTTACCAACTCAGCCATATCTTCAAGAGCTTCACGCGACAAGCCAAATTCTTCCAATTTATCAAGCGCAAGTTTTTGTAATTGATCGGCATGACGAGCCATCTCTTCTGCAGACCAAAACGGCTCGAGTTTTTCAAAAATGTATTCAGCCAAAGAGCGCTGACCCGTATCTACGGCGAGCATCCATGCCGTTTCCATTCCTTCAAGCGCCTTTTCACCAGGCACAAGATTTTCGTTTTTAGCACGCTCAAAAGCAGCCATATACAGATGAATACCGAGCGTTTTATCTCCCGCATCAACCGCAGAAGAAGCCCGTATTAAATAATCTTCAGATGAATTAGACCGATTATCTTGAGAGGAAAAGTTACGATTGTTTATATTGTTTTCCATTCGTAAAACACCTCAAAACCACTAACTACTAACTACAAATCAATTTTTAAACATCACTATAAAGCTAACATATAGCAGAAGTTACTTCTTTATGAAAAAGTCACAGGGTTGTTACTTCCAGTCTAAAATTTTCCAGCCCTGCTCTTTTGCTGTTCGACTCAATGGGTTATCAGGAGTAACAACGCAAGGATACTTTGCTGCAGCAAGCAAATCTCTATCAGAATGATGATCGCCATAGGCATAGAGCAATGTCCAGTTTCCTTCACCATATATTTGATTTGCTCTCTCGGTTACGATGCGCAATTTTTCTTTACCTTCAACAGGAGTTCCTTCAACCGAACGGGTATAGCATCCCTTATCGTCAACCTTCATGCGCGTAGAAAATTGCCGCGTATAGCCATGGGTTTTCATAGCTTGACGAACGATAGGCTCAAACGTAGCCGACACCGCCCACACTTCACGCCCTAAGGAGCGATGGTAATTAATTTCTTTATCAGCTGCTTCACGAAAGCGATAATCTATTTTTTTGTCATAAAAATTGGCAAGAAATTCATCAGCCTCCGCTTGAGGGGTTCCTTCAAAAGCGGAAAAAACCAACCCTCTCACCCAGCTTTCATTCTGCGGAAGACGAAACTTGTAGGCAATACCCCAAGCCGCAATACGCGTTAATACACTTTTGCGCAACAACCCACAGCGCCACAAATAACGCACGAGCAAAACAGGAGAATTCCCTGAAATCGAGGTTCCATCAAAATCGAATACCACGAGTTCGGTAGGGTGATTGTTGGCGGCTTGTGTCATCGATATAGAAACTCTTTCATTTGAATGAAAAAAGCGAGAAGATACCTTCTCGCTTTGTGTTCAAGATGGCGGGATGTACGGGACTCGAACCCGCGACCTCCGACGTGACAGGCCGGCGCTCTAACCAGCTGAGCTAACACCCCGTGCTTCAGCAGCTCGACTATTATACCTATAAAACAAGAGCCAACAAGTGACAATCTTAAAAAAATTTCAACTTTTTCGCTTTTCCGAAATCTTTGGCACCTTACTTTTTAGCATTCAACCGAACAAGTAAGCTCTTATCTCAAAAGAATCAAATTGCTACTTTTTCTTCTTGCGCAACATACCAGGTTTAATCGAAGAGGCAACGGTTTTTGTGGCGCTTTCAATCACCGGAACAGCTTGCTGCAATGAAACATCTGCCAAACTATGTGCCTTATCGGAAACAAGATAAGCGGCCTGCTTAAATGATGGCTTCTTTTTTAGTGCTAAGGCAGCTTTAAAAACAGAATCGCGAGCATGTCCAACGACCGAAGCAAGACCTGCTACATCGCCGCCGTTTTCAAAATAATCAATGGCGGTATTTCCGATAGCCACGGTTCCGGCATATCCCATACCTGCCTTAATAGCCCATCCAAGAGCAGGGACTAAGCCCACCGCCTGACGAGCAATCGTTCTAAATACAAGGGCCCCGCCCAACGTTGCTGCCAGCTCTTTAATTCTGTTCACTCCAAGGGGATGACCATAAGCAGCTGCAATTTGCAACACCATTTTTGCTTGATTAACCGTCATGATAGGCATATCAGCCCCGGGAACAAAAACAACAAGACCAACACCAGCATTTTGTGCAGCCGTGGTAAAAACAGCCTCTTTAGAAAGCGGGCGGCGAACAAAAGGGTATGCTATCGAAAACGCAAGACGTTTTTCTGGGGCAGCTCTCACAATCCATTTACCAATAGCATCGGCAAGCTCCTCTTTGATTTCATCGCCAAAGCTCTCACCTGTCTGAGGCGAAACAATATTTTCAGGATCGAGAGGGTATCCCATCTCACTTGCGCGCGTCACCAAGCCCTCACGTTGCTCAGTCACTACAAGCGTAGGCACATCGATAGATTTAAGCCCCTCAGCAAGAGCAACCGATTCAACGCTGTTACCAGCCGCGATAATAGCAATATCGCAAGGAGCTTCAACATCGGGTGTTTGGGTAGGAAAATAGCTAATCATAACGCGTGAATTTGGCGACTCGCTGTTAAACCCCGATCGTACAAAAACCTGAAAATCGGGTGAAGTAACTTCATCGATAAAAACATTTACCGCTACCACTGTTTTTTTTGCCGACTCAATATCAAGAGCAGCCTTAAATAATTCCCCAATATTATTTGGTAATTTCATAGCGCATCCCCAATCACTCATGCCTGCCTAACGCCCGTTATGAGCCCAAACAGAATTAATAAGCCCCAACATCACAAAGTTTACCAACATAAAGGATGATCCGTAACTCATAAACGGCAACGGAATACCCGTAATAGGCATTAAGCCACATGTCATGCCAATATTTTCAAGAATCTGGAACAGCCACATTCCTACGATACAGCATACAATGATACTACCAAAAAGATCGTTTGAACTACGAGCAATGCGCAAGCTCACAACAAGAAGAGCAATGTAGAGCGCCATCAAAACTAATGCCCCTACAAAACCAAACTCTTCGGCAAAAACGCAAAAAACAAAATCGGTAGGCGCTTCAGGCAAAAACCCGAGCGAAGATTGGGTAGCCTGCATAAACCCTTTACCAAACAAACCGCCTGAGCCAATAGCAATTTTTGCCTGCTGTAAGTTATATCCTTCGCCAGAAAGATCGTAGTTTGAATCCATGAACACCAAAAGGCGGGAGCGTTGATATTCCTTTATCAATACATCGCTGCCCACAATGCTATCAAGCACCGGATCAAGCAAAAATAAACCAACGATTAGCAGCGCCACAACGCCAACCGTACCTGCAAGAAATCTCCAATTAGCTCCGCCAGCAATAAGGGCAAAAATTGAAATGGCCAAATATACCATTCCTGTACCCGTATCGGGCTGAGTCATAACACAAATAAAAGGGATCGCTAAAATTCCTAAAGCCTTTAAATATTCACGCAAATCATCAAGGCGTCCTCCGTAACGCGCCATAATGCTGGCTGCCAAAAGAACAACGGAGATTTTTGCAAATTCTCCCGGTTGAATTTGAATGCCGATATTGATCCAAGACTGCGCGCCTTTAACCTCAACACCAATGAGAGGCAAATGCGGTGAAAGCAAAAGCACGACATTGATAACCAAAAACACCGTAGTAAGACCACTGAGCACATGATAATCAATCCGCGACACAACAATAAACAGCACAATACCAACAACCACGCCCATGGCTTGACGGCTAAAACTATATTCCGAGTTTGCTGAGGTAGCAGAAAGCTGCACCAATAACCCTACCAACACCAACGCGCCCGCAATAATAACGAAAGGAGGGTTAATATATTTAAAACGCCTTGGCTTATACGCTTTAGCTAAATCAGGATCTTGCTGCTTTACCGAGCTAATCTCATTCATTTGAGGCATTATTTTCAACCTCCTTTTCTGCAGCAATTTTACTTGGCTGTACATCAAGAGTTTTATTATCAAAATTTATTGCAGCTTCCATAACCTGTGCCGCGACAGGAGAGGCAACAGAACCGCCACTACCACCCTCTTCAACGCACATTGCAAGAGCAAAACGAGGTTTTTCATAAGGAGCATAACAAGCAAACCATGCTAAATCCTTTTTACCCGCAACCTCTGCAGTACCCGTTTTGGCTGCGGCTGAAAAGCCTAAGCCTCCAAAATCCCCCGCTACATCAGAACTTTCAGTGGTAACCCCGTTAAGAGCATCTCGCATGATCTTATAATTGGCTTCATCAACCTGGGGAGCGCTATCTTCAACCGTTTGAGCAGTGATAGCAATATCACCCCTCGAATTTCTTACCTCACGTAGCAAATGCGGCTTTAAAAGCTTTCCGGTTGCAACGGCAGCATAGGCGCGTGCCACCTGAATAGGCGTTACCAAAACATAACCTTGACCAATTACCATATTAGACATATCGCCCGGGAGCCATTGTGCCTCAGTGGGAACATCTCTAAAATAATTTGCCTTCCACTCAGGGGTAGGAATGCGACCTTCAGCCTCACCCGATAAATCAACACCTGTAACTTTTGCATAACCAAACTCTTTAATAAAATCCTGCATTGCATCGGTTCCGATGCTTTGACGAGCATCATAAAAATCACGAGCTATCTCGTAAAATACAACGTCACACGAAACAACAATGCCTTCTCTAATCCCCAAATAACCATGACCACTTAACTGCCAACAATTTTGTGGATATTCATCACCAAAGCCTGTCCACGTACCAGAACAAAGCCATGTTTTTTCTGCATCAGCAAACCCATAAGAAAGCCCTGCTAACCCGGTAAACGCTTTAAAACAAGATGCCGCAGGATAGGTGCCTGCAATAGCCCTATTCATAAGGGGATAATGAGATTCTTCCGTTTGATACTCATCCCATACCTCTTGAGAAATGCCCCCAATAAAATGCTCAGGCTCATAGGTTGGGTAGTTAGAAAGCGCGATTATTCCCCCAGTTGCAACATCAATACAAACAAGCGAAGCAGCCGTTCCTTTGTTGTTGTCAATCAAATCCTTTAAGGCGGTATCCGCGACATACTGAACCTTGGCACTTAAGGTGAGATACACATCACTCCCTTTACTTGGAGAAGTTTCACTCACCACTTGCTGCACGGTGCCAGAAGCATCGGTGATCAATACACGCTGACCGTGGTCGCCCGACAAAACCGAATTATAGGTTTGCTCAATACCGCTTTTTCCAACAGCATCACCGCTTTCGATATCTTGCCCATCAACCTGATTTGACAAATCATCTTCAGAAGCAGTACCCGTATACCCTAAAAGATGCGCAGCAAGCGCACCATACGGATAGGTCCGTGTCGTGCGCATCTGCGTAGTGACCCCTGGAAAGGCGTCAATATGCTCAGTAATAAATGACGTTTCTCGCAAGGTAACATCGCTTGCCACCACACGTTGAGATTGAGCCCCTGAAGAAGAATCAAGAATACGATTGCGCACAACATTGTACGGAATGCCCAAAAGCGCGGAGAGACGAAGCAAAACGTCGTGATTATTGGCCACCTCAGCATCGGCGAGAATGGTTTGCACCTGCCTATTGCTAACGAGCGCAATTCCCTCTGCATCATAAATAACACCGCGAGGAGCAGGGGTTTTAACCGTTGTATAAAGGTTTTCGGTTGCTTCTTCTCGGTACTGTGCACTTGAGAGAATTTGCAGCCCAAAAAGCTTGGCCGTTAAAGCAGCAAACACACCCGCAATCAATACACCAATTGCTACAAACCGCGAGCGATCACCCAAACCGGATGAGCCAGCACCCGCATACGAAGATTGCGAAACTGTTGCAGCGCCTGAAGACGCCACTTTAGGCATATGAGAAGAAATCCCTACCGATTTGATAGCGTTAACTCTCATTTTTCTGTTTGAGCCAACCTTAGTTGATTGCGATCGCAGCCTAAAAACAACGAGGGCAACGAGAGCAACAGCAACAACAGTTACAAGAATTACAATAATCGCCAGCAGCATAAAAAGCTCCTACCGAAAGCGGTCGCTTCGCGAAACAGCCCAAACATCCGCCGCATCATCGCCAAAGGAAAACTTTTTTGACAATGCGAAAAAGAGCGCGCATAAAGCAAAATTGTAAACCGTCTCAGGTAAAACACGATAGAACAACAAATCAAAAAAGCCTGCCGAATAACCCATGATAAGAAGCACAATCACAACCAAAAATTCATAGAGAAACACGCTCACCAAACAGGCAATAAGAGGCATTGAGAATGATGTTTTATCCATAACCTCAAAACTGCGTGACAATACGAAAGAAGCGATCAAAAGCAACAACGACGTTAAGCCAACAGGCACCTGAGAAATAAGATCAGAAATTAAGCCAAGTACAAAAGCGTAAACATAGGTTGTATCGCTTTTTCTTACAATCGACAAAACAATCACCAACACCACCAAAAAATTTGGAACCACTGAAGAAAACGAAATCAGTGGCGCCACCACAATTTGTAGCACTACGGCAATTGCTGCTGAGATAAGAGGAATTAAACGAGGAGCCATTATTACTCTCCTTCCGAAGAAGAGCTACTCGACTGAGAAGTGCTTGAAGTATCTGAAGATGAACTGGAAGAGCTATTGTTCGATTGGGTTGAGGAGCTGGTCGAAGAACTAGTTGAAGAGCTTGACTTATTAAGCGTATCGGGATTTACCTTGTTCAAAACAGAACTGGCTGCAGCCGCGTCAGAAGAAGCCGCGCCTTCATTGCTCATACCCAAAACAACCAATACTTCGCTTAAATTATTAAAAGAAGCATTAGGGGAGACAATGATAGTTCGCGTTGCGTCTCCAGGATACTGCTCAACCCGAGAGACAAGACCAACAACTAATCCGCGATAATAGCCACCGCCTAAACCAGAGGTAATAATGGCGTCTCCCTGTTTTACCTCAACAGAAGAATCAATACCTTGAAGATATAAAACGCCCTCAACCGAACCGGTAAGTATCCCTTCTGCACGGGAAGACTGAATCAAAACCGAAACACCACTTTGGGCATCGGTAAGAAGACGTACCTGACAAGTTAGCGGAGTGACCGAAATAACCTGACCAATAACCCCCGTTGAGCCCATAACAGGCAAGCCCGAAGCTACACCCGAATTTGAGCCCACATCAAGCGTAATGATCTTATTATATGAATCGGCAGAATAGCCAACCACACGAGCAGAAACAGACGAAAAGGCATACGCATCAGAGAGCGCAACCAAAGATTCAAGACGCTGCGCTTCCAAGCGATATTCTTCTAACTCAACTACCATTTGCGAGAGGCGTTCATTGTTTTCTCGCAATTGACTGAGTGAAGCATCGCTTGCCGTTAAATCTTCCACCGAAGTTGAAGCGGAAACAGCTAAAGAGCCAACGGTAGTTCCTGCTCCACTCAAAGGAGAAACAACAGCAGACGTTGTATTTTGCAGCGAATGCAGTGGCCCAGACTCGCCTTCACGAGCATAAGCCACCAATAAAATCAGTGAAACAACTAGGAAGATAATAAAAAATGTTTTTCCTCCAAGCTGGCCACCGAACTGCATCGTTTTGTTTTTTATCTTCAGGGCCATTACTTAGATGCTCCCTTATTTTGATCGCATAAGAATTTGTTTAAGTGCCGTTGGGGTTTCTAGAACTTTAAGGCAACCATTTACCACATTGGTAAGAGCCGTTTCACTAGTCCAAACAGGTATTTCAAGCCTGTTGGTAAGATAACGGTCAAGGCCAGAAAGCAATCCGCCACCACCTGTAAGTAAAATACCATTAGAAATAATATCTGACGCAAGATCGGGATTTGTTTTCTTAAATGTTTCTTTAATGTGAATAACCATCTCATCAATAGGAGCCTGAAGAGCATCGCGAACATCTTCAGATTGAATGGTTACCTCTTTTGGTTGCTCGGTTAGCACATCCTGACCAGAAATTATCATATCGCGCTCACGACCATCTTCAAAAGGAAGAATGGAGCCAATTTTAATCTTGATAACTTCGGCCGTGCGCTCACCAATTTTAATGCCCAACAAATCACGTAGATGAACAGCAATTGCTTCATCCATTCGGTTGCCTGCTAAGCGCAACGATGAGGAGGTAACGATGCCACCCAACGAAATAACCGCAACCTCAGTGGTGCCGCCACCAATATCAACCACCATCGAACCCGTTGGCTCTGTTACGGGAAGATCAGCACCCATAGCTGCCGCCATGGGCTCTTCAATGAGATAGGCCTGACGAGCCCCCGCCTGAATGGTTGCCTCAAACACTGCACGCTTTTCAACTGACGTTGCCCCACAGGGAATGCATACCACAATGCGAGGCTTGGGCTGCCAGGGGTAACGACGCGGAGCCGCCTTATTGATAAAGGCAGAAATCATCGCTTCGGTTACATCATAATCAGCAATAACGCCATCATGCAAAGGATGCTCTGCCGAAAAAGTATCAGGCGTATGATTAATCATATTCTTGGCTTCATGACCAACCGCTAAAACGCGATGAGTGTTGCGCTCGATAGCAACAACTGAAGGTTCATTGATCACAATGCCCTCACCAGTAATGCCCACCAAGGTATTGGCTGTACCTAAGTCAATCGCCATATCGTATGATGATGACGAAGTAGCATTCTGTATAAAATCTAAAATCGACATGCAAATTCCTTACAGTCTGAAAGTGCGAGTAAAAATTCTACCATACACAAAAATACCGAACGAGAAATCCATAGTGGTATCAAAAAAATGGAAGAACCCGATTTTTCATTGTATCGCACTTCTGCCTAATGAACACTGCAGGACAAACAAGGATCGTAAGCACGCACGAGCTTTTCAATCTCCAAACGAATATGCTCTTCAACAAGGCCGGATTCTAAAAGAAGTTCGACTAAATCTTTTATATCAGCTTCTATCGAAGCAAGATTTTGCGCAGTTGGCGTGATGATATTTGCATGCACCACTCTTCCCGCCTCATCAAATTCAAGATCGTGGAACACAATACCGCGAGGAGCCTCGGTTACTCCAACACCACGACCAGCTTTTATTTCGTAAGAAACCGGTTTTGACGTGCCCTCCATAACGGCAAGCTCTCTACATAAGCGCGAACAGCGATAAAGTGCATCAACTATCTCTATCGCTTGAGCTATATTGTTTTTGAAAGGGTTTTTTTCAACGGGACGCAAGCCAACCTTTGCCGATATCATTTTTGCCTCAGAACACAAATACGACCAAGAAGCATTCATGCGGGCAAGGGCTGAAGTTGCTACGTGCTTACCTGTTTTTTTGCTTTTCGTAAACAAAGAACCCGAATGAGCAACTTCATACTCTTCAAGGTACGAACGATATTCCCTAGCCTCAAACGTGCTATCCTCATCTATCAAGCGCAAGCTATTTGAGGATTGAACAGGATAATAATCGTCTTCCACTAAAGCAAGCATCGTCGAAGAACTCTGAATTTCAGTAAGGCGAAACGATGCAAGCAAGTCAACTGTCTCACACGCAAAGGGAATCATAGCCTCAAGCTTATCGGCCAACTCAAGGTATTCCTTAGAAGTTATTTCGTGAGTGAACCCACCAACAACAGCTGTAATGGGATGAATCGACCTTCCCCCAATTTTGGTGCACAGCTCATTGCCAAGCGCCTTGAGCTCGAGCGCCTTATTAAATAGCGTTGGATTGGTTTGCGATAAGGGCAACACGCTTGCTTCGCCAATAAAATCGGGAATTGCAAATACAAACAAATGTGAGGCATGGTTTTGCAGGTATGACCCATATACCAAAAGCTCACGGATTTGTTTTGTTCTTTCAGAAACTTCAACACCAAAAGCATCTTCAACCGCTTTTATGTCGGTAAGACAATGACTTGGAGAACAAATTCCGCAAATACGTGAAGATATATACGAGCAATCTTTGAAGCTACGACCATGGACCATGCTCTCAAATAAACGAGCAGGCTCAACGATGTTCATTTCAACGGTTTTAAGCTTTCCTTCGTTAATTACTACCTTGACATTTCCGTGCCCTTCAATGCGAGCAATATGATCAATGTTGATTGCTTTAGTAGTCACCTTTTCTCCGATCCTTATTGCGCCTGAAGCGAAACTTGATTAAATAATTCAAGCTTTTTATCAAACTCTTCAACGGAAAGATTAAAACGGCCAACTGTTTCATGAGCTGAAGCAATATTTGCCTCTGGTGACAAGCCTCGGCAGCCATTGCAAGACCTACCAAGCGAAGGACACCGTGCCATGCATCCGCCATTTGTTACCAACCCCATGCATATCTCTCCCCGAGCATAAAAGCATTCGTTTTCCATGCGCTTGCATTCGTTACACATAGTGGTAGAACGAAGCGTGTGGTTGGAGCCATATAAGGCAGCCGACAAAACACGAACAAACTCAAAGAAATCAATCGGGCACGAAAGAACTTGATAATCCACCGTAATTACTGCATTAACCGGCTGAGGCTTTATCATCTCGCCACAAGCGGTTGGAGTAACTTGATAAACGTCTTGCGCCCGCGACTCAAAAGAAGCGGCAGCAATACCAGGAATTCCCGCAGTATGAGCGCATGAGCCCAACGATATAACTACGCGCGCCTTTTTTCTTATTTGTTGAAGCGTTTCCTGCGCCTCTTTAGTTGTTACCGCTCCTTCAATAATGGCAACATCAAATTCTTCTGGCATAGGATCGCTTGAAATAAGCTGCCAATACGACAGATCAATCTGACCCAGCACCGATAGCAGATGTGGCTCCTGGTTGGTAATTTGTAACTGGCAGCCAAAACAACTTGCAAGCCCGATAACTACCACCCGTGGCAAAGGTTTTTGCGGTTGAGTTTGCATCATCTTACATCGACCCCTGAATATTTTTTGCTTCCCAGTAGTTGAAAACTGGTCCATCAAGGCAAACATACTGATGACCAATCTGGCAATGACCGCACCGCCCCATACCGCACTTCATATGACGCTCAAACGACATGAAAATACGATCAAAACTTATTCCCTTTTTGGCCATCTCGTCAACAACAAAGCGATACATTACGGGTGGTCCACAAATGGCGCCAAAGGTATTAGCGGCATCAATTTCTAAATCGGCAAACGCTTGCGTTACCAAGCCAACATTGCCCGTCCAATTAGGATGTGGTTTATCAATAGTGAGATAGAAATCAAAATCGGGGCGATGGCTCCACATCTCAAACTGCTCACGAAACATAATTTCTTCGGGAGTTTTTGAGCCATAAATAATAGTTACTTTGCCAAATTCTGAGCGCTCATCGTGAATATTGTTGATAAGCGAGCGCAGAGGAGCAATGCCTAAGCCTCCCGCAACCAACAAAATATCATGCCCCTTCATATCTTCAAACGGAAACGGCCTACCATAAGGACCACGAATGCCTACGATATCTCCGCATTGCATGTTATGAAGCGCCTCGGTTAACTCGCCTGCCCTACGAACACAAATTTCAATAAAGCCACTTTTAGAAGGCGAGCTCGAAATAGAAATGGGAGCTTCACCCACCCCAAATACACTCACCGAAACAAATTGACCAGGCTGATGATGAAACGCTTCACGCACCCTATCGTCGATAAGACGAAATTCAAACAAAGTCTCTTTTTCAGTGAGCGGCGTAATTGAAGTAATGCGCGCCGACCATGGTCGGTAAGGATTTTGGGCCATCATTTGCTCACCGGTTAAAGGAGCAACAAATGATCGCTGGCTCTTTACCTCTATAGCGGTAGCTGCTGTGCGCTTTTTACTCACGATAAATCAGCCCCTTTTCTATCAAAGAATCTAAGAACTTCAACTGGGTTGATATTTGCCTTGCAGGCCGTTATGCAACGACCGCATCCTACACAAAGCTGACGATCGTAATTGCCGGTGAAGCCATTAAATTTATGATAAAAGCGATGGCGAACTCGCTTGCGATTATCTCCGCGAAAATTGTGCCCACCAGCCACTTGCGCAAATTCAGGAGACGTGCATGAATCCCAAACGCGCTTTCGAGAGCCACATATCCCATCTGGGTCGCGCTCGTCATAGATATCAAAGCAAAAACAGGTTGGACAAACAGCAGAACATGCCGAACAAGACTGACAACGATTACCCATTTCCGTCCAAAATTCATCACGATGAAATACATCCATAAGCATGGCAATTTCTTGAATCTGCGGAACATCTTTGTTAAATGCTTCCTGCCGCTCGCGCGTTATTCGACGAAACTCTTTTCTGTCGTCATCGGTTGCCTTAACCGGATGGCAGTATGTTTCTAGCACATTTGTTGCTTCAACATTGGCTAACGAAATAAGATATTTGTTCCCGATTTTTTGGAAAAATAAATCAGCCCCCGTTCTTACCTCGTCGGTTCCGAACAAATGGCAAAAACAGGTTGGATCAGGCGTGCATCCCATACCGATAATAAGCGTGTTTTCTCTGCGCGCTTTATAATAAGGATCCGCATAGGCCGATTTCATATATACCAAATCAAGACGATTGAGCGCATTGATATCACACGGATGAATGCCAAAAATAACTCGTGGTTTAACATCAATTTCGTAATCAATAACCTCGTTTTTTTGCGTGTCAAAGCGCATCATTGTTTCTTCAGGCGGCAAAAAATACTTCTTGGCAGATGCGATAGTCGTTGTACAATCAAGCTCCACCTCATCAAGGTCATGAATCACGTCAAAAATATAGCCCCGGCCTTTTTTGACCGGAGCTATAAGTTCATAATCATTCATGAAGCCACGAATAAGTGAAGAAAGCTCGCATTCATCGATTACTCGATATAACATGCTTCCTCCTTATGTACCGAGCAAACACCCCTTATACGTAAGAGCATTCGCAACATTCTTTATGCAAAGAAAATGCCAATTTCTCGTTCTGCAGACTCAACTGAATCAGAACCATGAATAACATTTTCATCCATGATCAGGCCGAAATCGCCACGAATAGTGCCAGGGGCCGCTTCAGCAGGATTAGTGGCACCCATAAGAGAGCGGCACTTTAATACAGCACCATCACCAGAAACAACCATTTTTACCACGGGACCAGAGGTGATGTATTCAATAAGACCGTTATAGAAAGGTTTGCCCTCGTGCTCCTTATAGTTTGCTGCAGCTTGTTCAGAAGTAACCATACCCATTTCCATGCGCTCGATTTTAAGACCAGCACGCTCGAAGCGATTTACAATTTCACCGATGTGGCCGTTTGCAACACCATCGGGTTTAATCATGCTGTAGGTCTTTTCCATTGCCATACGTTTTTCCTTTCAAAAATAACTTACACTGCAGCATTTTGCTTTTGCAGTTTAATACCTAACCTAAAAGCTTCTTGCCTAACAACTTGCCAATGTTATTGACCCATCTGCTTAGTTTTGCTGGCTCGCAAAACTAAGCGAGACATTGCTTATTTTCCAACCAATGCCATCGCGAACAAGCGAAACATCATACGGAACCTCACCGCCCCCTTCAGCGGTGGCAGTAACGTAGAAGTGAGCAGAATTTAAATCGTTAGTTTCGCCTTTAACATCAACATTTGAATCGGCGACGAGCATATCAGAAATGCGCGCCTTTTTAGTGTCGTCAACACTTGATGCAAAAACATCCGCATTCTCTGGGTCCGCGAACATCTGAGATACCACATCGGTTTTAGAAGGATATCCATATCCTTGAGCGTAGGCAAACACACCAGCGCCCAACAACAGCACAAATAAAATGATAAAGACGAGCGCGATCTTTAACCCACGATGACGATGCTTCTTCTTAGCAGCCGACCTACCCCAATCTCCAAAATCAGCATCTTGCGCGGTAAAGAAATCCGTTTGAGAAAAATCATTAGGGCCAACTTCGCGCATAACACTTGTTTCAGAAAACTGCATAGTGCCTGATGATTGAAAATCAGAACCATCATTGTAGGCAACAGGTACACCATCACCCGAAACATCTAAACCAGAAAGGTCATTTGACGATTCTTGCGAAGGTTGCTCGACATCATCCGGCACACCAGCGGCAACAGCAGCAACAGCTCGTTGGTAATCAACATTTGCCGCATCGTTAAACACATAGGTTTTATCTGCCAAAGCAGATTCAAAGGCTCTAACCGCCTTATTCATTTTGCCAGCGGCAACATATGCCTGCCCCATATTTGCAAATATCTTATTACGAACAGAAGGAGCCATATCAAACTGAAGGGCGCTTTCGTAAGATGCAATGGCATCCATCGGGCGATCGAGAGCCATAAAGCACACACCCAAATTTAAAAGCGCTTTGGTAGGATCAGGGTTAGTTTCATCCAACGCTGCCTGACGAAAGGCCGCACCTGCCTCTGCCGACTTTCCAATTTTAAGCAACGAATTGCCCAAGCCCATATAAGCCTTGTAAGGTGTTTGATACTTGGGGTCACTGACGGTTTGCTGGAAATAAGAAACGGCATCATCGTAATCATGCTGAGAGGCATACACCATACCCAAATTGTAATTAATTGAACCTTGAGCATCATAGGAAGCATCAACCTTTGCCTGGGAATATGCATGAATTGCCTCATTGGGATCATGAAGTTTTACCAAGCAGTTACCAATTTGGTGATACAACATACCAAGCTCACCAGGAGCAGGCGCAGCCGAAGTATCCTGCAAGCAATTAGTGAATTGCGCAAGGGCTGTTTCATAATCTTTTGAAACATATGCGGTTCTTGCCTGCTGAAATAAATCGTTATTCATTGACGCATGATCCTCTCTTAACAATAACCTGTGTTTTGGCTAAAAAGCCTACCGCTCACTACCAGCAAAACTCCACCGGGAATACCTAGAGCAAACATAAGTTTAACGCAAGTATCCATCTTAAGGCGCATAAGCGCGTGCTAGCTGTTTGCTCCCTCAATCACAACAGATTCAATAACATCGCCTACGCGCAAATTGCCAACAACATCCAAGCCCTCAACCGTCTGACCAAAAACGGTATAACCGCTATCCAAGAAAGGCTGAGCGCCTAAGCAAATATAAAATTGCGACCCGGCAGAATTAGGATCGGCCGAACGCGCCATAGCAACCGTTCCGTCAAGATGCTTATTGTTGGGGTTGGTAGAAAATTCCTCTTTGATAGTATAACCAGGCCCACCTGTTCCCAAGCCTGCAAAAGGATTACCTTCTGCGGCTATAACCTGATCAGAATCAAGCTCACGCGTGTTAGGACAACCTCCCTGAATTACAAAACCAGGAACATAGCGATGAAATTTGAGATTGTCGTAAAAGCCCTTTTGTGCAAGCTCAATAAAATTCCCTACATGAATGGGTGCATCGGCCCCATGAAGCTCAACGCGAATAACCCCTTTAGATGTTGTAATAACAGCTACCTCATTGCCGTTAGGTTGATAAGCTGGCGTATATAAAGCCACGGCATCCCCTATCTGTCCGTTGTATATAAATGGCGCCCTCTGCAGGATTCGAACCTGCGACTTTCTGCTCCGGAGGCAGACGCTCTATCCCCTGAGCTAAGAGGGCTTAAAGAACTATATTATACGCTATCATATGAAACGTTTATTTCTCCTCATGAAAACCTAAAGGAATCCATTATGACCGAACGCATCACGCTCACCAATCTGTCCTACGGAGCAAACGCTCTTGGACGATCTGCATCGGGAAAAGTTGTTTTTGTGGCCAATGGTTGCCCGGGAGATACCGCTGAAATTGAAATCACTAAAGAAAGCTCCTCGTATTGCGAAGGAGTAATTAAAACGCTCGTTGAGCCAAGCTCTCAGCGGGTGGAACCTCCATGCCCCTTTGCTCAAACGTGCGGGGGCTGCTCGTGGATGCACGTTGCTTATACAGCGCAGCTTGAAGCAAAACGCGCCAACGTAGTAAATCAACTGAGCCGTATTGGCGGCATAAAGCACGACGTTGCAGAAAAGCTCGTTGCTCCCTGCATTGCATCTAAGCGAGAGCTAGGATATCGCAACAAAATTGAACTTTCGGTAGGAGCTGATGCGCAAGGCAAGTTTGCGCTGGGACTTCATCAGCAAGGCGGTAGCTTTACCCCCATCCCTAAGCGCTGCCAATTAGGAGCTAGCGGAATAGAAAAAGCCCCTGGCGCACTACGAGGCGCTCTAGCTTATCTTCAAGGTAACAACGATTTAGGAATTTTTCGTGTAAGCGTTCGTGGCAGCATCCGCACAAAAGATACTGAGGTTGCCCTTTGGACTGCCCCTTCAGCATTCCCGCGCAAAATTGCAGCCAACACCCTAACAAGCGCTCTTAACTGCACCAGCATTGTGCGCGTTATGGCAAACCCCGGAAAGGCGCGCAACATCAAAAAAGTGGAAGCCTTGTATGGGAAAGGCTGCTGGAGCGAAGAATTATGCGGCAACACCTACCGCATCAGCGCACCAAGCTTTTTCCAGGTTAACACCGCTCAGGCAGAAACAATGATTGAGCTTGTTTTAGGCGGATTAGAACTTAACGAAGATTCCCTCGTAGCAGATTTATATTGCGGGGCAGGCACATTTACCTTGCCCCTGGCGCAGCACTGCAATTTTGTATACGCCGTTGAATCTGCCGGATCTTCAGTACGAGATTTGCGGCGTAATATAGAATCAGCCGGAATTGGCAATATTGAAGTTATTGGGGGCGACAGCGCTCGCGAATTGCCCACCTTAGGCAAATTAGATGCACTCGTTGTAGACCCTCCCCGTACAGGGCTTGCTAAAGGCGTTACAACAAGCATTGCCGCTACCGGTGCCCAGCGTGTTGCGTATGTAAGCTGTGACCCTGCAACGTGGGCACGCGATATAGCCCGTTTTAAAAATGCTGGTTATGAACTCATACGAGCAATACCTGTTGATTTATTTCCTCAAACGTACCATGTTGAGACGGTGTCGTTTTTAACCCGAACATCTTAAATCTTGTTTCACATTAGTGCCCTTCTTGCCTTTTGCTTACCACCACAAACACCGATAGCCACACCAACGCTCATCAACGCCAGAGAACACAGAGTTGTTATGTTGTTATTGTCGCCCATTTCAGAAGCCTCGGAACCGCTTGTTCGAACTATAGAAATAGGGGCTTGGAACATAATTCCGTAGAAAAATGGAGGTGTCCCAAATGAAAGTTACGCATGTCCGAGAGCAAAAGCAATTGCTCCCCTGCCCATTATGAGCAAGGAAGCAATTGTCGTAGTTGAGGCTTGAAGCTCAAAGCCCTCTTGATGTTAGTAGTACTCAGTATGATTGCGCGATTAGAAGCAGAAACAGGGAACAACGCCATAGTAACGGAGGGTGTCGTAATCTGGTCCCACTTCGCCGTTGGGGTTCACAATATAGAAGTGGTCCCCTAAGTAAGGCGTACGAAGCCACCAAATATTAAAATAGCCACTACCAGTACTAGCACGACTAAAGTCACACTGTAGAGTAGGGTTACTACCAGTTTTTTGAATATCTTGGTGACTACTGTCAAACCAAGTATACTGAGTACCTTCAGCTTTCCTAGACGACGTCATATCTCCTGTAAGCTCGCTGCAAGATAACAGCCAGAAGGTGTCTTCAGAAGCAGTTTTGATGGTTGGATCCTGCCAAACTGAGTTTTCATAGGTTGCTTGCATTTTCTTTACTTTCTTTACTTCACTAGCTAGATCTTTAAGACCAACCATAACACAACCATCTTCCGTGTTCATGTTTGCATACAACCTAGAACCTGACCAGTCAACGGTATTGTAACTCATATCATCCACTGACAAGGAACAATTCAGCGAATGCGTTGCCATAAAGGTTACGGTAGAGCCGTCACCACTGTTGGAATCACCTGCAACATTCAAGTGCTCTCCTACCTGGATGATGCGGAATTCAACAAAGCGGTCGGCAAATACTGTAGCCTCATCATAGTTCCAGATGGTGTAGAGGTGAGATGTATCCTCGTTCATTAACGTGGTCCATTCAGAAACCGTCTCTGAAACGCTAGCTTTAAGGTTA
>CAVJWZ010000003.1:0-60610 GCA_963653545.1 uncultured Eubacteriales bacterium | reverse complement strand
GTTAAGGCTTTAGAATGCCCCCCCCCCGGTTAGGTTAGACAGTGTAAACATTTTTTCTCTCCTACGTTTTAGTCCTGTGCTTGATAGATTCTTAAAAGGTTGTGCTTTTTGCACAGGTATCCCTTTTGAGAATCTTTGTCAATTTCGACATAATAGCTTTTTTTAAATTTTTTTGCAAAAAATTTTAGGGGTATTTTGGTCGCTTTGCGACGGTTAATTACCCAATGTATGCACAATGATTTTTCTGAACCAAATTATAACGAACACGCGAAAAGCGATTCAACGGCACCATCAAAACATGTTGCCATTGCGTCCGCTGAAGTATCAGAAATTCCAGCTTTGTGCGCAACACGCCTCCACGTTGCAAGGACCCTGGCAAGCATTGTGCACATTTGACGAGCCTCTTTTTGTGTTACCCGAAAATATTCGCATACCCGCATCGCCACACGAACATCTGAGGCATAATCATGTTCATCAACAGCCGAAGTCAACAATTTATTGCTAGCACCCTGCGTAGGATTCACGTCAAACTGAGGTGATAATTTCCACCCCTCGTTTTGCCTTATAAACCCGTAATTACGCATATGATTGTCGGTGTTACCTATCGCGCACGTTAACAATGCTCGAAGCCATAATTCGCGAATATCTTCATATGGATTGGCACAAGCGTTTTCGATAAAGTCAATTAGATCGAACAGCGAATAGCTTCCCCCATCGTTGCCACTAATCGCTGTCATGCCGGACATATAGGGTATGCGACAATTATTTTGACGATCAAAACGCTGCACAAGCAAAATATTTCGTCTGCCTACCTTAAACAGACGCGATGGCATCACGCGAATACCCGCACGCTGCGAAAGCTGCATGACCACATATTCCCATGCACACACATCGCGTTCATCAAATTCATCATTTTTAGGAAGCTTAGCAATGTAGAGATTGCCCTTTGCATCCCTTATTGTTGCTTTTGGTCTAGCTCCCCCTAGGCTTGACCCAGCATTTACCAAATCTTTTATATCGGCATCTAAATCTTTTACCGCAACATCAGCTGAATCCAGAAGATGAGGCAAATCAACCTCACGCGGAACTCCATCTCTTGCATTATTGAGAGCCTGGCCGTTCTCGCTCCAAATGCGAAGTGCTCCCTGTCGCGTTTCATCGCTCACGCCAACCAAGAAATCAGACTCAAGCAATGTTTTTGGCGTTTGATTAAGCTCTTTTGCTCGATTTTGCTCGGCACGTTTCAGCAAATTGCGCCCCCATCTATCGGGCATGCAATCCTCAAAAGCCCGCAAATCATGAAAGCCATTTTGTGATGAAAACGAACCTGGAGTTAAGGGCAAATCGGGCGATAGCGCCCAGCCTTTTCGCAGCCATTCTGGCGAATAGGCAAAGGTGATAGCTTCGCGGCCGCTGCGTGCTTGCGTATAGATATCACCACAGTACACATCGGCATTGTTGCAAGAAACCGTTACTTTATAGTGCATGAAAATCACCGCACCCTCTGGGGGACATCGCCCATAGCGTATATGCGCCCCATTTCGGTATTAAGCGGATCGGTGGAAGCTACCACGCTATCTAAAAAGCCCAAACAGCGCGCAACACGCAGAAAATTTTCGAGCGACCCCTCACCTTGATTAAGCAATTTGCTCAATGTTGCATGTGAAACATTACAGCGCTGCGCAAGCACCTCCACCGAAATGCGCTGTTGACGGCGCGCTAGATTGAAGTTATCGGCAATATCGCGCTTTGCACGTGCGACAGGCGCAGGAACTCTTTTTTTCATGACTTGATCCCTTTTGCATAAACTTTTTTAGATGTTGAGCATTGTAGCGTATAATTTTCTATATGTTAACAATAAGCTCAATGCCGTTTATGACGTTAATTCTTTTTGCGCTTGCGGCTTTCACCATCATGCTCGTTGTAAAGCGGAATATAAATCGTGAAGCAGGCGCCCTCGTTAGGCCTGCCCTCAACGCGTACCCAGCCACGATGCCTATCCACAATTTCTTTTACTACCGAAAGGCCAATCCCTAAGCCCCCTGTTGCGCGTGTTCTTCCCGGATCAGCCCGCCAAAAACGAGCAAACACCATTTTTGCCTCTTCAGGAGTGAGCCCAATTCCCGTATCTTTAACCATGATTTGGCCCATGATGTCGCCCTTTTGCACCATGACGGTAATGGTGCCCCCTTCCGGGGTATACCGAACCGCATTTGAAATAAGATTGGCCGTTGCCTGACGCAACATATCGGCATTGCCGTAAACAAACACGTGAGGGTCGTGATGATATTCGAGCGTAAGGCCAGCATCGGCAACATATGCCTGATGGTTGGTAACAATAGTTTCAATCAATTCCGTTAAATCTACCTTTGAAAATTCAACGGGGTTTGAACGGTTTTCTAACCGAGAAAGTTTAAGAAGCGCATCAACCAAGCGGCTCAAACGGCGCACCTCAGAATTTAAGGTTTCAAGGCGCTCGGCATCCGGTTCAAAAACGCCATCGATCATAGCCTCAACCGTAGACTGAATGGCCATGAGGGGCGTGCGCAGTTCGTGAGCAACATCGGTGACCAAGCGGCGCTCAAGTTTACGATTAGACTCAATGGCATCAGCCATGCGGTCAAAAGTGTTGCCCAAACGCGATATTTCATCGCTGCCAGAAAGATTAGTACGTGCCGAATAATTGCCCTCTTTGAGCTCTTGCGCCGCATTGGTGATGCGATTGATAGGACGAACCAGCACCCGGGCAAACGCAATACCCACGAGAAGCGCAATGACAACGGCAAAAGCTGCAGCAAAAATCATAGCCTGATATGATTTGGTTTTAAAATCTTGATCGGGTTGCGTAAGGAGCGTGTCGGAACCAAACACGCGCACATATACTGTTCCTACCTGCTTGCCCTGTACCACAACAGGAGCAATGGCGGTATTTTTTTCAACATCGTTGTAATTGGTAAATGCAGGTTTTTCTTGGCTTTTGGTGTTATCGTAAACAACTGACCCCGATTCATTGGTTACCTGAATAGCAACCGTGCTGTATAACGATGCCGCACTTGACGCCGCGGCGAGCGTTCCTCCATACCAATCGCCATGATAGCGCTCATAGGCAACCGCTATGCTATCGGCCGTGGAATTGGCAAGGCGCTCCATATTCTCACGCGTGTAGCTTTGAAAATGCTGCTCCCACACACATGAAAGCACCACAACAACCGAAAAAATCGTCATTAAAGAAACAATGACGAGAGTTAGGGTTACCCTAAAGGTGAAGGTCATACCCTTCTTTTTGTTTTTATAAGCTTGTTGCTGTTCACCTGAATAAAAGCCCTCTTCAGGCTCGGCAATTTGGGCTGTTTTAGCTTCGGTCATACAACGCTCCCGGCAAAACTAACAAAAGCGCCCTCTATAATTC
The DNA here is from genome assembly GCA_963653545.1 of uncultured Eubacteriales bacterium. Taxonomy (GTDB): domain Bacteria; phylum Actinomycetota; class Coriobacteriia; order Coriobacteriales; family Eggerthellaceae; genus Anaerotardibacter. The sequence goes on along the minus strand of CAVJWZ010000003.1, from coordinate 57,201 downwards.
CTGCGGATCAATAAGGGTGCTTTGTTTGAAGCCGCTCGTTAGGCTTGGTTGGGCTTGGTAGGATCTTCAAAACGATATCCAACGCCATGTACCGTATGCAACCATTTAGGATTGCGCGGGTTGTCGCCAATTTTTGCACGCAAATTTTTTACATGTGAATCGATGGTGCGCTCATAGCCTTCAAAATCGTACCCTAAAACCTTTTCGACCAGCTCCATACGTGAATATACGCGGCCAGGATAACGACAAAGCGTGGTGAGCAACTTGAATTCACTTGCGGTAAGATCAACCTCTTCATCGTTGACCAAAATTTTATGACCAGAAATATCGATAGTTAACTCGCCAAATTCAAGCACTTCTCTTTGTGGTTCAGAATCGGAATGAACACGACGAAGCAAGGCGCGAACGCGAGCGACTAACTCACGAGGGCTAAAAGGCTTAATAAGATAATCGTCGGCACCAAGTTCAAGGCCGATGATTCTATCTTCAACCTCGCCCTTAGCGGTAAGCATAATGATGGGGGTATCGGAATTATCGCGAATTGCCCGACAAACGCGCTCGCCTGGAACACGGGGCAACATAAGATCAAGCACCACCAAATCAAAATGATGACGAGAAAATTCTTCAAGCGCCTCTTGCCCATCACCTACTGCAGTGACCCAATAATTTTCACGTTCAAGATAAGCGGCAACCGCATCGCGAATTGCCTTCTCGTCTTCAACCAATAAAATACGACGAGCATCACTATTCATTATTACGCTCCTTGTCTATATGCTTGGCAGGTATACAACCCACCTCGACATAACAATATCATTCTAATTTGCTGCCATGTTTGCATTTATTGTAACAATTAGGCATTTTTTAACAGTATCCTGACACGTAAATGTCAAAATAATTGTCCTGCTATCATAAAACATGCACATAACCATATCTTGTTAGCACGTCAAAATACTTTGCTAGCGCATCAATGCACGTCAATATCGGTGGAGAGCATATGCCGCAAAAACGAAAACAACAGGTACCAGGCAAAAGAGGACGTCATACCGGACGCACTTCTGCTCGCGCTCGGTCATCTTATAACCATAGCAGCTACAAAAACAGCGGATTTTCAGTTTCAAATTCTCCTGAAAAAGGGCTGGGACAGCGCCGCGTAAAAAAACATTCGAGCGGTTTTGGCTCTCAAACCTTCAAGAGTGTTCAATCTGCCCCCAACACTCAAAACAATCAGGGACCTAAAAAAATTACCCCTGAAGTCGTGCTCACCAGAAGAAATTTACTCATTGGAGCAGCTGGAATAGGAGGCGTTGCCCTATTGGGCGGCGCCAGCACCATAGCGATTGATGCCATAGAAGGCTCAAATGAAACCGTTGAATACCTTGAAGTTTCTCAAAATGCGGTAACAAACCTTGAGGCTTATAGCGAGGCGGAAGCTAACGATTGCGTATCGTTAGTAGGCAGCTTTGAACTTGCCTATGGAACGCTTGTTTGGGCCGATAATAGCTCGGTGGCTGCTTGTCTTGTACCTGGCGAAACCTCAAACCCGCTCAACACCGTTTCTCTTTTATCTTTAACAACCGGGTCAAGCTATGAGGTACTTGAAGCAGCACAAGGAGCTGGCGAGCGCTTTGAAATTTTTGATGCTCGCTGCAGCGAAAACGGGCTTATCTGGACTGAATGCAACGTGTTAGAAAACCACTGGCGCATCTATACTGCTCCCCTTGCAGATGCAAGTATTGGCTCAGCAACGTTGGTAGATGAAGGAGATTCCAATTGGCTCACTCCTTCCATTGCCGCAGTTGGAAAAACAGCTTTTTGGCAGGTTGTACCTCAAACTTCAGGCGAACATGCCAAGGACGATTCGGTGCTTAAAGCCGCACGCTTTAACTCAAGTGAAGTTTTGGTTGTGTATTCTTCAAGACGCGCGTTTGCAACACGCGTTTGCGCAGTTGACGGTGGTGTGGTTATTACGCCGCGCGTTGAATCAACAAGTGTGTATTATCAGCTTACAAAAATCGATGAATCCTCGCTCCAAACAAGCGACGCTCTTGTTCTTCCCACTTCAATGAAGCCCTATGAAGCAACTTGGGGCAAAACGGGATTTTCATTTGCTTTTGAGAGCATTTACAACTATGGTGGTGGCATCGCAAACTTGGGAACCTACACGCCCCTAGCGGCCCCCGAAGCGTATTCCTATCAAAATATTTCATGGTTTAGGTTTGGAAGAACACCTTCGTGTACTCCTTGTTGGTGCGGCGACTGGTTTACCACGAAATCAACCCGAGCCATTTGCGGCGTTAATTTTACGAGTGAAACATACTTCATGATAGATGTTCCGAGCGGGTGCGATTCCTACGGAGAGCACCTTGTGTCATCAGGAGATAATGCCTACATCGTTGGTTTAAGCCAAATCACCGATGTGGACGATTCCAGCAAAAACCATGCCCTTGTTCGGGTATATGAGCCTAATTAAAAGTTTATTTGCCGCTTGCGGCGGGCGTTTCTTGGGGCGTTTTTACTGCGTATGTTTTGTTTCGCTGCGCACGTTTTCGCACGCTTTCGTGCGGGCTTTACGCATTACTCCCAGGCTTCGCGCCCAAGGAGTGCTTTTTTGCCAATATCGCTTCTGAGTTGCTTGCCTTCAAAGTTAATAGCATCGCAAGCTTCATAGGCTCGGTTTCTGGCACTTTCAAACGTTGAGCCCAAGCCAACAACGTTTAATACGCGCCCACCGTTGGTAATGAGTTCGCCATCTGAATTAAGGGCGGTACCCGCATGGAACACCAAAACGTTATCCATGCTCTCGGCATCTTCAACGCCTAAGATAACCTTTCCTTTTTCATATGACCCCGGATAGCCTTCGCTTGCCAAAACAACACTTACCGCCCACTGATCCGACCAAGAAAGCGTAATATCTTGCGGGCGCCCATGAGCAACCGCAAGCATTATCTCTACCAAATCACTTTCAAGACGCGGAAGAACAACCTGTGTTTCTGGGTCGCCAAAACGGGCATTAAACTCCAGAACTTTTGGCCCTTCAGACGTGAGCATAAAACCGCCGTATAAGCAGCCACGATAGTCATGCTTAAAAGGAGGTTTTGCCGTTGCCGCCGCAGAAACCTCCATGATGCGACACATCTCTGCCATTTCTTCTTCACACACAATGGGCACCGGAGAATACACGCCCATACCGCCAGTGTTAGGGCCGCAATCGCCATCATAGGCGCGCTTGTGATCTTGAGCAGGCGCCATACAAAACGCTTTGCCACCTGCAACAAAGGCAAGCAGCGAACATTCGGGACCAGTGAGCTTTTCTTCCACCACAACGGTAGAACCAGCCGAGCCAAAATCGCCCGCAAAGCACGATTCCACTGCTTCATAGGCGCTCTCGAGTGTTTCTGCCACCACAACGCCTTTGCCCGCAGCAAGACCATCGGCCTTAACAACCAAAGGAGCGCCGAGCTTCTCGCAATATGCCAAAGCCTCATCCTTATTGGTAAAACTTTGATACTGCGCTGTTGGAAGATTATTGTTGATTAAGAATTCTTTACAATATGTTTTTGAGCCTTCAAGTTGAGCACCTTGGGCATCGGGGCCAAAAACAGCAATGCCCGCTGCGCGCAGCTCATCCGCCACCCCTTTTACCAAAGGAGCCTCAGGGCCAATTACCACCAAGCCAACGTTATTTTGCTTGGCAAAGGTTACAACTGCTGCGCCATCTTCAATGTTGAGCGTTTTAATATTGGTTGCAATGCTAGCCGTTCCACCGTTACCAGGCGCTACAAACAACCCCTCGCAAAGCGGAGATTTTGCCAACGCCCATGCAAGTGCATGTTCTCTGCCGCCACTACCCAAAACAAGGATATTCACCTGTATCACCTTTCTTACGTGAAAAAGTTCGTGCGCGTTAATTTAAAGCCTGCATTCAATCCGTATAGAGCCGGTATCTTGCTCCTGCTTTGCTCGTGCTCTCCTAATTTGCCTTGCCGCCGGCAACCGCTTCTAACGACTTTGCCAACCGTTAAAGATTGTTTGATTGCGATCGGGCCCAACAGCAATAATAGAAGCGGGAACGCCCGTTACTTCTTCAAGATATTCAACATAGCGCTGAGCATTTGCGGGAAGATCTTCAAACGTTTTGCAATCTGAAATATCTTGCCCTTCCCAACCAGGCAATTCTTCATAAATTGGAGTTACATGCTTTGGATACAAAACAGAATGCTGCATAGGGAAATAATCGTAGCGCTTGCCGTCTGCCTCATAGGCAACACAAACCTTAATGCGGCTAACGCATGAGAGTACATCGAGCTTGGTGAGCGCCATATCAGTGAGCGAATTAACATCGGCAGCGTAGCGAGAAACCACCGCATCAAACCAACCGCACCGGCGTTTACGCCCGGTGGTTACGCCGTATTCGCCGCCAACTTTGCACAAACGCTCGCCCACTTCATCTTTAAGCTCGGTGGGAAAGGGGCCAGAGCCCACGCGCGTGATATAAGCCTTAGCAATTCCCAACACCTTGCTAATTGCTTTAGGCCCAACCCCTGAACCTGTTGGCGCGCCACCCGCACAACAAGAAGAAGAGGTCACAAACGGATAGGTGCCATGATCAATATCGAGCAGCGTGCCCTGAGCGCCCTCAAACAAAATATTTTTGCCTGCCCGTAACTCTTGGTTAAGAAGCTGGGCGGTTTCGGCCATATGGGGGCGAATAACTTCAGCATAAGGAAGATACATTTCGCAAATTTGATCAACCGTATAAGGCTCTAAGCCATAAATTTTTGTTAACACTTGGTTTTTGATAGCAAGTGCCGCCTCAAGCTTTTCACGAAAGATTTTTTCATCGAGCAAATCTTGAATGCGAATGCCGCTGCGACCAGCTTTATCTTCATAAGCAGGGCCAATGCCTCGCTTTGTTGTGCCAATTTCGTGCTTGCCTAAATGCCGCTCAGAAGCACCATCCAAATCGATGTGATAGGGCATAATTACATGCGCATCACAAGAAATACGAAGCTTTTCACAAGAAAAGCCCTCACCTTGGAGCATCTGCATTTCTTCGGTGAGAACTTTTGGATCAACAACGCAACCATTGCCAATTACTGGCGTGATATGTTCATACATAACGCCCGACGGAATAAGATGGAGCGCCAATTTGGTATTGCCATGAATAACCGTATGGCCTGCATTGTTCCCCCCTTGATAGCGTACAACGTAGTCATAATCACTGGAAATAAGATCCGTGATTTTGCCTTTGCCTTCATCGCCCCATTGAGCGCCCAGAAGAACAGTGCTCGGCATGATTAATCCTTTCGGTTGTTTGCTTGCCTTACCGCGCAAAATAAACCTTGAACGCTGGTAGGGCTTAAAGCATGAGAGGGAATATTCCCACTTATTCCCGCTTAAACTTACCTAGCAAATGATACTACAGTTCTAAGAAATTGAGCGACGAATCAACACCTTGCATGAGACTCACTATTTCTGGATGGCAGGTAAAAACAATAACCTGTCGATGTTGTGCCAACTCCAATAGCGCCCGTGCTGCGCCCCTACGCCTGGTTTCGTCAAAATGAACCAAAATATCATCGCATAAAACAGGAAGCGATTTTCCTACGTTGTCCGACATTATTAAAAGCGCAATACGCAAACTTAAATAGAGCTGCTGGCGCGTGCCTAACGATAAAAGGTGAGGAGGGCACGGCGTTCTGAGCGCACTAAGTACTTCAATATCTCCTTCAGAATTCATGCGCACTTGCTGCCATGCACCTTGGGTCATATTCTCTAACAAGCGCGAAGCAATGCGATATGCCTCGGGTTGGCTTTTTTTCTCCCATTCATTAATGGCAATCTCTAACGAACGCCGAGCAATGAGCAGGCGGGCAAGATCACGATATTCTTGCAAGAGGCACGCATCAACAAGCTCCAAATCAAGCTTGTCTTGGTCAAAATTTTGCCTGAAGCGTGCTTGCTGAAGCTCTTGCTGTATCTCGCCATACTGGCGGTGCGTTTCGTTGCTTAACGTGATGGTTGCAACGCGTTCATCCTCTTTTTGAGCGATAAGCGCCTTGATGTTATCGCTTGTTGCATGAGCCGCCAGTCCCATCTTGTGAAGCAATTCTTCGCGTTCGGCCTGCGCATGTTCTAACGCAGAGCGCAACGAGGCTTCTTGCAAAGCAAGGGCCTTTTCGTTTTGTACTTCTGCTTCTTGCTCAAAACGGTACTGTCGCGCCTCATCCAACATAGAACGCGCCCGCTTGAGCGAGCCTTGCGCTGCGCGCATATGATGAGCGTCTAAATAGTTTTTGAGCGATTCTTGATAATGAAGTTCTTCCTGTTTAACCTTGGCAAGATTTTTCTCATCTTGTTTCATAATCCATTCGGCTTTTTTCAAGCGCTCATCAAGATGTTCTTCAAGCTTAGAAGGTCGCAAATTCATAATGATACCCACTGCGGCAATCATCACGGCACCCATGAGCATGCCTATTCCTGCCATCAGGTATGACAGGCGCAAATTTTGTTGCGCATACAACAACACGCATACGCCGCAAACAGCCATTAAAATAGGAATAATTATTGAAACAATGAGTTTTACTCGACGCTGCATTTTGGCACGATGCCGCTCTTGCGATACATCTCTGCTTTCGTGCAAAAGTTCATATTCTGTTTGAGACTTCAAAGCATCACGAGCAGCATTATCAAGATGGTGCTGCTGTTTTGCGCGCTGTTCTTCTTTATCGTCTAAATAATCGCGCAAACGATATTCTTCAGCTTGAGACAGCTTGCTCAACATGAGAATTTCATCATCTATATGATGAGGAGCGTATTGTTGTAAGCCTTCGCTTGACTCAACCGTTTCTTGAAGCTTTGTATTGGTATTTTGTATAGCCTGATCAAGCGATTGAATACGCGCCGCCTGAGCTTTGAGGGTTTCAATTTCTGTGTTAAGGGCTGTTTGCGTTTCGAGCAAAGCATCTTTTCGTGCCGAAAGAGCCTCAAGGCGTTTTTCCTGCGCGCGAAAATGATCAGCCTCGCTAAGGCCGTTTTGCACGTTTTCTCGTAAAAGAGTTTGCCTGGCTAGCAAGTTAGCAATGGAACGATCATTTGCCGCAGCGCGTGACATTTTTTCTTTAATGCGCTGATCGAGCTCTTCTAGAGCTTTTGCAGGAGAAGCCGAAGTGCCCGAACCAGCCGTTAAAAGCCGCGCAGTAACTTCATTATGCTTATCAAGCTGCATAAGCTCATCACTGGTAAGAGCAAACATGGTTGAATAGGTTTCGCTATCGATGTCATCCAACACGTGAAATTCATCATTGGGCTGATCGGTGTTTTTAATACGTTTGAGTTCTGCTACCTCGCCAGTAGTTTTGCTTTTAAAAAATAAACTACCAACGCGCTCGGCTCCTTCAGGGCGGTACGAATTAACCCCCTTGCGTGCAGCTGGCCAACCAAACAACACCCCTTTTACCAGCTCGTTTATGGTAGTTTTACCCGATTCATTGGAGCCATATACCACATTTAAATGCGGCTGGAATGCCCCAACAATGGTATTGGAAAACTTTCCAAAGCTAGTCATTTTTATATGCTCAAGATAATACGAGCTCGGCTGGAATACAGGCGAAACGCTTGTATTGTAAGCGCCTTGTGCAAAAACATCGCTATGCGCGACTTTACTTTGTGCGGCAATAGTGCTGCGTGCAGCCTTACTGTGCGCGCCCTTGTTGCTTTGGGCGTTCTTAGTTTGGACATCCTTGTTTTGGATATTCTTGCGATCGCGGCTGTCATGCTTTTTGCTCATGAAGCATCACTATTTTCCAAAAGATCTAACAACAATGTTTCTGATTCTTCATAAAGCTCATCAAGCGTATGCTCAAGCCCGCCCGGCAGTACCAAATCGCGAGCAAAAAATTGCTTTTCCAAATATGAAATAGTTAAGGCGCGATTATTTTTTTGGTCATCCATCACGTCAAACAACACCGAGGGAAATAATCCCTCTTTTTGTAGCATGGCGCGATCAACAACCATGCGAGTGCGATTGATAATTGAATCGATAAAAAAGAACGGATAATTATTATTGAGAATATCTTTTAGATCGTGTATTACCTGCGGCGTTAGCTCTTTATGCAACCGTGTTGCACCCTGCAACGTAACGCGACAGATCATATTTTGACAATGATCAACGCTGTTTCGCACAAATTGCTCATTGATGATTAATTCCTGAATTTCCGCCAAGGTTGAACACTCGCTCACATCAACCTGTAATTGCTCCCAAACCACACTTGCCGTAGGAATAAATTCGGTATAAACGGCCGCCTTATCCGCTTGCTCTGAAAGTACTACCTTAAAAACCCCGTGCTCACCTTGCTCTTTGATGGCACGACCCTGTGGGCACCCCGAAAAAACAACGCGTGGCTCTTTTTTAGGAAAGAGCATGGGTTGATGAATGTGCCCACAAGCCCAATAATCCATACCTTTTTTAAGAAGCTTTTTTGGATCAACAGGGCTTCTGGTTGGATCAATATTAAGCCCCGTATGAATAACGCCAACAACAAAAGGGGTAACAATACCTGTTGCAGCAAATGCTTCTTGCCGCGATAAACCGTTAGAGATATCTTCTTTGAGCGACCAAGCTTGCGTGTAATAACTGCGTCCGCCCAAAATAACAAGAGGCTCATCATCTTTTTTAAACACCGCATAATCGGGCTTGTTGGGACTAAACACATACGTATTGGCAGGTAGCGCCGCAAAATCCTGCTTCCATGACGTATACGGGTCATGATTACCCATACAAAAATATACGGGAATATGTGCCCTCTCCAATTGCTTCAAGCCTTCGATAAAGAGCGAAAAATTTGCATACGAAGGGCGCGCATTGTCAAAAATATCGCCCGAAAAGATAACAAAATCAACCTGCTCAGAAAGCGCTTCATCAATAATGCGTTGATACGCCTCTGGAATTGCTTTGATGAGTTTATCAGCCCATACCGAAGAAAGGGCGCGCAAGCCCTTAAACGGTGCTCCCAAATGAAGATCGGAGGCATGGATGAACGTTACCGATTTACTCATATCGTGAGCCTACCATAAAATAATACCGAAGAACTTATCAACATATTGCGATACACGATAAAGTTCCTCTGCGCAAAACCTTTCCTTTAAATATTTTGAGTATAAAAGTGCTCGCAGTGCTCGCGATTCTTAGTAATTAGAATCGTCAAAAAAGTCAACGAACTTAGTGTATTCAGGCAAAAACGTTAACGTGATATCACGAGTAGGACCGTTGCGGTGCTTTGCCACAATGAGTTCAGCCACTCCCCAATCGGGGCGTTTATCTGATTCGGCCTCAGATTCTGATGTGCTTCTATCCAAAAACATAACAATATCGGCATCTTGCTCGATTGAGCCCGATTCACGCAGATCTGAAAGCATCGGGCGTTTATCGCCTCTTGTTTCAATGGTGCGCGAGAGCTGTGACAGTGCCAAAATAGGGACATTGAGCTCTTTTGCAAGAACTTTAAGGCCACGCGAAATTTCGGCAACTTCAACGTTTCTGCTGTTGGGATGAGGAATAGCAGGCTGCATAAGCTGTAAATAGTCAACAATGATGAGCCCCATATCAACATTGCGCATCACACGACGAGCTTTAGTGCGCAACTCAACAATAGAAAGCCCCGGAGCTTCATCAATAAAAAGACTCAGGTTTGATAACTTCCCCGAAGCATCAAGAATAGGGCCCCATGCGTTGTCATCGATGCGCCCGCTGCGAAGCATTGAAAGATTGACGCCCGCCTCTGCACACAACAAACGCTGCACAATTTGGATCGAAGACATTTCTAAACTAAATAACGAAACGGTAGACCCACCCTTTGCGGCATTGACTGCAAGGTTCATCGCAAACGATGTTTTACCAACGGCAGGGCGTGCCGCCAAAATAATAAGATCGCCGCCACGCAAACCGTTGAATAACGAATCAACATCCCTAAAACCAGTTGGAACACCCATCAGCGAATCGCTCCTGTTGGCAAGCTCTGCAATTTCATCATTTGCTTCAATAATGAGCGTTTGAATGTCTTTAAAAGTTGTTGAAGTGGTTTGCTCGGTAACCTCAAAAAGCGAAGCTTCAGCCTGCGAAACCAACTCAGCTGAATCGGCAGGAGAATCATAGGCAAGCGACGAAATTTTTGCTGCAGCAAACAAAAGTTCACGACGCATAGCATCGCGTTTTACAATTTCGGCATGATGTTGCCAGCTGGTAAACGCAAAGGTATTATCGGTGAGCTCTAAAAGATAGCTTTGCCCGCCAACTGCCTCTAGCTGACCAGCAGCGGTAAGATTGTCGGCAACCGAAATAACATCGATAGGGATAGATTTTGCATTCATCTCGCGCATAGTTTCAAAAATAATGCGATGCGCTGGTCTAAAAAAGCTTTCTGGTTTTACCGTAAGAGCAACCTCTTCAAACACTCCCGTTGATAGCAAGCATGCCGCAAGAACCGTTTTCTCAGCCTCAATGTTTTGAGGAAGAGCAGGACGCGAAGAAGATGCACCTGTTTGTGCACCTGGTTGATTTGATTGATAAGTTGAATCTTGCGTATTTGGCATGCAGTCCATCCCTTTTGGTTGGTTTTGATTGATAACGGTTCATTGGCGCGCCCGTGGTAAGCATAAAATATAATAAAGCCTCGCTTATCTTGAAGCGAGGCTTTATGAGCAACAACGTCCTTTATAAATAAACGGATGCGTTGCGCCTTTTGCTTTAACTTTACTCGACGGCCTCTTCAGTTTGGGCTTCTTCCGGAGCTTCTGCAGCACCTTCTGCACCCTCAGCGGCACCATCGGCTGGCTGTGCTTCTTGCTCAGCAGCTTCACCTTCGGTTGAAGCTTCGGCGGCAAATGTTTCTGCACTTCCAACAACAAGAGCAAGTGTTGTTTTAATGTCGCGATAAATCGAAACAACAACTTCATGCTTGCCAGCAACCTTGATAGGATTTTTGAGATCGATACGACGACGATCAATCTCGATATCGTGAGCCTCTTTTAAGGCATCGGCAATCATATGCGAGGTAACAGAGCCAAACAAAACGCCCTCTTCACCAACACGAGCCTCAACTTCAACGGTAAGAGCTTCAAGCTGCTCTTTGAGTTTTTGTGCATCGGCTAAGCGAGTTTCTTCGCGCGTAGCAATATTATGTTTGCGCTGTTCAAGTTGCTTTAAATTACCCTTAGTTGCACGGATTGCAATTTTTTGAGGGAAGAGATAGTTGTTTGCAAAGCCGTCAGCAACATCAATGACGTCGCCCTCTCCGCCTTTGCCTTTAAGCTCGGTAAGCAGGATAACTTTCATACTACCCTCCTCTTAACGATTACGACGATCGCCACGACCGCTAACAGCTGGCACAGCATAAGGCATCAAAGCCATCTCGCGTGCACGCTTAACAGCGTTAGCAATATCGCGCTGGTGCTGGGTGCAAGCTCCGGTTACACGGCGGGGCTTGATCTTCCCACGATCAGTTACATATTTACGCAGCATCTGAGTGTCTTTGTAGTCAATATAATCTGTATGGTCTTTGCAGAATTGACAATACTTACGACGAGGCTGCTTTGTGTAGTCAGACATATTAACCTCTTTCGGTGATATTAAAACGGAATATCTTCATCATATACCGAGGCATCAACAGCAGGAGTAGCAACCACAGGTGCTGCAGGTGCTGCAGGTGCTGCCGCCTGAGGAGCATACTGCTGATTTGCAGAAGAAGAAGCATTGCGGCTTGTCATGAACTCGATTTCATCAACAATAACCTCAATCTTCGAACGCTTTTGCCCATCGCGCTCCCACTGGCTCCAACGAAGCTTTCCTTCAATGGCGACCTTTGAGCCTTTAGACAAAAAACGAGAAACACTCTCTGCACGAGCACCAAACATAGTGCAATCGATAAAATTTGGATAATCTTCCCACTCGCCTGTTTGCTGATTTTTTCTACGATCGTTTACCGCAACACCCATGCCCAAAACCGGCATACCACTTGCTGTTGCGCGCAATTCAGGATCACGCGTTAAATTACCACTGATAACTACTCGATTGATGCTCATTTCAAACCTCTTTCTTATGTGAATATTCCATTCACAATTTGATTTCCAAAATAATTTTTAATCGCGATCGTAACGACGTACAATCATGTGGCGTTCTACCACATCAGAAATACGCAAAACACGATCAAGCTCTGCAATACTTTCAGGATTTGCATGGAAATCAATGAGTGTGTAATCACCATCAGTTAAACCGTTAATTTCGTAAGCGAGTTTGCGCTTACCCCAATTATCGATGTTGTCAACTGCGCCCTTACCCTCAGCGATTGTTGCTTCAATACGCTTCATAGCGGCAGCGCGGGACTCTTCTTCGATAGACGGTGCTACAAAAAATAAGAGTTCATAAGCCTTCATCTTTTCACCTCCTCTGGACTTACGGCTTCGGGGCTTGAAGGCATGCCCGAAGCAGGATTAGCCGCATAATTTTATCATGTATGGTGCTTATAAAAAGAAAAAGTGCTCACTTCTTTCGTAACCTCATGCTTTTCACACATTCTTTCAGTAGTTGCTTTATAAGCTATTGGTATACTACCTTCCGCTTTTTAAAACAATCTAAAAAATACCGTTAATTTTTTACCTATTTTTTCATCACGTTCTATCATGAGGAATTCATGAGGATGAAAATAGTTTAAGGTTGTATACTCACGCTTAAAGTTACGCGGCCACCAAAGAATATCGCTTCAAAATAACAACAGAGAAGCTCAAAGCACCATTGAGCACTTTTAGAATTTGAGCCTCTATTCTTGTTTGACCAGCGATTAAAACTCAAGTTCTTTCAGACGATCAAAAACGAGATTTTTGCGCTGCAAAAATTCCCAAGGATCAAAAATAGCATCAAGCTGACTGCTCGTAAGGGTACATTCTTCATCCTGCTCAAGACGCTCACGATAGGTTGGGCCAGGTTGCGCAAGCTGAACATCATGCCAGGTTGCCATTGCGTTGCGCTGAACAATAACGTATGCGTCTTCACGGGTAATGCCCGTATCTACCAACGCAAGCAACACTTTGGATGAGAAAATCAAGCCTCGTGTTTTGTTGAGATTTGCCATCATTGATTCAGGGTAGGTTTGCAACCCATCTAAAATCCAATTCATCTTGTCAAAGATGTAATCAAGCGCAATAAAACTATCTGCCAGTGCTACGCGCTCGGCACCTGAATGCGAAATATCACGCTCAAACCATAACGCAACATCATCAAGACCAACCTGCGCATTAGCTTTAATTACGCGCGCTAAACCACAAACGCGCTCTGCAGTAATGGGATTGCGCTTATGAGGCATGGCAGAAGAGCCTTTTTGCCCTTTTTTGAAGGGCTCTTCAGCTTCAATAACGTCACTTTCTTGCATCAAGCGAACTTGCAAAGCAATCGATTCAAGCGTTGCTGCTGTTACCGCAAGCGCGCACATGACCTGCGCATGACGATCGCGCGCTAAAACCTGCGTAGACAACGGATCAGGTGTGAGTCCCATTTTTTCGCAAACAAACTGCTCAATAAAAGGATCGATGCTTGAATATGTTCCAACAGCACCCGAAATAGCCCCCGTAGCAGCAACTTCACGCGCTTGCTGCAAACGAATTTGTGCGCGTTTTAGCGCCCAAGCCCATGAGCCAAACTTCATACCAAACGTCATTGGCTCGGCATGAATGCCATGCGTGCGACCAACGCAAACGGTTTCTTGAAATTCAAAAGCACGACGACGACAAACCTCGCCCAAAGCTTTTACATCTTCCAAAATAATATCGAGCGCCTGAGTTATCTGGTAACTTAGCGCTGTATCGCCCAAATCAGAAGAAGTCATTCCGTAGTGCACCCAGCGCGAGGGCTTTTCTTCCCCTTCGGCAACATCGGCATCAATATATTCTGCCATGTTGGTAAGAAACGCAATTACATCATGATTGGTTACTTTTTCAATTTCATCAATGCGCTCAACAGTGAAATTTGCATGGGCTCTAATCCAAGCGGCTTCTTCTTTGGTTATACCGGATTTTCCAAGCTCGGCCTGAGCTTCACATGCCAAAACTTCAATTTCTTTCCAAATGGCAAATTTGTTTTCATTGGTCCAAATATTTCCCATAGCGGGACGGGTGTAGCGACTAATCATTAAGACCTGCTTTCCGCGTACGTAATTGATTGGTTCTTTGTTGTCTCTCTAGTATACCCTTGCGAGGCACTACAACGCACGAATGGTTTCGCGCGCAATTCCAAGCATGTCGGTATCTGCCACCACAATAACTTGATCTCCCGGAAAGACTTTTGTACCTTTGCTCACCACCTCAATCTCATCGCCATGCGAAACCGCCACCACACGAATTCCGTCTGCAAATTCTATATCGATGGCAAACACGCCCTCTTCATTGTTGTGGTTGCGCATACGCGGAACCATGATTTCAATCAAGGTAACCTGGTCTGAGGTAAGTGAAAACGCAACACTCATAGAGCTTAAGGTTGCTTCTTCTTCAATCATGCGTGCAATAATGGCCGTTGAAGAAATTGACTCAATGCCTAATCGGCGGAAAATACGCAAGTTTTTTGGATTATTTACGCGTGCAATGCAGCGCGAAACGTTATAAATTCTGTTAGCTATTTCACAAGCTGCAAGATTATCTTCATCTTGCCCGGTAGTGGCTACAAAAATGTCGGCATTCTGAACTCCGGCATCTTCTTGATTGCTTACCTCGCATCCATCTCCACAAATCACCAAATGCGAACCCGTAAGCGTTTCAGAAAGATAGCGCGCAACTCGCTCATTTTCTTCGATAACGGCAACTTGATTTCCTTCTTTGAGCAACGAAATCGCTAAAAATTCGCCTATTTTGCCGCCACCGGTAATAACAACATACATTATTCCTCCGCCGTATTACTATTTTGATGTTTTTGATGTTTTCAGACGTCCAAGGGCAACCTCGGCGCTTTTAGTTTTGCATATATATAACCAAATCTTGAATTTTATCGTGACGCACTGCCGCCAATATTGCATCGCCATGATACAAAACGCTACTGGAAGATGGAATTGAACTAATGGTTCCATCAGCACGCTCAAAAGCGCAGATACGAATATCGTGGCGTTTTTCTAAATCAGACACCTTGATTGAATTTTCGGTTATTGAAGACAGATCGAGAGCAAACTGCAACACTTCGCAATCGCCAAAGGTTGCAATATGATCGCCAATGCCAGAATTGATCTTAGAAAAAATTTCTTCTGCAACAAGCGTTGTTCCGCATACATAATCAATACCAAGTTGAAGATAGGTGCGTTCATGAGCGCTATTGTACAGACGCGCCACCGCAGGAACACCATAGAGGCGCACAGCAATTTCTACCACCATTAAATTAGCATTGTCGCTTTGAGTAACCGCTGCAACAAAATCGCACTCTTTAATGCCTGCGCGCTCAAGCACCGTTTCGTCGTAACCAACGCCGGTAAAAGTATTGCCGTTAAAATCGCGCCCAAGAGCATTAAACGCATCGGAATCTTTGTCAATAACACAAACGTTATTGTCATAATTAGAAAGCATCGTCGCAAGACGCGACCCAACACGCCCACAACCAACAACAATGATATTGCTCATAGCAGTCCTTTTCTCAACTGCTCATAAGTATAGCCCATATCGTTTAGAGGGCGATTCTATCGAGTAAGCGTAAAATTGAACCGGTAAAACCTTTAGGCTGCCTGCTCCGCCGTGTGGATAGGGTAATCGAGAAGCACTCAGCATTTTCTGCTATAAGGTTTTCTGAAAGAAAACCGCACTTATAAAAACGGAATGATGGAGTGAGGCGCATAGTGAGTTTGTGCGTACGCGCAAACGAACGATAGCCGATAAGGGTGTCTTCGAGATTCGCCCTATCCACACGGCGGAGCAGGTGGGTGATCAGGTGGGTAACCAATTAAAAGACCGCTATGGTTTAGCTTGGAGCACTTAAATATAGCGATAGTAAACGCTACGCGTTCCCCAATCATGAGAAGTCGAAGCTCCCAGTGCCTTAAAAATTCCTGGCGCGAGATCGAGCGCTCTGCCAAAGCCTTCAAAGCCACCAGTATCGGTTACGGTTGCAACAATAACTTTGTCGTCATAGCAAAGTTCTACAATGCTACCGAGCAAATAGCTTTTACTTGCTGGCACGGCAACGGTAATGCTATCTTCACGAAGCTTAATACCCGAAGCGGTAACATTAACCCCAAAATTACCTACGCCGTCATCGTTACTTTCTACATCATAAGCAGAAGCTATGCCTGTCTGCCAGGTACCATCATTGACATCAGGAGCAACATGGGGAGCCGTAGGAAGCGGATCAAGCGTACAAACTGTTTTTGCTTTTTCTACCGCTGTTGGATTTGACTCGTCAATAGCTACCGGAACAACAACCGGATCAGGATCTTTAACGCTAATTGAACGCTGAGCGGTGTTTCGTGGATCAGGAGCTTCAGAGGCAATAGGATCAGAACTATCCGAAGAGACGATGCGCTCTTGCGCACTTATTGCTGAATCAGACACGTTCGCTTGAGCAGAACTAACGCCAATTGTACTTGGATCAGACTCCCCAGAGCCTTGCGCCCTACCAACAAAAACAAAACTCAAAATAAAACAGGTAGCAAGTACTACCACCGTTAAAGCTACGCCCGCCTGCCACGACAAAACGCGCTTTCTTTTATGTACCTTGGCTAAAGCCAAAAAACCTCCAAAGACAAAAAGACCTAGGAATCTTGACGATTCTTTACGTGGTCTATTCGCAGTGTAGTGTGATAAAAGTTGGAATACTGCCTATAACAATCGCTTTTAATAAGCGCAAAAATTATACCGTTCGCTCAGAATGCCACCAAATTTTGGCCGCCGTGAGCGGTTGTCAAGTTTTGAATTTTTGGCAGAAACTCCTGCTGGATATGAATGAACAAAAATACGTGCTATATGGATTTTTTATGTGGTGGATTCATCGAAATCAGGGTGGCAATTCTTTCAAAAACGCCCGTATCAATAAACGAAACCAATACTGCCACCGCGGCAACACAAACCAAGGCGATAACAATACCTTCGCTTGGCGAAACCAAAGAAATAATAAGCAAGCAAGCCACTGCAATCCATAACATAAGAGCAAACATGCTCAGAGAATGCAGCGCTTCAAGAGGCACCAATCGCAACGAAAACGGCAACAAAATAAAACAAAGTTCCAAACAAAACAAAAAGCCGCAAATTCGCATTGCAAAACTCCAGCGGTTGGCAGGAATAGCCACAATCACAACCCCGAGAGCTACAAAAATCAACGGGAAGAAACAGAAAAAATGAATTCCTGGCACAATCAAAGTTGAAACGCGCGCGCACATTGCAAAAAATAGAACCAGCCCAAGCCCTAAAAGAACAGCAAGCCCAACCGAAGAAGTTTCTTGCTTTTGTTTGTCTCCCGTATGTGCGCTACTGCGTTGACCTCCACCACGTTGACTCTTAATGCCATCGGAAGCATTTGCCGTAAAAGTCGCATCTTGATATTTATCGGACTGAACAAAAGTGGGGCTCACATCAACAACTGTTTTATCAAGCGCTGGATCTTTAGGAATAATAATCCAGAGCAGCACATAGAGCACCGCTGCCAAACCTGCAGAAAAAAATGACAGCACCACCCAAGCTATACGAAGAATAACCACATCGACATTGAAATACTGAGCAATGCCTGAACATACACCCGCTATTGCCCGGGGTCCCCGATACAGATTTGTTCTTTTTGTCTGATTCATCGCCCATTAAATTTCGCGTGCACTATCCCTTTTGAAGCTCATCATAGCGCACGTTTTGGCGGGGAATCATCCACTGTAACCAAGCGGTTACATCTTCTTGAGATGCATCAATAAGCCGTTCTTTTTTACGAGAACGCCCCGCAGCGGTAAAAGCAATAAGCGTTGCAACATGAGCGCGCCGCTGAAAGGGATTGGTTCGCTCATATGCGAATTGAATTTTTTGACGAGGAATTATTACCTCAGAAGTACTAAACCCTCCATTGCGAATAACAAGCGTGTGTTCATCGTAGCCAAAAGCAGCAGCCTTATACCACAGCATCGCAGCAACAGCATCAAGAATGGCAAGCACTACTGCCAATGCAAACAAAACACGCACACATGATAAAACAAGGTCAAAATCAAGTGCAATAATGCCTTGCTGCACACAAAAACCCGTTACCGGTAAGGCAAGCAACGTTGCAACGGCAAGCCAAAAGCCCCCTCCATATATCACAACACGACGAATAAAAGCACGGCGAAGGGCACAAGGCGCCACTGCATGATCGCAGGTAGGTATATCTTGATATTCAGGCGTAAGAGCGCTTAGCACTTCTTGCGCACGATTGAGTTTTAAGAACGGGTGAACGATGATTTTGTCTTCATCAAGCGAAATTGAATCTTTATCACCGCTATCTTCTGAACTTGCAGCAATGCGCCCGTACGAAATTGAACAATATCCAATTATGCGCTGAAAAAACGACTGAGTAATGTTGATTGACTGAATGCGCGCAACGTCAATTCCGCTAAAGCGATGACTCAAAATGCCATACTCAACTTCAATCTGACCGGCGCGGCGGCGAGTTTTAAAACCACCGTATGAAATGCACATCCCCACAATCATAAGTACCCATATTACCAGCAGAATAATGAGCAACCCGCCAACTATGACTGGCAACATCGTCGAAGCTAATGGCTCAGCCACACGAGATGCCGTCTGAATAAAAGCATCTTCTGGAACAAAAAAGAAATTCATCACCTTTAATATAGCGGTGCATGCCGCAGAGAGAATACCCAAAAGCACCAAGAAAAATGAGCCTTTGCCTGTGATGGCAGAAAGAAACAATTCTTTATTGGAGAGCCCATATTCAAAAGAAACCGACCCAGTATTGAACTCATCGCCGCCAAAGACCCCACGAAAAGCATTTGAGTACTTTGCTGGTATATCCAAAACATTGTTTGCCTGCTCTTGCGGCTCAACATTTGCAGCACCCGCTTCCAACGACCCCTCAACATTGTTGCCAAAAGATTGATGCTCAAGAATTTGCTTATGTTGAAAAACCTGTTGGCGAATACGCTCAGCCTCTTCTTTTTTAATGCAAGTAAGGCGCACCGCCTTGTTACTCGTGCCGCCAGCGGTTTCTATTTCAACAGTACAAACACCAGCTAAGCGCTGAATAAGCGATGCTTTTTGATTGACCGATTGAATTTTTTGATACGGAATGTTGCTGTGCTTTTTGCTGATAATTCCCGAATAATAACTAAACTCACGGGAGCTTAATTCGTACCAAATATACTTATACATAAGCGCCTGAATACCAACAATTATCCCAGCAAACAACACCGAAGTAAGTAAAGCCACAAGCAAACAAGCAACAAGTAAATCTACCAAAACAACTTCTGTATCAGAAAACATGCCCATCAATAAAGGTGCCAAACCCAGCATTCCCACAAAGATAAAAGGAAACGCCTCAAAAATCCAAAGCCACATATAGGTATGATGGAGCTTGTATCGTTGTGGCTTATCCATAGTTTGCTCGTTCATAGCTTACACGTCTTCCTTTGCTAAACGTGCATACTCAGCCGCCCTATCACGAACCTCGCCTGCCTCCTCAGAAATTAACCCGGGAATAACATGGGAGCCCGCTGCCGTTGAAACCGTAACAGCGGAAAGTCCAAAAATACGCAGAATAGGCCCTTGCCGAGTATCGGTATTTTGAACGCGGATAAAGGGAACAATAAAACGCTTGCGCCAAATTACTCCGTGCTCAATATCAAGATAATCAGGAGAAAGCTCATAATGCCAACGAATATAGCGAATAGGGGTAACCACAAATAAGAACACCATAAGCGCTACCACATAAAGAATAAGACATATCACGCAATACAGCCCTGCGTAAAACGGCTCAGGTGCCATAAAAAACACCGCAAGTCCGGGAATAAGCAAAATCAATGCCACGATAGAAAGTACGGTAGCGTCGCTAATACGCCACACCATTTTTATTTTTGGATTAAGCATGCAAGTTGGTTGTTTTCGCATGTTTTGAACCTTTCTTTTTTGCGGTATTTCTTTATTTGTTTTTTCTTTTACGTGATATAAGCACTGACTATCTTGCTATTTTGAGGCTTATACCGAGAAAGCCCTTTCCTTTCTGCCACACTTATTGTTGTTCTTGAGGAGTGAGCGTAATGTGCCCTTTAGTGGGGGCAAACTTTTCAAAATTTCTAAACATGCGGTGAAAGCCTCTCATAAACAACCCTGTGCAAACTGCCATGAGAATAGTTCCTTCGCGAACACCATAGAACCCGCCGAGCACCGCAAACGAAGATACTGCCGCAATAATAACCATGGTTGAATCAAAGGCAATTTTGCATTTTGAAAGATCTTTTTTAAAAACACGAGCAACAGTTAAAACGATGCCATCACCTGGAAGCATAATAAGCGCCGCCTTAACTTGCAAAAACACCCCAAACGCCGTAAATCCACACGCAACAACCGCTCCGATAAGTTGAAACGCATAATTAGTAAAGGGAATTGCTGCATAAATTGGCACAAACAAGTCAATGAGCATCGAAAATACAAACACGAAAATAATTTGCAACAACTGCAGAGGATGAAAATCATGACGAAGCAGCATGATTTGAATAAAAACGAATAAAACATTCAATATAAACGTGAAGGTGCCAATGGTTATGGGGGTCATAAATGACAACACCGCTGGAATGCATGAAATAGGTGAGGTACCTAAGCCTGTTGCGCGAGAAAGAGCCACCCCCATCGCTACAAAAGCCAATCCTGCCGACATAACCAAAAGCCTCAAGCAAACATTAGGTACTGGTTTGTCAAAAAAAGCATGCCAACGTTGAGAAAATGTCATCGGTTCCCTTCTTACTAAGATATAGCGCACCGCTATTATAGATACCTGAAATACGCTGCACAGGACCCTTCAGAAGAAACCATACAAGGCCCAATCGGATTTTCTGGCGTACAAACCTTACGAAACAAGGGGCACTCGCAAGGAGCCATAATACCACGCAGTACATCTCCACAGCGACACCCTTTTGGCTCTTTGGTTGGTTCGACCTCAGGCTCAAACCGTGCAAACGCATCAAATTCTTTATATTCATCACGAATAGCATAGCCAGAATTGGGAATAACTCCCAAACCACGCCATGTCGCATCAACCGTTGTAAAAACATCGTTAATAGCTGCAAGCGCTACGGGGTTTCCCTCTTGCATAACCCCTCGTGAATAGGCAATTTCAATTTCAGCGCGGCCTTCATGGAGCTGACGCATAATCATGGCAATTCCCTGCAAAACATCAACCGGCTCAAAGCCAGTAATAACGCCGGGAATACCATACTTTTTTGCCAGAAACTCATACGGCTCTACACCAATGATCGTGCTTACATGACCAGGTAAAATAAGCGCATCGATATTAAGGGCAGGGTCAGCCACAATAGTTTCAAGAGCTCCCGGCATATTTTTGTGGGCAACAAATACCGAAAAGTTTTTAAGCCCCATAGCTTGAGCCCGTTTGATTGCCATAGCCACCAACGGTGTGGTTGTTTCAAACCCAACACCCACAAAAACAATTTGTTGATCAGGGTTTTCTTTGGCAAGCGCAAGTGCACCAAGCGGAGAATAGACAATATGTATCGAACGACCCTGAGCCTGTTCTTGCAATAAACTTGAGGTCGAACCGGGGACACGCGTCATATCGCCAAACGTAGCTATGCTTACCCCTTCAACACGAGAAAGCGCAATAACCGTATCAATGTCTTTATTGGAAGTAACGCAAACCGGACACCCTGGCCCCGAAGCAAGCCTAACTCCTTCAGGCATCATCGTGCGAAGTCCATTGCGTGCAATAGCTACGGTGTGAGTACCACAAACCTCCATCAAGGTTGCCTGTTCAGGCGCCCATGTTTGAATGGAGTGAATAAGCCCCTTGGCTAATTCTGGATCTCGAAAAACCGAAAGATTCATCTTTTACCCTTTACTCAATGTTGCCTGCTTGAAGAAGTTTAAGAAGTTTAACCTGCACGTAAGATAATCTGTTACGCTTACGCACCCTACTCTATTCGTATACGAATCTTGTTGAGCCGTATGTTGTGGGGCCTTTGTGTCCTGCCCACATCTCACGCGCCCTGCGGACCCTGCGGAGCTTACGCCATTTAGGCAGGTTGAAGGCCTTCCATATCGGCAAGTTCAGGAAATTCTTTGATTAAATCAAGCGTTTCTTGCGCAAATTCTTCGCTCACAATTTCAATAGCAAAACCAGCATGCACCAACACATAATCGCCCACCTTTGCAGCAGGCGTTAAATCGAGCGCCACTTCGCGCGTGACCCCTAAAATGCTCACGGTTGCAAGATGGTCATTATCGATCTGTTCAACTTTTGCAGGAATAGCCAAACACATGCTGCATCACTCCTTGGATTCTGAGTGCAATGCTAGCACAGCCTGCCCGTAAGAAATTGATGCATCGTTAGGCGGCAAATCTCTGTTAATAGCAACGGTAAAGCCACTGTTTTTAAGCTGCACCAATACTCGCTCGATAAGATAACGATTCATAAATACCCCACCCGAGAGAGTAACGACGCTAATGTCATACAAAGCACGCACCAATTCTGCAACAGTAACAATGGTAGTAATGAATGCATCGTGAAAGCGCTTTGCGCAAACTGCCAAGAGCTCACCACGGTGAATGTCGTTGAGCAGCGCCTCAAAAGCAGGTGCTGGATCAAGCAACACCACCGAGGTATCAAGGGCAGTACTCGTTTTGGTTGCCGTATTTTTTATAACTGAAATTTGATAGGTTTGATCAAGAGGCTGAGTTTTAGCGCGAGCGTCAAGGGCAGCTTCTAACAAAATGGCAGCCTCCCCTTCATAGCGCGGCGCTGTGCATATTCCTAACAGCGCAGAAGCGGCATCAAACAACCTTCCTACTGAAGAACTCATAGGCGTATTAATACCTTTTTCAACCATTTGATTAAGAAGTGACGCCTCTTCAAGCGAGGATACCAATGCCTGTGCTGCTGGATGTTCTAGCAGATCAAACGCCCAAAGTACACCATAGGCGCACCGCAAGGGGTGTTTAATGGCGGCAGCTCCACCAGGTAGGGGAATATAAGCAAAATTTGCAAAGCGTTCAAAGGTATGCAAATTTGAAAGCAGCACCTCGCCACCCCACAAAGCGCCATCAAGCCCGTAACCGGTGCCATCAAAAGCAATACCACAAACAGGGCCTTCAAGGTTGTTCTCTCCCATAACTGATAACACGTGAGCATGATGATGTTGAACCTTGATGAGCGGTTTATCGTTTTGCTCGCTCGCCCATTTGCTCGTAAGGTATTCGGGATGAAAATCGCTTGCAATAACCGAAGGTTCAAGCCGGAACAACCGAGAATACGTTTGTTTTGTTTCAAGCCACGCATCAAAGGTTGTGGCATTTTCTACATCTCCAATATGCTGAGAAACAAACGCCTCGTTCCCGCGCGTGAGCGCAAAGGTATTTTTTTGCTCGGGGCCTGTTGCAAACACCGTAACAGGTGCCGTGTTAGTATTCGCAGTGCCGCCGATGCCATTGGCACCATCTATGGCAACCCTATCTGTGGCATTAGTTTCAATGTTGCCATCGGTATTAGCGCCAACGGTGGCGCCGTTCTCGCCACCAGAAATATTGCTGTTACCACCTTCAGCACTCGCTCCATGATGAGGAAGAGCAATAGGTACCGGTGCAAACCCGCGAGCGCGCCTGATAACTTGCAAGATATACGAATTTTCATCACTTTCATCATTGCATGCGCACTTAGCAACGGCACCATCATCACTATGTGTCGCACTCGTGGCAGCAGCGCAATCATCGCTAAGCAGCACCCTTACCACCGAATCATCATAACGACTCTCAATGGCGCGATTGTTCACCAATAACGCATCGGCAAGTAACGACAACCTTGAACAGGCCTCTTGTTCCGTAATAACAATGGGCTCATCATGGATATTGCCCGAAGTCATAACTAACATGCCGCCAAAATCATGCATGAGCAAATGCTGCACCGGAGTTGCGGGAAGCATTACGCCAAGCTCGGGTAAATCATCAGCAAGACCTTTTGCTAGAGTGATTTCAGGGCGTTTTTTTAACAAAACAATAGGGCGCGCAGGAGAGATCAGCTGTTCTTCTTCCGCCTTATTAACAAAGCAATAACGCGTAACTTCATCTATTGAAGCAAGCATAACCGCAAACGCTTTGCCCTCACGATGCTTACGCGCGCGCAATGTTTGAAGAGCCGGTTCGTTAGTAGCATCGCAAGCTAGATGGTAGCCACCAAGCCCTTTTATGGCCACAATTCCGCCCGCTCGCACAATATCAATCGTGCGAGCAATAAACTCATCAGATTCTGCTATATTGTGCGCCCACATAATTTGGTTAATGCTGGGGGATATTTCAGAGTTTTTGTCTCGTGTTTTATTCGCGCACGTGTAACCTGAAAGCTGAAGCGCGCTTGCGCACTCAACAAACCCCAGCTGAGGGCCGCAATCAAAACAAGCATTGGGCTGAGCATGAAACCGTCTATCGATCGGATTGTCATATTCTTCCTTGCACAATGGACACATCTCAAACTCAGACATAGACGTATGTGGTCTATCGTACGGTAGCTTTTTGATAATAGTGAAGCGCGGACCGCAATTGGTACAGTTGATAAACGGGTAACGATAGCGCCTATCGAAAGGATTAAACAACTCTTTCACACACTTATCACACGTTGCTAAATCGGGCGAGACAAGCGTGGTTTTTTCTGCTGTACTTTCATCTGAGAAGCGTATTACAAAGTCGATATCGTGGTGTACTTCGGCTTCATCAAGGGTGATTTCTTCCACATGAGCAGCCACAGGATATTGCGATGAGAGAGCAAGCGCAAAAGCATCAAGATTTTCGCTGCTACCCTCCGCATGAATACTCACACCATTAACTGAATTGAGCACCCAGCCTTTGATATTGTGCTCTTTGGCTATACGATAAACAAAGGGGCGGAAGCCCACCCCTTGAACAATGCCCACTACGGTTATGTTGAGCGCCTCAATCATGATGCTCCCTATGCTCCCTAACTTTGCCTGATCCTGCAGGTATAACACCTGGTATAACGCTTGATATAGCACATAATGCAAGCTTACCGTGTGTGCCACAGGCTGCTTCGCTGATCAGCGGTACCACTGTTTCACTACGATACAACGTTTTTGAGCGTTTTTGCTAACATGCGCAATGTTACCGCAGAACTGTCGGGCAGCTGAACATGAACACAACGACGCCCTCGCGAAGACAGAATTGAAAAATCCCCCAACGATTGCGCTTTTCCAAGTGCGCCTAAACTATTGGCACGCTCATCGTCTACGGGAACATCCTTCATTTCTTCTGTTGCAATAATCAAAAACACACCCGTATTAGGGCCACCTTTATGAAGCTGCCCTGTTGAATGCAAATAACGCGGACCTATTTCCAAACAAGAAGCAACGCCAAAATGCTCAGGGGCGGTATGACGAATTTCTTCCATAGCTTCGCGCCTGCCCTCGCCCGTAAAGGGGATAAATGCATGAATTGAAAAATAATCCGAAGGCTCGATGGAATCCATCAGAACAGAAAGAGCGCCTTCGAGAGAGTTTGCCGTTAAACGCGGCGAGAGCGAATCTGAAACGCGCACCTCAACCTTACCAACAGCAACGCCCTCAATGCCATCTTGTATAAAGGTTGGTTTTGGTGCACCTTCTGCCAAAATACTAAGCACCTCTTGTTTTGCCACAGCAACATCAGGCTGATCAAACGGGCAAACTTTCATTAAATACCCCGTCATAGCAATGGCATATTC
This sequence comes from uncultured Eubacteriales bacterium, assembly GCA_963653545.1. GTDB lineage: Bacteria > Actinomycetota > Coriobacteriia > Coriobacteriales > Eggerthellaceae > Anaerotardibacter. The sequence continues at coordinate 31,277 of CAVJWZ010000003.1, read as the reverse complement.
CCACATAATAAAATGCGCTGCTAAATCGTTGATATTTTCAATCTGATAATCAATGCGCGGAATATCTTTATTGATATATTCAAGGGCTTTTAGATAATTTTGCTGCTCGTCCCACAAATCGACCTTGGTGTCATAGGTGATAACGGTGCGATCTTTTGGATCACGGGCCAACATTAACGAATCAACCTCGATGTTGGGCAAAATACCCTTGCCGTTTTTGCCCAAACTCTCGGCAACCAATTGCTCAATCCACAAGCCCAAAACGCGACCGCGCTTAGGTGAAAAGAATGAGAATTTATCGCGCCCTGCACAATAGTTGTCATACAAAAATGCCGCCAACACAATAGCAGGATTATCGGGCGAATCGCTCCCGCATAAAACTTCAGCCTTACGTGCATGCGCAATAAGAGAGTTAAGATTGATACCTACCAAAGCTGCTGGCACAAGACCAAACACCGACAAAGCCGAATATCTGCCACCAACAGTCGGCTCGCCTAAAAAGACATGCAGCCAACCTTCTTCTTTAGCTTGCCGCTCTAAATCAGAACCTGGATCGGTAATGGCAACCAAATGTTGAGGAATTTCTGCCTCATCCATCGATTCAGCCAAAATACTACGAACCGCCTTCATAACAAAACAAGGCTCAATGGTTCCCCCTGATTTTGAAGACTGGATAATGAGTGTTTTTTTAGGGTCACACTCAGACAAGATCGTTCGTACCCTTACCGGAGAAACTGAATCAAGCGTTTTAAAAGTCATGGAAGAATCAACCTTGTTATATTTAGTCAAGGTCATCGGCGCCTGCGTAGAGCCTCCCTGCCCTATAAGCAAAATAGTTTTAATGCCTTTTGCCATCATGGCGTAAGCAAAATTTTGGATCTCTTCAATAGATGAAGGAGGATTGCTGGCAAGTGTTGCCCAACCCATATAGTTTTGTGCACATTCTTGTGCCTCGGGTGTAAAGCTATAAAGTGAAGCATCTTTTGCACGAACACGAGACGCAACATTATCATCAATGAGTGTTTGCACTGAGGGGCAAACGACTTCAGTAGTAAAATCAATCATTCTTGCCTTCTTCCAAAATAAAGAAGTATTGTTTTTTATCAAGTTTATTTATTCTAGCAAAATGATAGTAGGAAACTTCGGAATATCAATATCAGCACGCCAAACACAGGCACTTTAGTCTGCTAAAGCATATTCAACAAGTTTGATACAGAGCTCTGGAAACGACATTCCAGCTGCTTTTGCCGCATCGGGTAAAAGAGAAGTGGCTGTCATGCCGGGAATAGTATTAGTTTCCAAAACCCAAAATTTACCAGTCTTGTCTCTTATAAGATCGGTACGAGACATACCCTTACATTCCAAAGCTTTATGAGCTTTGACGGCAAGACGTTGAGCCTCTTGTGTTTGCTCAGCACTCAACGGTGCTGGACAAATATGCTGCGAACCGCCCTCAGCGTACTTTGATTCAAAATCATAGAACTCATTGATCGGTACAACCTGAATTACAGGTAAAGCCTGGGCATCTTCATTACCTAATACTGCAACCGTAAACTCGTCTCCTTCAATAAAGGCTTCTACTAAAGCTTTATTATCGATAGTAAATACCTCTGTAAGAGCATTTTTAATATCTGCCAACGAATGACAAAGATACACGCCAAGGGCGCTACCTTCTGTTGCCGCCTTTATTACACAATCGGTTCCCATAGATGCTGCAATAGTTTCTGGTGTTGCGTTATCACCTGAAAGTAAAACACTACTCGCAGGAGTAGGAATATTGTTTTGAGTGTAATAAACTTTTGCTTTCGACTTATCAATTGCGGTAGCACTTGACCATACGCCTGGCCCGATATAGGGAATACCTAAAATTTCAAGCATACCTTGCATGGTGCCATCTTCACCATATTTACCATGGAGTGCTAAAAAGGCAACGTCATACTTATTTGAAACCAGTTTGATTAGATCTTCTTTTTTAGCAGGATCTACCCTATCAACAATAAACCCCGCTTCACAGAGCGCTTGATAAGCTCCGTCACCCGAAGCAAGCGATATTTCGCGCTCTCCACTTTTTCCACCAGCAATTAAAACGACCGTTGTTCGTTGTGGATCACACAGAACAGCCATATACCCTGCTTTCATTCTTTTGAGCATATTCTTTTGTGAGTATAACAAACTATATATTGCTCGTTTGCGCCAGGTAAGATTTATGCAAGCAACACACGAATTATCACTACTAAAGAATGCTCTCCTCTCATTATTACGAATTGAAATGTTGCCCTTATTCGTTGTTTAAGCTAAAACGCTCTGTGCTTTTCTCCTTATTAAGATTTTGCCAAGCACATGATAAAGATTGGGTAATTCGTAACGCTCTATGCATATAATACTGATATGAAAAAAGGAATTAAATCATATACATTTTCTGAATTAGCTGATTTATGCGCGCAATGCGGACAAGCCTCGTTTAGGGCAAAGCAGCTTATTCGTTGGCTGTATGTTACAGGAGTTACATCCTATGACGAAATGACCAATTTACCTCAATCTTTCAAAAAACAGCTCGAAGAAATTGCCCCTCTTTATCCAAGCCGTATTATAGATAAGCAAATATCACACGATGGCACAAGAAAGTACGTTATCGAATATTATGACGGTGCAAAAGTTGAAGCCGTTGGCATGCCTTCAAAAAAATCGTTAAGTGTCTGTTTTTCAACACAAGCTGGCTGCGGTATGAACTGTTCATTTTGCGCAACAGGCACCGAAGGGTTAACGCGTAATTTAAGTGCTGGTGAGATGATTGATCAGCTTTTGCTTGTTCAGCACGATTTTCAAACACGCATATCTCATGTAGTGTCTATGGGTCAAGGTGAGCCATTTCAAAATTATGATGCTGTTTTAGAAGCCTTGCGTTTTTTCAACGATAAAAAAGGTTTTGAAATTGGAGCACGCCATATTACTATCTCAACCTGCGGAATTATTTCAGGAATATTGCAGCTTGCTCAAGAGCCAGAGCAATTTACCCTGGCGGTTTCACTTCATGCTGCACGGCAAGAAATACGAGATAATCTTATGCCTCGATGTGCTTCGCTTCCATTGCTTAATCTTAAAGATGCACTATTGCAGTATGTCTCAAAAACAGGGCGCAGGGTTTCATTGGAATATATCATGATAAAAGATGTTAACGATACTGAACAAGATTTAATGGCTTTGAAAGATTTTTGCAATTCGCTTCTTTGCCATATTAACTTGATTCCTATAAACAGCGTTGCCCATGCGTTATATCAGCCTAGCTCAATGAAAACACTTGAATATTGGGTTAAAGAACTTAATAAAACACATAAAGAAGCAACTATACGCAACTCACGAGGATCAGATATTAATGGAGCTTGTGGCCAGCTCAAAAACAAGCAGACCACAAGCTCACTTAATACCACCTATAACTAAAACAGAATAGTTCTTACTTCTCAATATAAATACGGTTTACTTTAATATTGTTCGCTTTACTTTGCTTCATTTATCACATTAAGAATGCGCTCGAGTTCTTCTTCATCTTTAAATTGAATTTCAATTTTATTCTTACCCTGCACAGTTTTTACCCGTACTGGAACCAAAAGAAACTTCGATAAGCTTTTTGCCGCCTTTTTAAAGCTTGCAGGAGTTGGCACACGTTTAAGAGTGCCTTCTTCTTTGCTTTTATCGCGCCCTGATAACAATCGAGCAATTGATTCGGTTTCACGAACACTCAATTTTTCATGAATAAGTTTGTTGGTTAATGTTTTTCTTCCTTCTGGTGTTGGAATAGAAAGAATTGCCCGAGCATGCCCAGCAGATATCTTTTCTTCAAAAAGAAGTTGCTGTGCTTCTTCGGGTAAATCTAACAATCTTAAAGCGTTGGCTATAGTAGAACGCCCCTTTGAAACAGCCTGGGCGACCTCCGACTGCGTCATACCTTTACGCTCCATAAGTCGCTTATAACCATAAGCTTCTTCGATAGGGTTTAAATCTGAACGTTGAATATTTTCAATGAGCGCTAACTCTAACGCTTTATCGTTATCCGCAGTCCAAAAACGCACTGGTATGGTCTTCATATTAAGAGTTTTGCAGGCTTGCCAACGACGCTCTCCAGCAATAATTTGATAATGGTCTCCAACTTTATTTACTAAAATAGGCTGAAGTAGCCCCTCTTTTTTAATTGAACTTGCTAACTCTTCAATTTCTTCAGGCTTAAAATTAGTACGAGGTTGCTCAGGGTTAGGGTGTACTTTAGAGAGCTCCACCTCACCGACCGTGCCTTTTTCGTGCTTAGTCTCAGCATGTTGATGCTTTTTAGATTCCTCTTGCTTTTCTTTGCTGTATATACTCTTTGGTACTGATTTTTCTACTGGCTCTGTAGGTTTACTCGCTGAGAGAGTAGCAGGCTTTTTCTGTGATTCTGAAGCAGATTGAAGGGTTGGAACCTTCCTCGCTTCTCGCTCAACTACTTTCGCATTTTCAAGAGCATCTTCAGAAAAATAAATACTTGCAGAAGATTTTTGGTCTTTTTTAGCAGGTGTATGAGTATTTACCAATTCTTCAGCTCTATCATGAGCTGTTTTATCTGATATAGGATGGGAATCGGTATATTTTGTATCAGTATTTGAAGCTTTTTGGGGTGTATTACTTACCCCAGTAGTAACCTGTGTTTTTTCTTTCTGGTTAGTATCCGCCTCATTAAAAAGAGCATTAAGCCCTCTACCAAGTCCACTTTTTTGTTTAGCCACGAGCAATCACCTCTTTGGCAAGATCAATATAAGCTTTTGCACCTTTATTCTCAGGAGCATAATCGATGATAGATTGTCCATAACTAGGAGCTTCAGATAATTTCACACTTCGAGGTATAACAGTCTCAAACACCTGAGAACCAAAGAAGGAACGAACTTCATCAACAACCTGTTTAGCTAAATTTGTTCTTGAATCATACATGGTAAGTACGATTCCAAAAATATCTAAACTAGGATTAAGCATACTTTTGACACGTTTCATTGAATCAAGAAGTTTTGTCACTCCCTCAAGGGCATAAAATTCACACTGAATTGGAACGAGCAATTTATCTGCTGCTACCAAAGCATTAATAGTAAGCAATCCTAACGAAGGTGGGCAATCAATTAAAATATAGTCATAACGGCCGCGTAAACTTCCTAAAGCATTTTTAAGCCTATTTTCTCTGGCCATTTCATTAACAAGCTCAACTTCTGCACCTGCAAGGCTAATAGTTGAAGGAAGGATATCGACTCCCTTTCCTACTTGAGCAAGAATAACTTCTTCTACCGGTGTTTCACCAAGTAGAACATTATAGACACACTGACTAATATCACGTTTATCAATGCCATATCCACTTGTTGCATTACCTTGGGGGTCTAAATCAACAAGAAGAACTTCTTTATTACTTGCACCAAGAGCAGAAGCTAAATTAACAGCAGTAGTAGATTTACCTACTCCGCCTTTTTGATTAATAATTGCCAATATCTTAGTTTGACCAATACTATGCGTTACTGGGGGCTTCTCCTTGTAAGATATATAAGAACCTGAAAGCTCTTGTTCATTATCTTCAAGCTCTTCGGTAATAACACTCTCTTTAGGAGTGTCAGAAATATCTTCCTGTTTAGCTACCTCTCGCTCAAGTACAGGAGCACTCTCGTTTATACTCTCAAAATCAGTAATAGTCCCCTTTGATTGAGGTTGTTTGCTTACGGAAGTCTCTGTTTGAACTTTAGTATTTCGTTTATGACTACCGAATATACCCACAAACGCTCCTTTCTAAAATAATGACAAAATTATACCTATCATGTTTCACGTGAAACATATTGTGTTATTTTCTATCTGTAAGAGTGCTTATTATTACAATAACTGTTTTAGCTAACTATTCTAAAATAGAAACCTATTTTATTTTAAAAGAAATTATTTTCTGTATGTTATTAAATGTTTCACGTGAAACATTTAATAACGCTTCAAATCTTAACCCTGTCGTTATGATTCATCCTTAAAAATCATCATTTTACTGAGATAGCTGTATTTATAAACCGTAGATAATACCAAGTGTCTACAAAAATTTCTCTTTTACAAAGAGGTTGCTTTAGCTGCTTAATATTAAAACCATCTTACTCTGATATTCGGATAGGTCACGTCAATAATCATAATTTATAAGGTTTTCGTTGAGCCATACCAGGTCGTCTTGGTAACAATACCTCTGCGTTATGAATTTTTTCAAAAACATACAATATTCTATGGCTTTGTTTATCAGATAGATATCCTTCAAAAATTGTTATAAGTTTCATACCAAGCTTTTTTTCTAATAAAATAGCTTGCTTGACTTCATCTTCTTTTGGTTGCGCCTTATAGCATAATAAATGTCCTCCATTACATAAAAGCGGAGAACTTAACTCTAATAATGAAGGAAGGGATGAAAGCGCACGAGCGGTAACTACAGCAAAAGAATAAGGCTGGCTTTTAGATAGTTCTTCAACCCTGCCATTAAATGTTTGGACATATTCTCCTAAAGCAAGCTCTTCGATAATTGAATCAAGAGCTTTAATTTTTTTTCCCACTGAATCAACTAATAGAGTTTCACGGCCAGTTGTAATAGCTAAAGGAATACCTGGAAAACCGCCTCCTGTACCAATATCAACGTATTTCCCTTTCGGAGCTTGATTAATGGCTGATAAACCAAGAAGTGAATCTTCAATATGAAGAATTTGACCCTTATCCCATGAAGTTATCCGTGTGAGATTAAGCGTTTTATTTTTCTCAATAACAAGGCGTAAATGCTCATCGAGCAGCTTTCGCTGCTCGATAGATATTTGAATAGATGGAAATTTAATTTGTTTCATTGTTTCACGTGAAACATTAACGAGGAATAACTATAACTCGACGACCGCGACCTTCTCCTTCAGAAGTAGTTTCAACGCGATCATCGTCTCTTAAAGTTAAATGAATAATACGACGTTCATAAGGTGTCATTGGACGAAGTTTAATACTTCGATCCTGTGTAACCGCCCGTTCAGCAGCATTATGAGCAATACTTTCTAATTTTTGACGTTGGCGCCCTTTATACCCTTCAACATCAACCACAATAGGATATCTAAATCCAATCATTCGAGAAGTGATTGAAGAAATAAGAAACTGAAGGGCATCGAGTGTTTTACCATGACGTCCAATTAAAACCGCTAAATCATCACCGGTAATATCAAGAATAAGTTCACCCTCATCGCCTTCATATTCATCAATAACAACTTCGCCAACATTAAAATACTTAAGAATATCTTGAAGCGCAGCGATAGCGGTATCTGCAACAGTATCAATTTCTTCTTCGGTAAAAGTTTTTTCAAATGATCCTTCAAGTTCTTCTTGGGTTTTTTCTTCCGTGCTTAGTTCTTCAGACATAATTACTCCTTATATTCAAATCTCCCCTTCAAGTTAATAACAAGAAGGGGAGTAGCCAATAAAATATTACATCCTCATGAATTATTTAGATTTTTTCTTAGGACGAGGTTTTTTAACTTTACGAACTACATCCACCTCAACGGGTTTTGTATCAATAATTTCAGCTTCAGCAATTCTATCCCTTTTACGTAAAATATGCATAGTAATTTGCTGCTGAGCAACAGCAAATACCGAAGATACCGCCCAGAATAATAAAACACCAGCAGGAGAACCCCAACCAATCCAAAGCATCATGATGGTCATGATAACCATCATGATAAGAGTTTGATTCTTTTGAGGATTATTGGTGCCACGCTGCTGTAATAATGTAGGAAGAAATGTTGCTCCTGCAAAAATTAAAAGCAAAATACCATATGGTAAGAAATCTACAAACCCTTGTGTCCATGTTACGCTAGGAGAACTAACAAGGTTAGGAAGAATGCCATAAAAAGAATATTCAGAACCATCAGTACGGGTTTGCATATCATAGAGCGTTTGAAAAAGCGCAATAAAGATAGGCATTTGTAAAATAATAGGTAAACAACCCGCTATAGGATTAAATCCAGACTCCGCGTATAACTTTTGCATCTCTTCTGTTTGACGCTGTTTATTATCTGCATACTTTTCTTGGATTTCCCTCATTTTAGGACTAAATTTTTGCATAGTATATGAAGAGCGAATTTGCTTCTGCATAAGAGGGAATAAGATAATACGAAAAATAAGCGTTACAACAACAATTGCTAAGCCCCAGTCTTGCAAGAAATTATAAAAGAATTCAATGCACATAAAGATGGCATCTTTAAACGCGTCCCACATTTAATATATTACCTTTCAGTTTCTTTTATCCCAAGTTACAGGAACAGGATCATACCCATACCCACCACCAGGCCGACAACGTAAAATACGACGCACTGTTAGATATAATCCTTTAATAAAACCAAATCGTTTTAATGCTATGATTCCATATTCAGAACAGGTTGGCACAAAACGACATGACGCAGGAAGTATAGGAGAAATACCTAATTGGTACACCTTAATTAACCCAATACATATTTTTTTGGGAATTATACTAATAGTTTTCTTTAAACTACTTAACATCACTGCAATCTTAAAATACGAATCTTATAACTCACTACTAAGAATAGTTGTAAAGGTTTTTTTACATACCTCTAGCACTTTACTATAAGTAAGTTTGGTTGTTTTCTTTTTCGCAAGGAAAACAACATCAATATTCGGCCAAGGACCGCCAAGCTCACGACAAATTTCTCTCATCCTACGTTTTGCAGCGTTTCTCCAAACAGCATTGCCATTTTTTTTACCTGCAATAAAAGCAACACGACCGTTAAGGCCGTGTTGCTTTGAATGCTTTAACACTAATATCGTTATAGCATATGTGTTATAGCGTTTCCCATTTGAGAATATATAAGAAATTTCTGAGCTAGATTTAATTGTTTCTAACACAGTTTTTCTTACAACTAAACACAGAGACGCTTACGACCCTTAGCACGACGTGCTGACAACACAGCGCGGCCACCTTTAGTTGCCATGCGAGCACGGAAACCGTGAGTTTTTGCACGCTTACGATTATTTGGTTGATAAGTGCGCTTCATTACTTTTCCTTTCAGATTTAGAGTAACTTCAAAATTATACAATTTTGATAGCGCCTGTCAATTATTTTATTGAGTACTTACTTGAAGTCACTTTTCCACAATACTTCGCTCGTTTTAATGTGGAAAATGTTGATAATTTAAGTATTTATATATGGAGCTATGTTTACAGCTTAGTGGATACTGATTTGTCAAGTATTGATTACATGAAATTTAAAAAAATCCTTATACGTAAGTCTTATTGTTAAATTCTAAATTTAAGCTTTGAACTGGTATTTTAGCTATAAAGAAATAAATTATTTGTTGTAGCTTTTTTATATAATGCCTTATCTTGTTCTTATATAGATTTATCACACTTTATAAAGTGTTTTATAAGATTTCACGATGGGTTTTTCCATATCACATTTGTTTTCCTCTTTTGTTTTTTTATTTTTTTTAATGTTTTCCACTTTTTATTGAAAACTTGTTGAAAAACGGAAAATTATTTATAAAAAACTTCTTTAACTGTGAAAATAAATAAAAAACAAGCTTAAAAAGCGTAAATAATCTCTGAAAATTACGTATTTAAACGTATAAATACATTACAGTATTAAAAACCTTAAAAATTCACGTTATAGGAATGAAAATTTACATGGATAACTCTCAAGAACAAAACTCTTCTCAAGAAAGTAGGTCTTCTCGTTATCCTATGCCTTCATTTGTTGAAACTCCTTTAGTTAACCCTCAAATGTTTCCAACTAGTAACGGAGGAATACAACAAAACTACACTCATAATCAGCAAATAAAGCAATTAAACGATCTTGATTATTCTTTTATTTCTTCTCCTGCAAGAATTGCCGTGTATGATAACTTACAAAGTTCACCACGTGTTATACAAATTCCTGGAGCTCCTACTCATGAATATATTGAACATATTGCTTCAATTACCTATCAAAATGCAGCCGCGTTAGGAGGGTTAATCCCATATACCGTAATACGTGAAGTTTCTGAAAATTTTATTCATGCAAATTTCAATGAAATTGTTGTTTCTATTTTAGATAGAGGAAATACGATACGGTTTAGTGATCAGGGCCCTGGAATACAACAAAAAGATCTTGTGCAACTTCCAGGTTTCACTTCAGCAACTGAATCAATGAAGCAATATATTCGCGGCGTTGGGTCAGGATTACCCATTGTGAAAGATTATCTAAATATTTCTCATGGAACAATATCGATTGAAGATAACATCAACCAAGGCTCTGTAGTAACTATTAGTTTAATTACTCAACCGTCAGCGCTATTCACCCCTGATAAAATACCAAATTTAACTGAAAATGAAATTACAATATTAAAAGCACTACTTCCACAACAAACCTTAGGGGTAACTGATATCAATAAAGTAACCAATCTCCCTGTTGCAAGTATTTATAACGCATTCTCTAAGCTTGAAGAAAAAGAACTCGTTAAGAAAATAAACAAAAAACGCTGCTTAACCGACAAAGGTCATCAAATAGCGTTGTCATTGTAATAATGCTTTAGATAATTTGCTAAGATGAAACTCTAATAAAGAAGAGTTAAAGGGTGTTATGAATATAGACGAAGTTTGGGCTCAGCTCATTCAACAACTTAAATCATATCCCAGCGTAAATGCATCACAAATTGATGCCTTCTTTTCTCGTATTCAAATTCAAGCAGTGAGCAGCGATTTTATTATGTTTACTGCTAATAATTCTTTTATTAAAGACTGGATTGAAAAACATTACGTTAAAGATATTAAACGAGCATTATTCGACTTATATAACACCGAATATTATGTGCAAATTGAAGTTGATACAACATCTCAACAACATACGGAAGAACATCAAATAGTAAACTCCCAAGTGTTATATTCTTCACAAGATAATAATACGACGCCTCAAATTACTTTCTCGCAAACTAAACAACCATTACCTTCTTCAACCCCACCAACAGCTACACCAGTTATTAATCGTATTCAAACACTGGATAATAATTGTGGTAATTATTTAAAAGAATCACCACAACCACAGCAAAATAGTATTAAAACTGCAGTTGAACCTAATAAAGCATCCGGAGTTTCAGAGTTAACATTTGATACGTTTGTTATTGGTGATTCTAATAGAATGGCTTATTCAATGGCTGTTGAAGTAGCTGATAAACCAGGGTCGAGTTTAAACCCCTTATTTATTTACGGAAGAAGTGGAGTAGGAAAAACTCATCTCCTTTGTGCTATACAAAATTATATACAGGAACAATATTCTGACTTTAATGTTTGTTATATCGACTCAATGGAATTAGTTAATCGATATTCAGATGCCGCTATAGAAAAAAGTGTTGATAAACAAAGTTTTAAAAATTTTGAAAAATTTTTTAAAAATGCTGATGTATTACTAATCGATGATATTCAAGGACTTCAAGATAAACCTGGTACTCTTGGAGCATTATTTAGAATTTTTAATAGTTTAATCACAAAAGGTAAGCAGTTTGTTTTTTCCGCTGACCGCGCACCTAAAAATATCGACCTTGATGAACGATACGTTTCACGTTTTAACTCTGGCGCAACTATTGATATCCAACCGCCCGATAATGAAACAAAACGAAATATCATTAAGAATTTTGTTCGTCAATATGAAAAAGAGGAGAATTTCACACTCACATTATCTGAAGATGTACTTGATTATATCGTTGAACATTCAAGCTCAAATATAAGAGAGCTTAAAAGTGCTATAACGAATGTTATCTTCGCGGTAAAAGTAAATAACAATAAAGAACTCACACGACAAACCGTAAAAGAGCTGCTCACTAACCATTTTATTAATGAAAACGAATCGCGCCTTACTATTGAAATGATACAAAATGCGGTGGTTGATTTTTATGGAATCACTTATAGCGATATCGTAAGTAATAAAAGAAGTAGAAATATCGCTCATCCACGCCAGGTGGCAATATATCTTTGTCGAGAATTATTAGAAAGCACTTTTAAAGCAATTGGAAAAGAATTTAACCGTGATCATTCCACTATTATGCATTCTTACGATTTAATTAGTAATGCTTTACAAGAAGATCGGAATTTACGAGAAGAAATAGAAGCAATACGTGAAAAACTTCGTATACAACAATATTAATAAGTAATGCTGTAATCCTTTTGTCGTAATAAATAATTTTGTAATACTTTCAACAAAATTAAGCTAACAACATAATGAAAACAACGTAACTAAGTGGAAAAAATAATCCACTTAGTTTTCCTTATGGATAAAAAGAATATTTTCCCCTGATTTTAAGCTTTACTATTTATTTGTATTGATGTGGTAGAACGATATATTTTCAACATTTCTACTCGTCTTTTTATTATTACTATTTATTTATTATTTAAAAAGAATTAAAAATAAAATAGAAAAAAGAAGTGGCAAATTTGTAATAGGAATTCTTTGCAAGAACACGTAATATTTAAATGAAATAAAAATCTTAATAGGGATTATGAGTATGAATTTTAGTATTAATCAATCTGAGTTACAAAGTGCATTATCTGTTGTAATTAAAGGGTCTTCAAATCGTTCAACACTTTCTATTCTTGCTGGAATATATATTAAAGCTAGCGATAATCAACTTACTCTTCAAGCAACTAATCTCGAGCTTTCGATTAGGTTGTCTGTTTCTGCATTAATAGAAACACCGGGTGAAACAGTAGTTCCTGCTAAATTGTTCTTAGATATTATTAAAGCACTTCCTGATATGGCTATTAATATATCCTTAGAAGATTCAGTACTCACTATATTTTGCGATAACACAACCTTCTCATTAAAAACGCTTAACCCATTAGATTTTCCAGCATTTCCTGAAGTTGAAACGGATCAAGAAGCTACCTTTCCTTTTAAAGTTTTTTCTTCAATGGTTAAAAGTACTGCAAAAATTGTTTCACATGATGAATCCCGTGCAGTGCTTACAGGTGTATTAGTTTCTCAAGAAGGAACAACTTTAAAAATGGTTGCTACTGATTCGTATCGACTTGGAATAGCTGAGACACAGCTAACATCTCATCCAGAAACATTTGAGGCGGTTATTTCTGGAACATTTCTTCAAGATATAGCTTCTCTTCCTTCATCAGATGATCAGATTATTATTGCGTTAAACGAAAACCAAATTATTATCACGTATCAAAACATAACATTTATCAATCGTCGTATTGAGGGAACATTTCCGAATTATAAACAACTTATTAGTGGTGAATATAAAACGCGAGTTACTCTACCTACTCAAGCATTACAGGATGCCGTTCGGAGGGTTTCATTACTGAGTAATAAAGTTTCTCCTGTTCAAATTAAGGTAGATAGTGAAGCAAATGTTATGACGCTTCTTACTAACTCTCAAGATGTTGGTAATGCTCAAGAAACGCTTCTATGCGAAATAGAAGGTGAATCTGTTGACATCGCTTTTAACTACTCTTTTATGTTAGATGGATTATCGGTAATCAAATCAGATACCGTATATCTTGATTTATTTGGTGCAATGAAACCAGGTATTTTACGTTCTACTAATCATGAGAATTTTCTTTATTTAATTATGCCAGTGCGTGTATAAGGTTCTTCGTATCATGAGCTTACAGATACACGGTATCGAATGTTGTAATTTTAGGAATTATGATCATTTTTATTTAGATAACATTAAAGAATCAACGCTCTTTATTGGTCCTAATGCAGTTGGTAAAACAAATTTAATTGAAGGTATCCAGCTTACTACCGCGCTTCATTCATTTAGAAATCCTAAAACGGAATATCTTGTTAACGATAAAACCAAACCAACAAAAGTTGCCTTACAAATTTCTGATGGAAATAGAGAGTTAGAAATTCAATTACGAATTAACGAAGGAAAACGAGAATATTTACTTAATGGTAAGCGTAAAAAACACCAAACTATTCGAGGAATTCTACCTTCAGTGCTTTTTTGCCCTGACGATTTAACCTTCATTAAAGGCCCACAGAGTATTAAAAGAAATCAAATTGATATTTTAGGTTCTCAGCTTTCTTCTAATTACTATGCACTACGAAAGGATTACGAAAAAATCCTCCGACAAAAAAATCGATATCTTAAAGAAGTTGTTTCTCATACCTATTTACAAAGCATTAATGAAGTAATTGCTGTTATAGGTTCTCAGCTTTATAGCTTACGATCTCAGCTAATTAAAGAATTAATCCCATATATTCAGACGTACTACTATGAGATTTCTAACGGTAAAGAAGAGATATTGATTACTTATATTCCTTCATGGATTTCTTATCAAAAAGAAGCAATATCTGATACTTCTTTACCATTTTTTATAGATAAACATGAAGCTTTTAATAAATTATCTCATGTTTTAAATACAGAATACGAACGTGAGCATCAACGTCATCTTTCTTTATTTGGACCTCATAACGATAAAATAATTTTTTTCATTAATAAAAAAAATGCGGAGCAATTTGCAAGTCAAGGTCAACAACGGTCACTGGTTTTAGCGTATAAAATGGCTGAAGTTTCATTATTAAAAGATAAACTTAATCAAAATCCGGTATTACTCTTAGATGATGTAATGAGTGAGTTAGATATTTCTCGTAGAAGAAAATTAATCAATCTGTTTTCACGTGAAACACAAACCTTTATTACATCTACAAATTCTGAAAATTTTAACGATGATTTTTTAACTAACGCTTCTGTTATCTATTTAGGAGATGAGTAATGAATCAAGAAAAACATATCTCCCATAAAATAGATGCATTATTTAAAACTCTTCCTGAATCAATACAAAAAAAGATATCAAATCAGAGTTATATTAAACATGTTCACAATCAATTTAGAGAAGTAGTTAATGAGAATTTATTACATCATGTAAATTCAGTTTACTTATTACCTGACAATCAGGCTCTTGATGTAGTTTCCCAAAGAAGTACTAACACTCATACAACTCATACCAATATTCCAAAAAAGTTAATTATTTATGTTGATAGCTCAATTTGTGCTGCAGAATTCAATGCTCGAAGAGAGCTTTTTATTCTGAAGTATCGAGAATTATTTAACGTAATAATTTCAGTTTTTGAGATACGAATCTCAAAAGGGCATTACAAAACTATACATCCTTTTAACTCAGATGAATATTCTCAAGATCCTGTTAAATATATTCTTACCCATCAAGATTACGAAAAAATTGATCGGATGATTTCAAATATCGAGCAACCAAAATTAAAAGAGTCTTTCAGAAAAGCTCTAATCGCTCAAAAAGAAAAAAATGGAAATTTACAAAAAAAATAATAAAAATATCATTAAATACACCTTATATAAGCTCTTAAACGCTTACAGATATAATAATTAAAGGTGTATTAACTATGATATACTTCTTTAGTTGGCTCAACGCTAATATGTAATATAAACCAGTAGTTTAAAAGGAGTAATATTGCCCGCTCAATCATCTCATTACAGTGGTCAAGATATTCAAATCCTTGAGGGACTTGAAGCAGTAAGAAAACGACCAGGTATGTATATTGGATCAACCGGTCCTCGTGGTCTTCATCATTTAGTGTATGAAGTTGTTGATAATGCAGTAGATGAAGCATTAGCTGGGTATTGTGACACGATCAATGTAACAATTCATTCAGATAATTCAATTACTGTTATCGATAATGGTCGTGGTATTCCTGTAGATAAACATCCTAAAGAAAAAATTCCAACCGTTGAAGTTGTATTAACTATCCTTCATGCTGGTGGTAAATTTGGCGGAGAAGGGTATAAAGTATCTGGCGGTCTTCATGGCGTGGGTGTTTCTGTTGTAAATGCTTTATCCACTCAAGTTATTGTTCAGGTTCGTCGTGATGGAAAAGAATATGAAATCTCTTTTGATCACGGTAAAACAAAAGAAAAACTTCATGAAATTGGTAAAGCGAAAAAAACAGGTACCACGGTAACGTTTTGGCCAGATCCAGAGATTTTTAAAGAAACAACTGAATATGACTACCTTACCCTTGCTGCTCGTTTTCGTGAGATGGCGTTTTTAAACAAAGGGCTTAAAATTACGCTCACCGATGAAAGAAATTTTGATGAAGAGGGTAATCCTGTTCATGAGGTATTTCAGGCATTGGGTGGTTTGCAAGATTTTGTAAAATATCTCAATAAAGATAAAGAAACACTAAACAAACCCATCTATTTTGAAGCAGAAAATAGTGATGGTTTAGTTGAAGTATCAATGCAATGGTCTACCTCGTATTCATCTAATTCAGTTTTATCATTCGCTAATAATATTCATACTATTGATGGTGGCACTCATCTTGATGGATTTAAACAAGGGGTAACGCGTACTATCAACGATTATGCTCGTAGTAAAGGTATTCTTAAAGAAAAAGATAGCAATCTTTCAGGTGACGACACCCGTGAAGGATTAGCTGCGGTGGTTTCAGTAAAACTACGTGATCCTCAGTTTGAAGGTCAAACAAAGGGTAAATTAGGTAACACTGAAATTCGTGGTTTAGTACAAACGGCAGTTACTAAAGGATTAGCCGAGTATTTAGAAGAAAATCCTGCGCCAGCTAAACGAATCATTAATAAAGCCACGCAAGCGCTCAAAGCTCGTGAAGCTGCTCGTAAAGCACGCGAAATGACCCGCCGCAAAAGTGTATTAGATTCATTTTCTCTTCCTGGGAAATTAGCAGATTGTTCGAGTAAAAATCCTGCTGAATCTGAAATTTTTATTGTTGAGGGTGATTCTGCGGGAGGTTCTGCTAAACAGGCGCGCGATCGTAAATACCAAGCCATTATGCCTCTACGAGGAAAAATCTTAAATGTTGAGCGCGCTGGTCTTCACCGTTCGCTTTCATCGGATACTATTTCTTCATTAATTACCGCAATCGGAACTAATATTGGTGAAGATTTCAATGCCGATCAGGCACGATACCATAGAATCATTATTATGACAGATGCTGATGTTGACGGTGCTCATATCCGCTGCTTGCTATTAACGTTTTTCTATCGCTATATGCCAGAATTGATTTCTCGTGGATATATTTATATTGCGCAGCCTCCTTTGTATGGATTAAAGAAAAAAGGTGGCAAAAAGCTTGAATATATCTTCAACGATGATGCCCTCACTAAACGCCTTGAAGAATTGGGCGATAAAGACGGAATATCTCTTCAGCGTTATAAAGGTTTAGGTGAGATGGACCCAGAGCAATTATGGTCTACCACAATGGAACCAACTTCACGTACGTTACTTCAGGTAAGCATTGAAGATGCCGCAGAAGCTGAGCGAGTAGTAAGTGAACTTATGGGCGATCAAGTTGAGCCACGTAAAG
The DNA here is from genome assembly GCA_963653545.1 of uncultured Eubacteriales bacterium. Classification (GTDB taxonomy): domain Bacteria; phylum Actinomycetota; class Coriobacteriia; order Coriobacteriales; family Eggerthellaceae; genus Anaerotardibacter. Next base: position 13,909 of record CAVJWZ010000003.1, on the reverse strand, counting down.
AGTTCATTCAAAAACATGCTCTCGATGTTCGTTTTCTTGATATTTAATTCTTGTGTCTATTTTTATAATAAGGAGCCTTTGTGTCAGAGAATAATGAAATAGATCTTTCAGGGTCAACAATTCTTCCTGCTGAATTAAGCCGCGAAATGCGCACCTCGTTTCTTGAGTATTCAATGAGTGTTATTGTCTCTCGTGCGCTCCCTGATGTTCGTGACGGTTTAAAACCAGTTCATCGCCGTATTTTATATGCAATGAACGAGAGTGGGATTACTCCAAAACGCCCGCACGCAAAATCTGCTCGTACTGTTGGTGATGTCATTGGTAAGTATCACCCTCATGGCGATACTGCGGTATACGACACCATGGTTCGTTTAGCTCAGCCGTTTTCCATGCGAGTTCCTTTAGTAGATGGACACGGAAACTTTGGTTCAATCGATGGTGATTCGGCAGCAGCGATGCGCTATACCGAAGCTCGTCTTGATAAACCAGCAATGGAACTTTTACGTGACCTTGATAAAGAAACAGTAGATTTTCAACCAAACTATGATGAAAGTTTAGAAGAACCGGTAGTTCTTCCCGCCCGTTTTCCTAACTTATTGGTTAATGGATCTTCAGGTATTGCTGTTGGTATGGCAACAAATATTCCTCCTCATAATTTAGGAGAAACAATAGATGCTACCTGCTTAATGCTCGATAATCCTGAATGTAGTACCGAAGAACTGATGCAAGTTTTACCTGGTCCAGATTTTCCAACAGGTGGAATTATTATGGGCAAAAAAGGTATTTGTGATGCTTATGAAACAGGGAGGGGAAGTTTAACTCTTCGTTCTAAATGCAGAATTGATGAAGGTAAAAATGGTAAGAAATCAATTGTTGTTACCGAGATTCCTTATCAGGTAAACCGTACTAATCTTTTGAAAAAAATCGCGGATCTTATTCGTGATAAAAAACTGCCAGAAATTTCAAATGTTCATGATGGTGCTGATCGTCATGGTATTGATATCATTATCGAACTTAAACAAAATGCGATTCCACAAGTCGTGTTAAATAAGCTCTATAAACATACCCAACTTCAAGTTGGTTTTGGCTGTAACATGCTTGCTTTGGTAAACGGTGTACCTCGTACCCTTTCACTAAAAGAAATACTTCATTATTACATTCTTCATCAAGAAGAAGTCATTGAACGTAGAACACGCTATGACCTTACTAAAGCAGAGGCCAGGGCTCATATTCTTGAAGGCTTTGTTATTGCGCTCGATAACATTGATGAAGTAATTAAGATTATTCGTGCGTCAAAAACAGACGCTGAAGCAAAAGAAACCTTAATGAGCCGCTTTGCTCTTTCAGAAAAACAAAGCGAAGCAATTCTTGAGATGAAATTGCGTCGTTTAACTGGTTTAGAGCGCGAAAAAATCGAAGAAGAGCTTAAAGAACTTAAAGAACGTATTGCCTACTACAAGCAAGTTTTAAGTGATGAATCGTTAGTGAAAAAAATTATCAAAGACGAGTTGTTAGAAATTAAAGCAAAATATACCACCCCTCGTAAAACGAAAATAACTGATGAAGTAAAAGATTTAGACGTTGAAGATTTAATTGCAGAAGAAGAAGTTGCGGTAACGGTTACTAAAGCGGGATATATTAAGCGTATTCCTGTTGCTACTTATCGTCAGCAAAAGCGAGGCGGTAAGGGGCTGCAAGGTGTAAACCTTAAAGAGAGTGATTTTGTTGAGCATCTCTTTATTGCTTCAACACATGCTTATATGCTCTTTTTCTCCACGTTAGGAAAGGTTTATCGCTTAAAAGTGTATGAATTGCCTGAGGCATCTCGTCATGCACGCGGTAGCGCGATTGTTAACCTTTTACCATTAGAAAAAGGCGAAACAATTTCTGCCATTATTGCAACGAAAGATTTTCCTGAAGATGAATATTTAATGTTTGCGACCGCGCAAGGTATGGTTAAAAAGACTTCAATGAAGCTCTATGACCGTACGCGTCGTGATGGACTAATTGCCATTAACCTCAAAGAAAACGATAATTTGATTGCTGTGCGTCGTGTTGCTCCTGGTGAAGAAGTTATCATGGTTTCTTCTGCCGGTAAGGCTATTAAATGGAATGAATCAGAAGTTCGTTCAATGGGTCGTGGCACGATGGGCGTGCGTGGTATGACTGTACATGCCGATGCTCGTGTTTTAGGTATGGAAATTGCTCAAGATAATGCCGATTTATTCGTTATAACCGAGCTTGGATATGGTAAGCGCACCTCAGTGAGAGAATATCCTTCACATCATCGTGGAGGTCAGGGCGTTTATACCATCACCATGACTGCCAAAAAAGGCTTACTTGCAGCAATGAAAATTGTTAATTCAGATGATGAAGTTATGATTATCACTGAAGAAGGAATTATTGTTCGCACCCCTGTTTCTGAAATTTCGCAACTTGGTCGTTCAACGCAAGGTGTTCATGTTATGAATGTAGCGGAAAACGACAAAGTTAGCGCTGTTGCTGTTACTGAAGCTAACGATAAAAAAGCGAAAAAGAAAAGCCATGAAGAAGTTTCTTCAGAACAGATGACTTTAGGAGAGTAAATACGTTTATATATGAAGCAACAATTTAAATGAACAAAAATTAGAGCATTGATAAATACGTAAACACGAGTTTATAAAATTGTCGATTAAGCGGGTGTGGATATTTTTTAGACACGCCCGCTAGTGTTGCAGTGAGTACAGGAAATTACGACGGTTAAGTGCTCTGTGGCGTTTTTACCCTTTTAAGAAAAAAAGTGAAAAAATCCTTGACCATTGTGTATATCTTTAATATATTGTTTGAGCGCGATTTTCGGGCCCATAGCTCAGCTGGTTAGAGCGCACGCCTGATAAGCGTGAGGTCAGCAGTTCAAGTCTGCTTGGGCCCACCATGAATGGTGATAAACGCTCCATCGTGAGCCGAGTTAGCCGGTGGAGCGTTTATTTATAAACTCGAAAGTCTTAACCAATAGTTAAGATGCGCTGAATGGTCAGATGTAGTACGGTGGCCAAAACGTGGGGCATTAGCTCAGCTGGGAGAGCGCGGGCTTTGCAAGCCTGAGGTCAGGGGTTCGATCCCCCTATGCTCCACCATGTATTTTCAAGCGAACCTGTACAGGGTTCGCTTTTTTATTGTTAGCTAACAATGGCTAGCTTGAGAATTATAGATGTATAGGTTATAGGCCGCTACATAAGATACCTATTGTGTCTTATAAATCTCCTAAATCTATAAAATGGCTTAATAGCAAGAAGAAAGGGCTATTAATATGAGACAAGAATCACTGCGCAATGTTGCTATTATTGCTCACGTTGACCATGGAAAAACCACGCTAGTGGATAGGTTGTTACATACTGCTGGTGTTTTTCGCGAAAACCAAGAAGTTGCAGAACGAATTCTTGATTCAAATGATCAAGAACGTGAGCGCGGTATTACCATCTTGTCTAAGAATATTTCAGTTACCTATAAAGATGTCAAAATTAATGTTATTGATACTCCTGGGCATGCTGATTTTGGTGGCGAAGTTGAGCGCGTTTTAAATATGGCAGACGGTGCTCTTCTCATTGTTGATGCGTTTGAAGGCCCTATGCCACAGACACGTTTTGTTCTTCGTCATGCGCTTGACCTTGGTTTACGTATTGTTCTTGTGGTTAATAAGATTGACCGTCCTGGTTCACGCCCTGATGAGGTAGTAAACGAGGTGTTTGACCTGATGGTTGAACTTGAAGCAACCGATGAACAGCTTGATTTTCCTATCATTTATGCAAGTGCTATGAATGGTTATGCTCGTTATAATCCTGACGACGATAACAATACAATGATTCCTCTACTTGATACTATTCTGAAAGAGGTTCCTGCTCCTGATTGTGAACCATCTGGTCCAGTAGCTTTGCAAATTTGTACTGTTGACCATTCTTCGTTTGTTGGTCGTATTGGTGTTGGGCGTTTATTTTCAGGCACCATGCATAAAAATGAGCAGGTACTTGTAATTAAAAATGATGGTACGCGTTATAACACCACCATCAAACAAGTTTTTACTTTTGAAGAACTTGGTAAAAAAGAGCAACAAGAGGTGAATGCAGGCGATATTATTGCAGTTGTTGGCGTTGATGATGCCGATATTGGAGATATGGTTACGAGTCGCGAAACTCCCGTACAGCTTGCGCCTATTGAGGTAGAAGAACCAACGATGGCGGTGGTATTTGAAGCATCAACCTCTCCGCTTGTTGGCCGCGAAGGTGAAATAGTTGGCGCACGCCAGCTTAAAGAGCGCTTGTTCCGCGAGGCTGAAAGCAATATCTCTATGCGTATTTCAGAAACAGAAGATAAATCTGGTATAGAAGTTGCTGGTCGTGGGTTATTGCATCTTTCTGTTTTAATGGAAACTATGCGTCGTGAAGGTTTTGAATTTCAGGTTGGTCGCCCTCGCGTTCTCATTAAAAAAGACGAAAACGGCAATAAGCTTGAGCCTATTGAAGAGGCAACCGTTGATACGCCAAGCGAATATGCTGGAAAATGCATTGAAGTGTTTGGTTCTGCAGGTGGCGAGATGACGGACATGTTCCAGCGCGGAGACCAAACCCATCTTGTTTTCAAAATTCCGTCTCGGGGAACTATGGGTCTTCGTACCAAACTGCTTAATGTTTCTCGTGGTGAAGCTACGATGTTTCATCATTTTAGCGAATATGGTGCATATCGCGGTGAATTTACCGGGCGTAAAAATGGTTCAATGATTGCTATGGCTACCGAAAAAAGCGTTGCGTATGCGCTTGATACTCTACAACAGCGCGGCCGCTTATTCATTGGTCCTGGTGAAGATTGTTACGAAGGTATGATTGTTGGAGAATCTGCCAAAGAAGGGGATATGGTTGTTAATGTTGCTAAGGCAAAACAGTTGGGCAACCAGCGCTCTTCCGGTGCGGATAAGGCAATTCAACTTACGCCTCCTGTTACTTTTACGCTTGAAGAAGCACTTGAATATATTGAAGATGATGAATTGGTAGAAATTACTCCTCAAAGTATCCGTTTAAGAAAACGCATTCTTTCTGCAGTGCAAAGAAAAAAAGAAGCTAAAAAATAGCAGGTATTAAAGGCGCTATAATAGTTCTTGTTTTAATCAATAGGGAATTTCTTACAATTTGAGCTTCTTCTAAGACTATAGGGTACCGCGCGCAGTTCCGCACGAGCCAAAACATCCAGCGGATGTTTTGTGCGAGCTCAGGACTGTTTGAGCACGGACCCTATAGTTTTAGAAGAAGCCAGTGATAATAAAGCTCAAATATTCTAGTTATCATTAGCTAGTAAGTGTGAAGAGCTTGTGGTTAATTTTATTTTTAGATGGGTAAATCATGCAGATAAACAAGAAATTTATTGGTTGTGTAACAATATCGGGGCAAAAGTTTTGTGGCCCAAAGGAATATTTATGCAATTAAAATCATTATTAAAAAGAGCTTCGGTTTTAGGCTTATCTGCAGCATGTTGTTTGGCCCTTGTTGGCTGCGGCGGAACTAACTATGGATACACCGGGGGCGTTGCTGCCACGGTAAATGGTGTAGAAATCAAAGAAGATACCATCACTAAATATATTCAAGATTTTAGAACCAGTTCTGAGTTAACCAGCAATGATACCTGGGCTTCTTGGATGAGCCAAAATTCTCTTGATCCTTCTACGGTTCGCGAGCAGGTTATAGATTATTACGTTGAGCAAGAATTAACCAAGCAAGCGGCAGAGGCTCAAGGCGTTAGTGTTGATTCTGCTGATGTTGATGCGCAAGTTGAATCTATGAAGTCTAATTATTCTGATGATGATGCCTGGAAAAAGGCGTTAGAAACAGCGGGCATAACAGAAGATCAATATCGTGAGTCGGTTGAACAAGGGTTGCTTGAAAAAAATCTTCAGGAAAAGGTTATTTCAGATGATCAAACTCAGGTAGATGATGCAACGCTTTTATCTACGCTCAATTCTTATTCTTCTATCTTTAATGGAGCAAAGCGCTCTTCTCATATTCTTTTTGCTTCTGGTGATGATTCAACCGCTAATGATGTTCTTAACAAAATTAATTCTGGCGAATTAGATTTTGCAGAGGCTGCTAAACAGTATTCAACTGATACTGCTTCTGCAGCTAACGGTGGCGATGTAGGTTGGGATAAAATCAACAATTTTGTATCTGAATATACCACCGCGTTAAATGATCTTTCAAAAGATCAGGTTTCGGGCTTAGTCACCAGCGATTATGGTATTCATATTATAAAATGCACCGATGTTTTTAATATTGATGGTGAAGCTACTTCGCTTGATCAGTATCCTTCAGCAATTGTTGATTACATGCGTGATATTCAAAAGTCACAGAATTCGTCGACCGAATATTCAAAATGGTTAGCTGACTACAAAACACAGGCTGATATTGTTATTAATGAAATGCCTTCTAATGTTCCTTATAACCTTGATATGACTCAATATCAATCAGACGATAACTCAAGTTCTGATAGCTCTGGTTCCGATAATTCTGGTACGAGTGATTCTTCTTCAGCCTCTTCTGATGGCTCAAGTACAACCGCAACTACTGAAAATACTGAAGGCACCGAGAATTCTGAAAATTCTTAAGGTTTACCAGTAGTGAGGAAATATTGATATGGGCGCTTTTGGGCGCCCATTTTTTTACCGTAAGCAAAACCGCTGGGAACATAAAAAATATAAAAGCGTATAAAGGAAATCACATGCAACCATTATTTCAATTACATGATGCTGTTGTTCGTCGTGAGGGAAAAGAAATACTTTCAATTGATTCTTTTTCGCTTGATCATGGGGAAAATATTGCTCTATTGGGCCCTAATGGAGCAGGTAAATCAACCTTTATCCATTTACTTACGCGCGAAGTGTTTCCCTTATATAGAGAAACTCCACCGGTGCTTTTTAAGGGTAAAGATCGCGCAACCCTCGAAGAAATAAAACAGTGCTTGGGCATCGTGTCTTCTACCATGCAGCATCAAATCACTGTTCATCTTTCTTGTCTTGATATTGTTTGCGGAGGTTTGTTTGGAACGTTAGGAATTCCTCATCATTGTAGCGTGAGTGATAAATCAATTGAAAAAGCACATTATGCTCTTGAGTTGTTGGGGGTTGAACAGCTAGCGCAGCGCGATATTATGACGCTATCTACCGGTCAAGCTCGTCGCGTGCTTATTGCGCGCGCTTTAATTCATGATCCTGAAGTTCTTGTTTTTGATGAGCCAACTACCTCTCTTGATCCTGAAGGAATGTATTACGTGCGAAAAGCCATGCGTGATTTAGCTAATCTCGGTAAATCGATTGTTTTAGTTACTCACTATCCAGAAGATATTATTCCTGAGATAAAAAGGGTTGTTATGATCAAAGAAGGCTCAATTTTTGCCGATGGGAACAAGCAAGAATTACTCACGAGCACCTATATGTCAAAGCTTTTTAATGTTCCTTTGAGGGTGTTAGCTCAAGATGGATATTATTCCCTTGTTAGCGAGTACTGATTTGTTATATACTACGATTTCGCACAGGGTGTTTGCTAATAGCTAATGCTGAGTGCATAACATGGAGAGCTGTCCGAGCTGGCCGAAGGAGCACGATTGGAAATCGTGTATGCCCCAAAAGGGTATCTAGGGTTCGAATCCCTAGCTCTCCGCCAGAAATATCTAACGCCCGCAAGGGCGTTTTACCTATTACTACAAGTGTTTAATTTTTGGAAGGATGGCAGAGCGGCTGAATGCGGCGGTCTCGAAAACCGTTTTACCAGTACTCCTGGTAACGAGGGTTCAAATCCCTCTCCTTCCGCCAGAAATATTACGTCGGCTTATAGGTCGGCGTTTTTTATTTGTTAGACTTTAGTAAATAAAAAGGTAAAGGGAAAGGAACGCCATGGCAGACCGTGTGGTAGACCCTGAAAATGATGCTCCGCAACATGATATTGATGATGTTTTAAAGGCAGTTATTCAAGCAGTATTGAATGAAGCTGTTACTAAAATGGAAAACAATGAAGACCTTATTCCGTTTACTGGTTTAGCAGTAAAAGAAAACTTATTTATTGAATCGCATCCTGGCGATACCGCAGAAGATTGCTTTTTGGCAGCACGCAGAGAAGTTGAAGGCGCTCGTGGTGCTACCGCCTATGCATTTTGCTATGACGGTTATATTGATACTGAAGATGGCATGCGCGATGCTATTATCGCCGAAGGTGGCTTACCTGGCGAAGAAGAAGGATATGCTTTTGGCTACCTTTATGATGAACAAGGTATTCAAAAAGAAATTGTCTATATTGGCACTGCCCCTAATTTTATGAAAGATCTTAAGCTTGAGTTAGAAGTTGAAGGCTCGCTCGATTCTGAAAATTAATAAAAAAACGCATGACCGCTGATGGTACATTAGGGCAATAGTACTTGATATGGGATGCATCAATAGATAGTATTCCTAAATAATTAAAAGCAGGAAAAGAGCGCTACCGGGAAGGATGATTTGCTTATGGGTCTTGGTTTTTTCAAGAAAAACCCGGTTAAAAAAGCTTCTCATTCTTCCCTTTCTTCGTCTTCTCAACGTCCTTTAGTTATTATTGTTCATGCTTCGGTTGGTTCAGGGCATCGCAGTGCCGCCCAAGCCATCGCCCAGGCCATGGAAACAATTCGTGGCCAGCACAAACATCTTCCTTACAATACCGAAGTTGCCGTTCTTGATATTTTGGATTATGGCGGTATTCGCTTTAGCGGTGAAAAAACAGCCAGCTTATTTACGGGCATCATGAGCCCTCTTTATGACATAACATGGCATTATGTTTTTACGGGCCGTGTGTTGTGGGGTGGCGGTTCTGGTTGGTCGCCCGTGATGTTTTGGAAGTTTACTGAGCTGGTGAGGCAGCGCAAACCCATTGCTATTATCGCAACGCATATTGTTGCTGCTAATTGTGCGGTAGCTGCCCGCATGGAAACGGGGCAAAATTTCCCGATAGCTTGCGTGCCAACCGATTATGGAGTTGAGGGTTTGTGGCCTCATGCATATACCGATCTTTTTTGTGCGGCCGATACGTTTATGATTAAAGAGCTTTTGCCAAGAAAGGTCTCGCGTGAGCGCATTGTAGTAACAGGGATTCCGGTGCGTTCTGGTTTTGATAGCCCTCATGATGTGGTTGCTATTCGCGATAGGTTTGGCTTACCCCAAGATAAGATGATTGTTTTGGTTATGGCGGGCGCCAAGTATTCAGAACCTTATATACCGTTTAGAAAAATCATCAAGCCTGTTTTGGGTAAGTTGTCCAACTTTATTGACATGCATTTTGTTTTTTTAACGGGCGAAGATCACGAATATGCATCCTATTTAAAGCAAACGTTTTACGAGCGTGAAATTACCAATGTTTCGGTGTTTGATTACGTAGAAGATATGGTTGATTTGATGTCGGCTAGTAATCTTATTATTGCGAAATCGGGCGGCCTTGCAGTGACGGAGTGTGTTTGTGCACGTTTGCCTATCATTTTAGTAGGCAAGCCCTATGGTCAGGAGCGTGCTAACACCTACACGGTAACTCGCGTTGGTGCTGCTCTTGAGGCAAAAACTTCTCATGATTTGGTAGAACAACTCAAACGGGTACATCAAACACCGTATATTTTGGATCGCATGAAAGAAAAAGGCGAAACTATTCGCAGACCTAATTCTGCCTTAGATGTTTGTGTTGCAACACTTGATCTAGTTGGTAAGGTTACTCCTACCAAAAAGTATTTTTTAAAGATATATCTTGGTGGAAAGCCGGTTCGCGCGCGATAATCAATACTTGTTTTACGGAGTTAAAGCAAACATGAAGGAGTGTGTTATGGAGGCCTATAAGCAAGAGTTCATTGAGTTTATGGTTGAAAGTGATGTTCTTAAATTTGGTGAGTTTACGCTTAAAAGTGGTAGAAAGTCTCCCTTCTTTATGAATGCGGGCGCTTATGTAACGGGGGATCAGCTTCATCGGTTGGGTTTGTATTATGCACGCGCGATTCACGATAAATTTGGGTTGGATTTTGATGTGGTGTTTGGTCCGGCCTATAAGGGTATTCCACTCAGTGTTGTTACTACGATGGCGTTGCATGAGCTTTACGGTAAAGAAGCGAGATATTGCTCAAATCGCAAAGAGGTTAAAGATCATGGCGATACGGGCATTTTATTAGGTGCCAACCTATGCGATGGTGACCGTGTTGTTATGGTTGAGGATGTAACCACTTCAGGTAAATCGATCGAAGAAACCTATCCGCTTATTATGGCGCAGGCTAATATTGAAGTTAAAGGGCTTATGGTTTCGCTCAATCGTATGGAAGTAGGCAAGGACGGTAAAAAATGCGCGCTTGATGAGGTAAGCGAGCGTTATGGGTTTCCTACCGCGTCCATTGTTGACATGGCTGAAGTTACGCAGCATTTATATAACCGAGAATGTCAAGGTCGCGTAGTAATTGACAACGACATCAAAGCAGCGCTTGATGCCTATTATCAAGAATATGGCGCAGAGCGGTAAAAGCAGCAAAAGCAATAAGAGTAGCAGTAAAGCGGTAAGTAAAGCGGCAGCAAAAAGTGGCAAACAACAAGCAGGCAAACGCTGCTCGCGCTGCCGCATCAAAGTGCCAAAGCATTACAAGTACGCTACAGCGAACGAGCAGCCTGGGTAGTGGCTTTAACTGCTTTCATAACAGCACCTCTAAAAGCAGCAGTTTCAAGTACTTCTACTCCTTTGATGGTTGATCCTCCAGGAGAGCAAACGTCGTCTTTGAGTTGCCCGGGATGTTTATCGGTCTCAAGAACCATCTTGGCGCTGCCCAAAACAGTTTGCGCGGCAATTTCATAGGCTTGTTTGCGGGGCAGGCCATCGCATACTGCTCCATCCGCTAAGGCTTCGATGAATTGATACACAAAAGCAGGCCCACTTCCACCAACAGCGCTGGCTACATCGATGAGCGATTCTTTTACGTGCTCGATTTTTCCAAAGCTTGTAAGAAGTTTTTCAACTAAGGCAAGATCATCAGCGCTCACTAGGCTGTTTTCGCAATATGACGTAAGACCTTCCCCTACGAGGGCAGGAGTGTTGGGCATGGTGCGAATAAGCTTGACCGGTTTTTCAAAGCGGCTCTCGAGCCATTGGATAGTTTTTCCAGGAGCGATAGAAATAATGAGGTGCTCGGGCAAAACTTCATCTTTTATCTCATTGATAACCGCTTCATACTGTTGAGGTTTAACGCTTAAAAACACCACATCAACTGCGCGAACAACATCCTTATTGTTGGTAGAAGTGTTAATTTTTAAGGTGTTGTGAACGTGAGCGGCATGTTCTTTTGATGAGTTTGACCCAAAAATATTATCAGCACTTACAAGCCCCTGGCCAAGTATTCCCTGTATCATGGCTTGAGCCATAGTTCCGCATCCTATGAATCCTATGTTCATGATAGTTGTCCTTACTGTTCAACCGCAATAATGCTGGCGCTATCAATCGCAGCCATTGTGCGGTATAAGAAGTTTGTAGCTTTTTTAATAATAGTAAAACGTGCATATCAGCCTAAAAATTTTTGCAAAAATTTTTAAAAAAGCTATTATGTCGAGATTGGCGAAGATTCTTAAAGGGATGCTCACATGAAAGCGCATCCCCCAACGTGTCCGCCAAACAGTATGTGGTGGGGGAGAAAAGTTACAACGTCTAACCCAACCCTATAGGGGCAGGTTACGGGTAGCTAAAATCTATGGAAAGAGGTATGACATGGAGCTAGATTTAAAGCATCACTGCTATAGAAAAGCAGCAGGATTAATGATTACTGGCGTTTTGGTAACTTCTCCTGTTGTAACTCCGGCTATGGCGTTTGCAAATGACAATGTTAAGAACGCCTATGTGGCAGCGGCTGACACCAATAAAGACGGAGTGGTGTCCGACGAAGAAAAAGCTGTTTACGAGGCCAAATTAGCTGAGCAAAAAAATACGGATTCACGCGATACAGATGCTCGTGTCGATGACACTGATACTTCAGCTAAAACTTCGGAACTAGACAAAGCTGCCACAACAAAGAAAGAAGATTTTTCCAATACGGAAGTAAACGAAACTTCAAAAGTGGATAAATCTACCACAGAAACAAAAGAAACCTCCAAAGCAGACAAATCTACTGAAGCATCAGATAAAACATCCGGTTCTAAAGGCGAAGCCACATCAAACAAAACCGATGAAACAGCCAAACCAAAACCAAAACCTGAAAAACCAGAACAGAATACAGAGGCAATTGAAAGCGATTCTGCTATAGATGAGGCTACAGAAGATCAATCTGCTATCGAAGAAGAGCCCTCTGATGATTCTTCTATAGCATCGAGCTATGATGCTACCTCTCATGTTAATGCGGTTATTACCAAGTACAGCGAAGATCTAACAACCCAAAAATTTATTGCCGTCATTGGTGAGCAGGCTCGCCAAATTGCTCAAGAGCAAGGCTTATATGCTTCGGTTATGATTGCTCAAGCTATTATTGAATCTGGTTCTGGCAATTCTGATTTAGCGCAGGCTCCTAATAACAATTTGTTTGGTATCAAAGGTGCATATGTAGATGAAGCTGGCGAATCTTATGTTGTAAATTTTGCGACGCAAGAAGACGATGGATCTGGCTCCCTTTACACCATCGAGAGCGATTTTCGCGCATATCCAACAACTAAAGAGTCTCTTGAAGATTACGCAGCTCTTTTAACTGAAGACATGGCAGATTATTACGCAGGTGCTTGGAAGGCTAACGCCGCAACCTACAAAGAGGCGTGCGATTATTTGCAGGGCCGTTATGCTACCGACACTTCTTACAGCGCAAAGTTACAAGGCATTATCCAAACATATGAGCTTACTCGCTACGATGAGCAAGTTGACTATGAAATTGTTGGCGAAAAAGTAGCAACTGAAAAAGAAATGTCTGAATATCTTGATTCGGAAGATGTTCGCGCTATATCCCAAGAGGCTAAAAACGCCATTAAAGCCGAAGGTGTTATTCCGCTTGATATGATGGATTATGCCGATGTTGAAGCCGAAGCAGCAAGCCATCTTGGTGCAGATTACGTTTGGGGTGGCACATCCGATGAAGAGGGTGGTTACGATTGTTCCGGCCTTATTTGGCGCACCTATAAAGATGCGCTCGATGTAACCTTGCCGCGCACTTCTCAAGAGATGCAGCATCTTGGAGATAAGGTTGACGTTGATGAAGAGAGTCTTCGTATGGGTGATTTGCTGTTCTGGCAAGACGGAACGGGAGATACCTATCATGTAGCAATGTATCTTAGCGATGGTTGCTTTATTGAGTCTCCAAATGTCAATGAAACAGTAAAAGTTTCTACCCTTGAAGAGAATACCCCAGCGTTTGCAAAGCGCATTATTAATTTTGAGAATGTCGATCAAATTCTCAATGGCGGTTATAACGCAACGGTTCAATAAGATTATGGCTAATAAAATTTTTTGCAAAAGTTTTTAAAAAAAGCTATCATGTCGAGGTTAGTTAAGATTCTCAAAAGGGATACCTGTGCAAAAATGCTCGTCGAGAGTTATGTGGGATATAACTTTGAGTATCTATAAATACGGTACCAAAACGTAGGAGAGAAGAAATGTTTACACTGTCTAACCTAACCGGGGGGGGGGGCATTCTAAAGCCTTAACCTTTGTGGTAGGCCTATTCTCTCTTACTACCTTTGGCATCATCGCCTGTCTTTATTCACTATCAACTATTACAGCGCATAGCGTGCCGGCAGGCGCGCTATGCGCTGCGTGCGTATTTGCCCTTTTAAGTACGCACGTTCTTTCGTTTTCCAATTTTTTCAATCTTTGGGTATCTCCTGCTATGAGCAGGTATCTATATCACGGTATACCTCCATGTTCTCTTTCTGCGTTTCCGAGGA
>CAVJWZ010000002.1:0-63671 GCA_963653545.1 uncultured Eubacteriales bacterium | reverse complement strand
TTCTACCATCATAATTGTTCGTTCGGGGTGATGATGCGGCCCTGTTTATGCGTGTTGAACAACAACGCCCGCATCTTCCCATAGTTGTATTTGTTCTTGGCTATAACCATGCTCACGAAGAATTTCTTCGGTATCAGCACCAATGCCGCGGGAAGTAACAAGCGGAGCAGTGCCAATAGAATCAAGGCGGCAGGGTGGATGAATTAAAATAGCTTCATCGCCGGTTGGATAGGTAACACGCTCGGCATATTCGTTATCCCAAATTTCAGGATCTCGTAGCACATCAGCCGATTCGTACATAGGCCCAAAAGCAATATCGTTCTCAGTGAGAATAACCTCCCATTCTGCCATGGTTTTTTGAGCAAGGGCTTCTTCGATAATGTTCACAAACTCCTCGTGATGGTGTTCTCGCATGTAATCCATTTTGCAGTAGCGTTCATCATCAACTAAATCGCCGCGCCCAATGGTTTCCATAAAATGGTTGTATCCCAATTCGGGGGCAGCAACACAGAACTGAATCCATTTGCCATCGCTTGTCTTGTAAGTTGAATTGAAGGGGTTAGAAACACTTCGACGTGAGGTGGGCAATTGATACCCTCCATATTGAGCCGCAGTGTGAGCGAGGCTCATAACGTAAACTCCTACCGAGTTAAGGCTTACTACAACGCGGTCTCCTTCACCGGTACGCTCGGCGCCAACCAGCGCTGCTGCAATGCCACCTGCAAGGGCAAGACCAGTTTGTAAATCGCCAAAACCAGGGCCACCAATCATAGGGGAGCCACCTGCTTCGTACAAAGAGCCGCCAACACCTGAGCGAGCATGATAGGCGGTGTAGTCATACCCGGGGCTATCCTTGAGCGCTCCATGTTCGCCATAGCCGCGGCAGTGTCCATATACCAGTTTAGGAAATTTAGCGTGAAGCGTTTCCCAATCAATGCCAAGTTTTTTAAGTGCCTTATCACGTGCGCTGGTGATAAAAGCATTAGCATCTTCGAGCATTTTGTAGAGGATTTCTTTTCCTTCGTCGGTTCTAAGATCAATTACCACAAAACGCTTATTTACTCCTACTAAATCAAAGCAAGGATTGTATAAATCGCTTTCTCCTGGCATAGAATATACATTCCAGTTGGTGCGATAATCGTCGCCTGTTTCTGCTTCGACTTTAATAACATCGGCTCCCCAGTCGGCTAACAGGCGAACTCCTGATGGTGCAGCTACATAAGTTGCAAATTCAATGATTTTATATCCTGAAAGTGGTCCTTTTTTCATATTTTTTCACCCTCTCTTTTTATTGCGCAACAGTTGCCAAGCGCAATAACGATGATATTTCTATATCGAAAAGGTGGGAAAGTGAAAAAAATCGGTAAACGGGCAAATCTATCAATAAATTTTATTTGTTTGCCATTTTTGCCTATTTTATCGAGATAGTAAGAGTTTTTCTTGATAGGTTATTGCTATTAAATAGCTTATTCCAATACAGATTTATTACAGAAACGAATTACTTATGAGAACAGAGCATCTTTATTATTTTAAATGTTTGGCGGAAGTGCTCAATTATACGCAGGCTTCAAAGCTTCTCTATATTGGGCAGCCAACCCTATCGGCAGCAATTAAAAACCTTGAAAAAGAAGTGGGAGCAACGCTTTTTATTAGAAGTAAAGGCTCACGGGTTGACCTTACCGAGGCGGGCACCTATTTCTATGATCAAATAGCGCTTACGCTTAACGCTCTTGAAAAAGGTTGTTCTATTGCGCAAGAACTTGATGGCTCGGTTCAAAAAACCATTAAGCTTGGAACCCTTTTTGCTATGCAGGGCAAGGCATGGTCAAGTGCTGTTGCTACGTTTAAAAAAGAATGTCAGATTGATTTTTCGCTCGAAACCCAATATGGGTATACACCCGATATGCTTCGAAAGTTACGTGCAGGCGTTTTGGATGTTGCGTTTTGCAGTCGCATGCCGGGCGATCAAGATATGGAACATGTGTATTGTTGGTCGCTACCGTTGGTTTTGGCAGTTCATAAAACTCATCCTTTGGCGCATAAAAAAGAGGTTTCGCTTTCTGAACTTGAAGGCATAAGTATTTATACCTACAACAAGCATTCATCTGTCTCGCCCAAGCTTGAAGAGCTTGTCAAAGGTTACGATTTAGATCTTAAGCGCAACTACCTTGATGATTTATGCATGTCTTCTTTTGTGGCTTCCGACCCAGAGTGTGTTGCATTGTTTTGTTATTCGTTTTTATGCGACGTATATGACGAGCTGGTATGTATTCCTATTGTTGAGGCTCCGCGGGATTTTCACCTTATGTATATGACCTATGTTAAAGATCGCAGAAGGCTCAAGGTGGTACAGGAGTTCATCGATTTTATGAGCGAATACCTCAGAAGCGAAGAATTTAAAAAAATGCATGAAGAACAGCATAATTTTTGGGTTCGCAGATCTTTGTAGAAGATAAGACGAAGAATCGTTTGTTTTAAGTTTTAAGCGTTGTCCGACAAGCTGTTTGGGGCGGCGTTATTCATGAAATCTTGTGCGGTTATTTGTTGGTAATCGCATGCTTTTTTAGGGCAGGTTTCAAGGCAAATTCCACATATGATGCACAGCGTAGGGTCTATGTCTATTTTTTTGGACGCTTCGTTATACGAGCGCGCTCCAGCAGGGCATGCTTTAATGCAGGCTTTGCAAAGGTTGCATTGGTCATGGTTGGTGCATGAACAATATTGAACCAACGAAGGGGCAATATCTGGTTTATTTTCCAGTGCTTTTAAAAGAAGTTTTCGCCTGGGCCAAAGGCGTTTTTCTTTTATAGTGGGAAACGCAATGCTTTCCAACGAGGCCTCGTTTTCTCGCCTGGCAGCACCTTCGGCTCTCATGCGCTCTTTTCGTTCTAAAAATTCTTGGACAGCCCGCGAATTTTTTTTGCGATGTTTTCCGCTGGCAATATCGGTTACATCATGGGCAAACGAGTTGATCATTTTACGACGATCATAGGTGTCTTCTTGCCCGAGAGTAGCATATTTATTAATGAGCGTTTCTTTTTCAGGGATAGAATCAGAGAGTAAAAATACCTCATCGGTCCAGTTTTGAGCGGTTTCAAGCGCATGGGTATAGAGGGCTTTGGCATGCGAGCCTGCGGTTGCGCAATCAGAACAATAGCTGGGGTCGCAATACAGATAGGCTTCGTTTGCTGTGGTTAAAACACAGGCCCAAAATTCTGGCGGCACTGCTGCCAAACAGGGAAGAACAACCACATTAGTATGTGGTTCAAACCCAGGGAAAAGATGGTTTTCGCAGGTAAAATAAACGGGATCTTTTAAGGCGCATATTCCTTCTACGCGTTCTGCGAGATCGGTTAAGGTAACGCGCTTTGAGGCGAAGGCATCACATATACCAACGCATATCCCGCATCGGCTGCAGGCTTCCTGGTTTATTTCGATTGCGTCATCGGTGATGGTTATGGCTTTTTGAGGGCAGGCGAGAGCACAGCGGTTGCAGCTTCCGCCTGCAAGATGGGTACAGTATTTTTTAAGAAAAACTACGTCTTCCATATTAGTTGCTAAACACTTTTGTTAAAAACCGTTTTGAGGGTGTAATCAATTCGTGCAACAACATCTTCGCGCTTCATAAGCTCAATGCTCTCGAATAAAGGTGGAGAAACTTGAGAGCCTGCTACTGCAACGCGGATGGGCTGAAAAATGAACTTAGCTTTAAGATCAAGGGTTTCGGTGAGCGCTCTGCAGGCATCTTGTAGAGGGTCGCATTCCCAAGGGTAAGCCTCATCAGCTAAAATTGCGCGTACGGCACACAATACTTCATCTGCTCGTGAACCCTCTTTGGTAAGCACTTTAGCTACCGATTTTTCATCCAAGGTAACCTGGGGGCCATCAAATATGAAGGCAAGTTTCTCAGGTGCTTCATCTAAGCGTTTTAAGCGCTCTGCTACTAGAGGATAGAGTTTTTCAAACCAGCTGTGGTTTTCGTTGATGTCTTGCTCGGTGCAAAGACCAGCATTAACAAAGAAGGGAGCTACCGCATCAACCCAACTTGCTGCAGACATGTTTTGGATGTATATGCCATTCATCCAATCAAGCTTGGCTTCGTCAAAAATGGCATCTTTTTTAGTGATGCGATCAAGCGAGAATGAGGTTTGGAGCACCTCGCGGCTTATGATGGTGGTTTCGCCATCGAGTGACCAGCCAAGGAGCGCTAAGAAATTCACGAGGGTGTCAGGCAAATACCCCATATCGCGATATTGTTCAACCGATGTTGCATTGCGTCGCTTTGAGAGCTTTTTTCCATCGGAGCCTAAAATCATAGAAAGATGTGCAAAGGTGGGAACTTCAAAGCCAAGAGCCTCGTAGATCAATATTTGACGTGGAGTATTGGAAAGATGGTCGTCGCCGCGGATAACATGGCTAATGTTCATATTGGCATCATCGCAAACAACGGCAAAGTTGTAGGTTGGCGTTCCGTCGGTGCGAACAAGAATCATGTCATCCATTACCTCTGACGGAAAGCTCATAGGACCATATACGGCATCTTCAAATTCGATAGCGCCTCTATCTTCAGGAACTTTAAGACGCCATACATGAGGCTCGCCAGCTTCAATACGATTTTGTGCCTCTTTAGGGTCGAGGTTTCGGCAGGTACGATCGTAACCTGAATAGCCTCCTTCTGTTTTTTCTGCAAGAGAGCGTTTTTTATCAAGCTCTTCTTTGGTGCAAAAGCAAGGATATACAGCGCCGCGTTCTTTTAATCTCTCGAGCGCTGCGCCATAAGTGTCAAACCGCTCGGTTTGAAGATAAGGACCATATGCACCTCCCACTTCAGGGCCTTCATCCCAATCAAGCCCAAGCCATTTCATGGCACGAAGAATTACCTGTTTGTTTTCTTCGGTTGAGCGTTCAGGGTCGGTATCTTCAATGCGCAAGACAAACGTTCCACCAACCGATCGCGCGAATGCCCAATTGTAGAGTGCAGTGCGCGCACCGCCAATATGAAGCTCGCCTGTTGGTGAGGGGGCAAAGCGAACACGAATAGAGGGGTTAAGAGGTGTTTGCGTCATAGGATAATCCTTCCTTTTATCGTAGCTTTTCATAATACGACAAAGTTGTGATAAGGAAATGGGAATGGGGCGGAATGGGGTATGTTTAATACTTGATAAGCTTGCCCAGTATAAAAACCACTATTGAAAGAGCAATGCTCGTAAGCGCCCAAAGGGCAGCCATAGCAATCCAAAAAGCTTCGGGGAAAAGCTGAATAAGAAGTGATTTAGAGTCAAAAAGCCATGTCCCGTTTGCGAAAAACATTGAATGCATGGTGGTGAAAAGACTGTCAAAATTGATACAAGCCCAAGCCGCAAGCCCTACAATGCAACAAGCTGTTAAGACTGCTGAAGCCATCAACGTAGCTCCAACGCGTTTGCGCCCACGCAACAAACCAAGTATCAGCAATCCTGCAAGGCCAAAGCCGCCAGCCACTCCAACCGATATTTTCCCTGTGGTAAAAAGAGGCGTGCAATCGCTTAGATGTGATAAAGCATTCTGAGGAAGAGAATAACGCTCTGATAAGGTGCTTAAACTACTTGTTTCAAGTAAAGAGGCAATTTCAGAGCTTTGCGCTGCATTGGCTAAATCGCCTGTTTCAAAACCTTCTGAAATCTCAGGGTAGTTTTTCTGAATAACCTCTTCAATGGTTGCGTATAATTCTTCGCTCGATGTTCCCTCAACCGAAAAGGAGCGAATATTCTCTGCGATAGTTGCCATATCGTCTTCAGGAAATACCGCTAAATTCCAATTGGAAAAGGTTGAACCAATGGCGTTGGTTGCCTCGGGGGTGGTACAAACATATAAGCCTGCACCAAAGAGACCATAACTCAAGCATAGGCAGGTGAGTATGCTCAGAATTCCTGTTAGAACGGTATTTATAATTGAATGATGCATGATGCAATATATAGTAAAGTAAATTTTTGACCGTGTTTAGTATTTACGAACATTTACGAACAAACATGAATGGTCGCAGCGGTTATTCCTTCGTTATCTTTGCTGATAGTAGGGTGGGGCCCTAGGCGCGAGAAAATTCCCTGATACGTGCCGTTATATAAGTAAAGCCCGCTTAAATTGTTGTATCTTGCGCCCTTTGAAGAAGGCGAAACGGTTTTATCTTCAATGAACGTGTCGGGTGGAAGTGTGCGCGTTTTATAAGGTTTGATGTAAGTTTGCACAATAAAAGGTGCTCCCGATGCTCTATTGGCAAATTTCTCAATAAGTGCATTCCATTCTTCTTGAGAGCAAGCTATGCCAGAATACACGTCTTTGGCTCCGTAGTTATCGGTTGGTTTGATAATCCAAGCGTCTTTGTTGTTGCGAACCGTATCAAGGTCAATTTCCGATTCTTCTAAAAAGAGCGTTTGAGGTACATGGGTTTCAACAAACTCATTTTCTTCTCTGGTCAAAAAGGCTTTGGTAAGCGGATGGCGAAGTGCTTCAAAAATTTGTTTATCGTGAACAAGATGCCCGGCAAAACTGCCTATGAGCGCTACGGCTCCTGCTTTAACTGCATTGATTAAATCTTGAGACTCATCCCAGTGGGCAAGTACATCGTTAGTTACGCTGCGTCGCCAAAGGGCATCAATGCGCTTGCCCTTGTCATTGGTAAGAATGTTTCCGTCAAAATGAAGTTCGCGAACATCGCAAACGCAACAAGGAATACCTTTTTGCTCAAAATAATTGCAATATATATAAAATTCATCCACAACGCCGCATTCAAGATAATCGCAAATTGCAAAGCGGGGGTTAGTAACCTTATTCTCAAAGGTTTCATAGATTGAAATAAATTCATCTACCCATGATTCAAAAAGCTCACAGGTTTCAAGACGATGATGTTGGGCAAACTGCTTGAAGGTTTGTGACTGTTCAATGCTGTGAGTAATTTCGCGGTTTTCGTTCATACCAGCCGAGCCATCGCCATTAAACTCGCAAAAGCCACACTCAAGGGTGTCTTCATTTAAAAAGACATCAATGCGCGCAAAGGGAATAAGCGCATCATAGCGGCGGGGAATAAGAATAAGCTCTTCGAGGCGTTTATCAAATGAGAAAATTGAACGGTAGGCTTTATCTTCAAGATAGCGAGAAATAACTTTACAAAGAATGGTGTGCGTTGTTTCAGAAATTGTTTTGAGGGCATTCCAGCTTTCGTTATTAAATAAGCGGGGAATAAAAGAGCAGGCAACTACGCGCTCATGAACAATAGCTGTTGAGTGCTTCATATAATTGAGGGCTTGTTTTCTTCCTTCAATATCACCGTCATACGAGTTCATGCAATCAAAATACTCTTCGGTAAGGGCTGTATTGCTTTTCATGTAAGCTCCTTGTTGAAAGTTCCTCGTTGGGGCATTTGTTTTTTGTTTAGTATCCCAAAAGATTTATGTCAGGAAGGCTCTGCTTGGTAAATATCATGAATTGTGTATCTGCTTTGATTAGTTAAAAAACTAAACGCAATGCTGTTGCGTTGAATTCCGTAACCAATCCGTATCTGCTTTATTTCTTTTGCAGGGCATGAGTGCATTTTATTGAGGGCGGATTGTGATACATTAGTTGGGCAAAATTTATTGTTGGTAAAAGATAAATTAAGTAAATTCACAATATAAAGAAGCCTGTATAAAATAGGGTAATTTGTACAGATTGTATAGGAGTTGTGGCATGTCTTCTCATTATTATTTGTTTACTTCTGAATCGGTAACCGAAGGCCATCCTGATAAGGTTTGCGATCAAATATCGGATGCGGTTCTTGATGCAATTTTGGAAAAAGAAATTAAACTGCAAAAACAAGGATACATTGCCCCCAATGGCAAACCTGCTGATCCTGCAGAGCTTCGTTGCGCCTGTGAAACCATGGCAACAACAGGGATGATTATTGTTACGGGCGAAATTCGCACCCAGGCATATGTGGAAGTTCCTGCAATTGTGCGCGATGTTTTGCGCGACATTGGCTACGATCGTGCTAAGTATGGCTTTGACGCCGATACCTGTGGCGTTTTGAATGCTATTCATGAACAGTCTCCCGATATTGCTCAAGGTGTTGATGCTTCTTGGGAGGCTCAAAAAGGTATTGCAAGTGATGAACTTTCTGAAACAGGTGCGGGCGATCAGGGTATGATGTTTGGCTATGCCTGCAACGAAACCAATACGTTAATGCCCATGCCAATTTATGCAGCGCATCGTTTGTCTGAGCGGTTGTCAAAGGTTCGCAAAGAGGGAGTTTTGCCCTATCTTCGTCCTGATGGCAAAACCCAGGTAAGCGTTCGGTATATTGACGATAAGCCGGTTGCTATTGAAAAGATTGTTGTTTCAACTCAGCATGCCGAAGAAGTTGAGCATGATCAGCTTGAGACAGATATCATCAAAGAGGTTATTAACCCTGTTCTGAGTGAGTTGAACATAGAATTTTCTCAGGCAGAAATTTATATCAATCCTACCGGGCGCTTTGTTTTAGGCGGCCCTATGGGTGATGCTGGTCTTACAGGTCGCAAGATTATTGTTGATACTTATGGCGGAATGGGTCGTCATGGTGGCGGTGCTTTTTCTGGAAAGGATTGCACTAAGGTCGATCGCTCAGGTGCTTATGCGGCTCGTTGGGTGGCAAAAAATGTTGTTGCTGCTGGTTTGGCTGAACGCTGCGAAGTGCAAATTGCCTACGCTATTGGTGTCGCGCATCCTGTTTCTTTGATGGTAGAAACATTTGGGACTAACAAGGTTGATCAGGAAATCATCGAAAAAGCCATTGGAGAAGTTTTTGATCTTCGCCCGGCGGCAATTATAAAAGAGCTTGATCTTCGTCGCCCAATCTATCGCAAAACTGCTGCATATGGTCATTTTGGCAGAGAACTCCCCGAGTTTACCTGGGAGCACACCACCAAGGTTGATAGTCTTAAACAAGCTGTTGAAAGGCTCTCTGCTTAATGCGTATTGCTACAGTTGTTTTAGATATATCAACTCAGGCTTTTGACCAGGGGTTCTCGTACGAAATACCTTCCGAAATGGAGGGTATTTCTGTAGGGTGCGCTGTTTTGGTTGCGTTTGGTAGGCGCGATGCGGTTGGCTTTGTGGTCGCGCTTGAAACAAAAGAAGCCAGCGAGCTAACATTTAGGGTAAAGCCGATAAAAGAGGTGTTAACAGCGCCCTTTTTTACCGAGATGGGCGCGCGGTGTGCACAATTTTTAGCCGATAGATACGTTGCTCCGCTTTCTTCTTGCATTCGGTTGTTTGTTCCGCCAGGAGGGGTTCCTCGTGTTGAGAGGGTGGCGGGTCGTTGGCAGCTTACCAACCCGTTAACGCGCCAAGTTGATGAGCGGTGGATTGTTCGTCTACCTGCGGCAGATAACTTTACACCTCGTAAGAATGCGGTTAAGCAGCGGGCAGTGCTGCGGGCGCTTGGGCAAGGTGATTTGCGGGTATCTGATGTGCGAGCAGAATATGGCTCTATAGATTCGGTGCTTTCTTCTTTGGAAGAAAAAGGTGTTATCAAGGTTGAAAAACGCAGAAAAATCCGCACGGGAGAAGAGACAAGTAGCGTTTTTGCTTCAAGAGTGCAAACAGACCTTGCTCTAACGCCAAGCCAAACTGAAGCAGTTGAGGCTATTCGGAGGGCGTATAGTGCCAAAGAAGGCAGGGTTGTTTTAGTTGATGGCGTAACAGGGTCAGGCAAAACAGAGGTATATCTTTGTGCTATTGAAGAAGTTCTTGCAAAAGGACAAAGCGCTATTGTTTTAGTTCCTGAAATTTCACTCACGCCTCAAACGGTTGCGCGGTTTAGAGGGCGCTTTGGCGATACAGTTGCTGTTTTGCATTCTCGTATGAGCAATGGTGAGCGTTTTGATCAGTGGGATTACATACGAAGCGGCAGCGCTAGGGTAGTGGTTGGTGCTCGCAGTGCCTTGTTTGCTCCCGTACAAAATTTGGGGATTGTAATTATCGATGAAGAGCATGAATTTAGCTACAAGCAAGATCAGGCTCCTCGCTATGTAACGCGCGATGTTGCTTCATGGCTGGTTGCTCGTCTTGGTGCAGTGTTGGTTTTGGGTTCAGCTACACCTTCTATTGAAGCGCTTTATCAGTGCAAAACTAATGAGCTATGGCAGCGCGTAGAAATGCCCACGCGCGCCAACGGCAAGCAATTGCCTCACATTCAAATTGTTGATATGGGAAAAGAATTTGGCGGTGGAAATCGCAAAATGTTTTCTCGTGCGCTGCAAGAGGCATTGTTTGAGGTTTTGGATAAGGGGCAAAAGGCGGTTTTGCTGCTTAATCAGCGCGGATTTGCTCAGTTTTTGCTTTGTCGCGATTGCGGATTTGTACCTGAGTGTGAGAGCTGCTCAACATCGCTTACCTATCATGAGGTTGAATCGCGCCTAAAATGCCACCATTGTGGCAAGGAGTGGCCTGTTTTAGCTACCTGCCCGCGTTGTGGCAGCCCTTATCTTAAGCGTTTTGGAGCGGGCACCCAGCGTGTTGAAGCAGAGCTTCGCACGTTGTTAGCGCAGCGAACGTGTGAAATTATTCGCATGGATGCCGATACTACCTCAAAAAAAGGCGCTCATCAGCGTCTGCTTGAACAATTTGCCTGTGCCGATGCGGCCGTTTTGCTTGGAACTCAAATGATTGCAAAAGGGC
Source organism: uncultured Eubacteriales bacterium (assembly GCA_963653545.1). Classification (GTDB taxonomy): domain Bacteria; phylum Actinomycetota; class Coriobacteriia; order Coriobacteriales; family Eggerthellaceae; genus Anaerotardibacter. The sequence continues at coordinate 53,000 of CAVJWZ010000002.1, read as the reverse complement.
TTGATTTTGATGAAGTTACGCTCGTTGGAGTAATCAATGCCGATACCATGTTGCATTTACCTGATTTTCGTAGCGGTGAGCGAACATTTGATCTTATTGAACAGGTGGCGGGAAGATCGGGTCGTGCGCATTTGCCAGGCAAGGTTATCGTGCAAACCTACTCTGCTACCGAGCCCGCAATTGCATGTGCAGCTCGTTACGATCGTGCTCGTTTTTTGGAGCATGAACTCTCTTTACGAAAAGAAATGCAATACCCTCCTTTTGTTCGCTTGGCAAACGTGCTTATCTGGGGTAGGGATGAGCAAAAGGTTCGTGCTGTTGGAGGCGAGCTTTTTTCTGCAATTAAAAAAGAAGTTGAGCGTCAAGGAGTACAAGGTTGGATGGTATTTCCGCCAACAGCGTGCGTTTTATCGCGCCTAAAAGGAGTGTGGCGCTATCACCTTCTTATTAAAACTCCTGCCATCGACAATATTTCAGAGATATTGGCTTCTCTTTTTCGTACCAGAAAGCCGGTGGAAGGTGTTCAGGTTTCTTTGGATATTGACCCAATTTCTTTATTGTAAGGCAAAATACTTGGCTCAATTCGGTTATAATGAACAGTTCCGTTGTATAATAATTCGATGTCTCTAATCACGGTTAGGGCAAGCTGTAAGACGAATGGAAAGGAATAAACGTGGCAAAAGCCTCCTCTACATCGTCCACTTCCGACGCGCAATCGATTGAAGCAGAAGAGAAGAAAACAAAAAAAGCAACGAGTGCAAAAAAAGCTTCTGTCAAAACATCGAAATCCGCCGAAAAGGGTGCATCTACTAAAAAAACTACCACTAAAAAAACTGGCGCTTCCAACAAAAAAGCTGCTAAGAAATCCACCGATAAGGCCTCTGAGCAAAATGAAGCTTTATTAGAAGAAGATGAATTTAGCGCTCAAGAAGATATTCTTGAAACAGAAGAAGCGCCTCTCGATTCCTCTGATGGCGGTGCTTCAGAGGAAGATGAAGTGCATGATGCCGCTTCGCTTTCTGATGATGCTCTTTTAGAGGGAATTCCTGAAGAAGAGCTTAAAGCTTCGGTTGAAATTGCTGTTCCAAAAGTTTCAAACAAAGCAAAAACTTCTCGTACCACACGTACGCGCAAGCATGCTGCTGATACTTCGGTAACCATGCTTACGGGCGATCCAGTTCGTATGTATCTCAAAGAAATCGGTCGTGTTTCGCTGCTTACCGCAGCTGAAGAAATTGACCTGGCCATGAAAATTGAGGCTGGCGTTGAGGCAACAGAGGCTCTTGATAAAGCCGAGGAAGAAGGGGTGGAGCTTGAGCGCCGCGAGCGCAGGCGTCTTACCCGCATTGAGCAGGTTGGGCTTGATGCAAAACAGCAGCTCATTGAAGCAAATCTTCGTTTGGTTGTATCAATTGCAAAGCGCTATGTTGGCCGTGGAATGCTGTTCTTGGATTTGATTCAAGAAGGCAATTTGGGTCTTATTCGTGCGGTTGAAAAGTTTGACTATACCAAAGGCTTTAAGTTTTCTACCTACGCTACCTGGTGGATTCGCCAAGCTATTACGCGCGCCATTGCCGATCAGGCTCGTACCATTCGTATTCCTGTTCATATGGTAGAAACTATTAATAAGCTTGTGCGCATTCAGCGTCAGCTTTTGCAAACGCTTGGTCGCGAGCCAACCCCTGAAGAAATTGCTGAAGAGATGGGGCTTACCCCTGAGCGTGTTCGTGAGATCCAAAAGATTTCTCAAGAGCCAGTTAGTTTGGAAACTCCTATCGGCGAAGAGGAAGATTCGCAACTGGGTGATTTTATCGAAGACGACGCTGCTGTTGTTCCGCCCGATGCCGCAAGTTTTTCTATGCTCCAAGAGCAACTTGCCAAAACGCTTGAAGGCTTGGCAGAACGTGAGCGCAAGGTAATTTCGCTTCGCTTTGGCTTGGAGGATGGTCATCCTCGTACGCTTGAAGAGGTTGGGCGTGAGTTTGGTGTTACGCGCGAGCGCATTCGCCAGATTGAGTCAAAAACGCTGGCTAAGCTGCGCCATCCTTCTCGCTCTCAAAAGCTTAAAGATTACTTGGAAGATTAAAAGGTTCCTTGGAAAGTCAATTTGAATATTTTGCAACGTGTCCCCAAGGGTTTGAGCGGCTTTTAGCCGATGAGCTCAAACGTTTGGGGGCTTTTCGCGTTCGCCCTCTCAAAGGGGGCGTTGTGTTTTTTGGCGGTAAGGAACAGGGGTATCGTGCTTGCCTGTGGTCGCGCATTGCCTCTCGCGTAACACGGGTGCTGGCGCGCGTTGATGCCCATGATGCCGAAGCGCTCTATGCGGGTGTAAAAACCATTCATTGGGAAGAATATATAGCGCCTGGTTCTACCATTGCAGTATCGGCTCGGGGTGGTAATGCGGCATTGCGCAATACGCAATTTGTGGCGCTAAAGGTCAAAGATGCTGTGTGCGACAGAATGCGTGCTATAGCAGGCGAGCGCCCCGATGTTTCATCGTTCAGGCCAGATGTTCCTCTTTGGGTTTCGCTTCATGCAAACAAAGCAACGATTGCGCTTGATTATGCAGGAGAATCACTCCATCGGCGTGGATATCGTTTGTCAGGCGAGACAGTTGAGGCTCCGCTCAAGGAGGCTCTTGCGGCGGGTATGCTGATATGGGGCGGTTGGGACAAGGCTGCTTCTCCTGCTGTTCGTCGTGCTGTGCAAAAGCGCAAAGGCGGAGAAGGTTTGGCCGATGCTCCTGTATTTATTGATCCGGTTTGTGGCAGTGGCACGCTTGTGCTTGAGGCTGCAATGATGGCAACCGATCGTGCTCCAGGGCTTTCGCGTGATTATTGGGGCTTTGCGGGTTGTGCCGATTTTGATGCAGAATTATTCGATAGCATTCTCTCTGATGCCGATGATCGTTTTGAAGCGGGCATGCAAAACCTTCCCGTTATGGTGGGCGCCGATACAGACGAGAAGGCAGTTGCTTTGGCGCAAGCAAGTGCTAAGCGGCTAGGATTTGGCAAGTGCTTGCAGTTTATGGTGGCGGATTGCGCGCATTTAAAACAAACCCTATCTCGGGTTGGTGCTACCACTAGTGAGCCAGGATTTATTGCTATGAATCCCCCCTATGGTGTTCGTTTGCTTGCGGGTGAATTGGATAAGTTTTACAAGAAGCTTGTCCAAGGGTTGCGCAGCTTAAGCGATTCGTGGCATATGGTAGCTATCACGCCCGATGCTACTTTTGATTCTTCTGTTGGTTATGATGCTTGTGAAGTTTTGCCTGTTTATAACGGTGCCATAGAGGCTACCTTGCGAAAGTATCGTTTGGGAAACACCTTTATGGTGGATGCTGTGCTTATTACGCTTGAGGGTAAAGAGCAAACAGTAGCAGTTTCTTCAGATCATGCTCTGCAGTTTGCTGCTCGTTTGCGCAAAATGGCCAAGGCACGCCGCAAATGGGCAAAAAAGAACAACATCTGTGCTTACCGAATTTATGATGCGGATTTACCCGATTATGCTGTTGCGGTTGATATTTTTGAAGACGATACATCAGGCGAGCGCTATCTTTTGATAACGGAATACCAAGCACCCAAAGAGGTAGACCAACAAAAAGCTGCTCGGAGATTTAAAGATGCTTGCACCGTTGCGCAAGCGTTGCTTGAAATTCCTGATAGTTGCGTGTTTATGCGAGTAAGAAAGCAGGCAAAAGGCGGCAGCCAATATCGCAAAAAAGCACATTGTTCGCACACGATTATAGTGCGCGAGGCTCATTATTTATTTGAGGTTGATTTATCGGGTTATTTGGATACGGGGCTCTTTTTGGATCATCGTATAACGCGCTCGTTGGTTGGAAAGCTTGCGAGCGGCAAGCACTTTTTGAATCTGTTTGCCTATACCGGAACTGCAAGCGTATATGCTGCAGGCGGCAAAGCCCTATCAACTACAACGGTTGACATGAGCCAGACGTATTTGGATTGGGCAAAAAGAAACATGGAGCGTGCAGGGTTTACCGGGCGTGAACATTCATTTGTTAGAGCGGATGTATTGAGCTGGGTTAAACGTGCTGCTGCGGCAGACAAAAAGTTTGATTTGGTATTTTTGGACCCGCCAACATTTTCCAATTCAAAAACAATGGGCGAGCGCACTTGGGACATTCAGCGTGATTATGCGCAACTGCTTGCTGATGTTTCAGATCTCATAAATCCAGGTGGGCGCATTATTTTTTCAGGGAATTTGCGCTCGTTTAAACTCGATGAAGGAGCGCTTACTAGGTTGGGTTTTACCGTTGAAAACATTACAGCTCAAACTATTCCCGAAGATTTTTCTCGCAACCCAAAGATCCATTTTTGCTATTTATTAAAACTGCAATGAATTTCCTTTGCCTTAAAGTAGAAGTTCTCTCTTGAGGTGATAATGGCGATTTCTGTGCGCTGATACCAATACCATATTTTAGGACAAAGCGCTGATTAACTCACAGAATCTTACTGACCTAATTGACGGTGGGGGGGGTAGTATATCCTACTTGCATAGTTATTGAGAAAGGAATATAGATGCAATGTCCCTCATGTGGTAGTGAAAATTGTCAAGTGCAGTTAGTGGAACAAGGCCAACAAACCAGCAAGAAAGGTGTTGGCTTCGGTGGGCATATGAACAATGCAGCGCGCGGTGTGACCGCTATTGCAACGCTAGGTATGTCTAATCTTGTCTGGAAAAAGTCGAAGGGAACAAATAAGACTAAAACGGTGAATGCGACGGTGGGTATCTGTCAAAATTGCGGTAATACATGGGAAATCAAGAGTGGCAAGCTTGGATCCGCGCCCGGAAGTATTTTCAAGTAGAGTAATTTGTATCGCATGAGAAGCCTTCATAGCCTCGCGAAGGCTTCTTGATGTCAGAATCTGTACCGATTTAGGCTATAAAAAAGGGCGCTTAGCTTTCAATCACCTTATTTTTATGAACTCGCAATTTGACTTGTGAACCAACCGTGAGCGTTTCAAGCTTTTTTTCTGCAAGTAGCTTGTCAACTGTTTTTGAAAGCTTAGCTGTTATTCCCTTGTATCCCATTGCATTTGCAAGTTGGTTTTTAGACATTGTGCTGTTGCCCAAGGCATCAATAATCCGTGATTCATATTCGAGTTCTTTGGAATTCTTTATACTTGTGCCACCAAAATGAGGATGAACGGGAATTGTTACGGAAATAAAATTTCGATCCTTATCCATTTCGAAGCTTAGTTCACCTGAGCCATTGCGTTTAAGTGCTTCAATAGCATTAGGAAACCCAGTGTTACGCCCTTCGATAAAACCGAGCTCTTTTAAGAAATCGCCAATTCGACGGTTTCTGTATACGCGTGCCCGAATGTTAAATTCGGCAATGCTTTTATCGCTGATACTTCTGTCGAAGCCAGGAAAACTTGTGATCTCAATGCTTTTGGGTGTTATTCGAACAACTATGGGCTCATTTATTTGATAAGACCGATGATAGACTGCATTTGCAAGCACTTCTTCAATTGCTTTTATTGGATAATTTGCAATGCGTTTTGATTCTGCAGCGCTATCCGTTTTAATTACGGCTTCTTTGACAGCGTAGTTTTTAAGATAGGCAAGTGCATCTGAAAGCTGACGCTGAATTGGTCCAGTGAATGTTTTTTCAACCATGTTTTGACCGGTTGGGTCAGGGATATCAACTACTTCAATGCGAGCATAACGAAAAAAGCGTTCAGGTGTTTCACAAAACATGAGAATGCCAACGTTTAGTGGGTGTAAATTTTCTGGTGGACCAGAAACAAGCTGTAGATCTTGTGCAAGCTCTAAGGTGTCATAATCAAACGAAAGAGCATAGAGATCACTGCCAATTGCTTTAAGGTGCTGACGCATGAGGGCTATGTCAAGATCATTCACGCTGGCAAGTAAGTTTGGACGGTCATCAAAAGGAATGTCTGTTGAAACATAGAACAGCTGTTTTTCTTCATCAGGCGAAGCTACAATTGTGCTAGCAAACTTGCGAATGTAGTAATGCTTCGGAGAATTTTTTGCAAGTACATCTTTAGATGCTTTGTATGGTCTGCCATGTCCACCTGGAACCCAAATAACAATTATGTAGGCGTCCTTATAAAAAACGGGTTCAACAATTGGATTATAGAGGGGCTCAATTTTGTGACAAAGCCCAACTAATTTTTTAAGAATGCTATCAACCTTGTTTTTTGCAATTCCTTTTGGAGGTAAAACAGGCATGCCATCTTGCTCTTCAACACCAATTACAAGGTAGCCGCCACCAATATTGTCAATATCATTAGCAAAGGCGCAGATAGTATGAATGATTGGGTTGGGGTTCCAATCTGCTTTAAACTCGATGCGCGTTGACTCTACAACATGCGCATTCAACAATTCATCTATGTTAATTGGCAATGCCACGCAGAACACCCCTTTTGGTACTTTCGATGTTTTCGACACATAAAATATCGAACCTTCGACAAAATTATATCGAACCTTCGATATTTTGTAAGGCGTGCCATTGCTCAGAGGTGATTATTTTTGTGGCATTGAGCGTTTAATATGTTCAAGCAATGCAGTGCAACCTGCCTCAATATCGTTGTAGGTTGTTTCAAAATCGCCCGTATACCAAGGGTCGGCAACATCGCGCGACAATCCCGCCCAATCCATCAGTAAGCTGAGTTTTTCTTCTGGATCGCCCCTAAAACGTATGTGCATATCGCGCAGCGGCGTAAAGTTGATGGGGAAATGCATTATTTTTCGGGGAATTTGCACTCGTTTAAACTTGATGAAGAAGCGCTTACTAGGCGTTAATTTTGGTTCTCTTTGCCATTAAGAGCTCTTTTCAGCATCTCTTTAGCAAAGTAACCTGCCATAGGTGTGAGCCGTTGTTTGGGAATATTGCGCTCCATTATGTTGAGAAGTTCATCTTCGTCTTCGATACCGAGGCGGCGAATGAGAAAAACCGCATCGTCTGCATCTTTACTGTCCTCGCGTGCCGATGCAAGCTTCATTGCGAGCATGCCTTCATCATTAGGACGAAGCACTTGCAATGCGTCCATCTTCATAACTGACTCGAACGACATGCGGGATGTATCTATAAACGCTTTGGCTGCATCATTGAACCAATCGTCTTCTAACTCATGTCGTTCGGCTATTTCTGTAGCAATCTGGCGCAGCTCTTGAGTTGGTTCAAAAAGGGCGTCGATATCTTTGGTTGATTGTCGGGCATCATAGACAAGTGTCATGACTGCGCCGCCGCATAAAACAATTTCTCCGCTGAGGTTTTTTGCTGCGAGTTCTGAGTTCATTTCTGCAAGATACTGCTCTATCTGCTCTCTCGTTAGCACGGTAATCACGCCCTTTGTAGGATGTTTGGACCAAGAAACAGATTGTGCCAGCGAAACTCGCGCGGCGTTGTCTCTCGGAGATATGCTTGGAATTCAGGGTTTTCAGTATCGAAGGCCCACAGCGGCTCGGCAGGGCAATAGCGCTCCTCGATACACCAGCTTGGAACAGGCAGTTTGTTGTCGTTTGCAAGCTTATGCGCAGTGGCGGCTAGGTCATAGTACCAACGTCCTGCCTCTTCTTTTGACCACATCGGCTCATCTGCTATAAGGGCGGCCTTGTCTTTCGCGTGGGCAAAGTTATCGAGAAACTGCCCAAACGCCAGTGCGATGTCGCCGTTTGTTGATGATGCTACTTGTGCGAGGGTCAGATAACCTTTGTTTCTGTCGGGGTCGAGGAACTCGTGCGTAGCGCGGCGCACGACGTCTGAGAACGATGTGTTGTGCTTGACGGCATATGATGCGATGGCTTTGTGTTCATCGTCTGTAAATCTTATTCCTGTTGGCTTTCTCATCATTGCTCCTAAATGTAGTACATTGTGCTACATAATTATAGTGTAATTGATGGGGAAAATATTTTTTGACCGAACTAAACCTACAGAAGAAAGGGACTGCAAAACAAAACCATTTGCAGCTTAAAATCTCACATTTTTGTGTCCTAAATCTTGATACAGGTCATTATCTTGAAGCGATAGAGACTGCCAAATCTCTACGTTCAAAAAAGAGAAAGAACGCACAATACAACAGGCTTATGAGTCTTGGCTTATTGAGCAGTGGGTTTGACTTGGGCTATCGCACAAAACAAAAGATGAATTGTGACTCTAGCTGTAACTGTATAAAAGTTTCGATATTTCGTGGGATGTTGAGTTGATAGGGAAGGTGCACTTATGGCTGAAGGAAAAACGCGAGAAATTATGGACAGTTCAAAAATTACAGGCTGCCGATGGGAAGACATTAAACCTCTTGAGTATATTGATGATAAAACCAATGATCAAAAGGACCAACCGTATCGTTTTGATTTAGATGAGAAAGGTTTCCCAGTTTTTAGTGATAAAAATATTGCTCTTGTAACAGCATTTGTTGAGAATGACTCGCAATATAATCAAACGGATGAAGAGGCTATTAAAAGAGCCTTTAATGGTATGTATAGCGATAACGAAGACGACCGTTTGAAGAATATTTGTCGTGCAGTTTACGAAGTTGATACCACAAATTCGACTCACCTAACAACTATCGGAAAGCTGAAAATTAAAGAGTTAATGGAGGAGCTTGGCGAGAATCCTAAAAAAATTGAGGGGCTGAATAAAGAGATAAGCGGAGGGGTGTTATTTACGGCACGAGTAATACACGAAGAAATGCCTGATCTTCGTGATAGGTTAAAGAACGGATGTCCTAGTCTTATTGACGACATAGCTAAAGCCGCAGAAAAACATGTTAACGAGCATCCGAAAAATCAATTAGGAGAGATTCAGGCAAATAAAAATAACTTTTCTTTTGCTACAAAATTCTGTCATTGGGCATGCGTTTATGCCGATGATATGGAAGATAACTACTGCATCTACGACAATGTTGTTGTAGAAGTTTTACCTTATTACGTGAGTTGCTATATGGATAAAGAAAGCAAAGATGAATTCTGTCGATTAAAGAGTGGTGGTTCTGAACTTATTTTTAAGAAAGACTATAAAAACGAAAAATATAAAGAGTTTGCTGGGTTGTATAAGGCGCTCAAGGACAGCATAAATGACTGGCGAGGTAAACACGGGTTCAATAGTGATCTAGGCTATAGTGAAATTGATAGGTTGCTTTGGTATTACTTCAAGGGAAAGCAAAATCAGCGAAAAACCCTTCGAGAAACAGCGGCTGAAATTTGGAAACAAAACAGGGATTAGATGAGCGCCGAGATGCTTTCGATGTTTTCGACACATAAAATATCGAACCTTCGACAAAATTATATCGAACCTTCGATATTTTGTAAGGCGTGCCATTGCTCAGAGGTGATTATTTTTGTGGCATTGAGCGTTTAATATGTTCAAGCAATGCAGTGCAACCTGCCTCAATATCGTTGTAGGTTGTTTCAAAATCGCCCGTATACCAAGGGTCGGCAACATCGCGCGACAATCCCGCCCAATCCATCAGTAAGCTGAGTTTTTCTTCTGGATCGCCCCTAAAACGTATGTGCATATCGTGCATGTTGTATTTATCCATTCCAATAAGGTAATTAAAATGAGAATAATCGCCTTTTTTACACAGGCGAGCTGCGCGTGGCTTGTAGGGAATGCCATAGCGATCAAGCACCTCTTTGGTGCCGTAGTGGGTGTCGCTCCCAATTTCATCGGTATGCATGGCGGCTGATTCTACGTGAACAAAATCCGCTAACCCCGATGTTCTAAGCTTTTCTTTCATGATAAATTCCGCCATAGGGGAGCGACAAATATTGCCATGACAAACGAACAAGATATTGATCATTGGTTTTCCTTGGAACTTGCATTTTTATAAACTTGTAATTTAACGTGCCTTTACCATTAACCACTTTTATTTTCTTTCAAGAAGCGTTTTGTGAATATCGCTAGAAAGTAAGGGAAGGTGTAGACGTATTTATTGAATCCAATGTTTTTGTTGCAAAATTTGATTCCATATTCAACATCTGGATAATCGATACCCTTGATTGCCTTCGTCAAAGACTTTGAAGCGTTATTATTAGCCTTGACTTCTATTGGTGCAAGGCAATTTGCATCTCTTGCAATAAAATCAAGTTCCATCGTGTTCTTTTTGTTTTTGAAGAAATACAGATTGTACCCTTGGGATTTGAGTGCACATGCTACAACATTTTCGTAGAGCGCACCTTTGTATGTGTTGAAATTCTTGTTTGTTCGCAAGTCTGTTTGAGCCTCTTCATCAAGGCTACCAACCAATAAACCAGGATCTGCAAAATAAACTTTGTAATTGCTGGGATCATAGTTTCCCTTTAGTGGCAGTTCTAGCTGTGACATACAATGACACGCATTGATAATGCCTGCATTGCAAAGCCATTCAATACTCCCGACATAATCCCTAGACCTTGCGTTTTTCTTCACTTTTGTTATCTGGAACTTTTTATTTTCTTTCCCTAAAAAAACAGGAACACTTCTAAACACATTCAGCACTTTTGCTTTGTCTAGCCCAGTAGCGTATTTCGTTATGTCTTCTTCGTAATCTAAGAGAATTTGCTTTTGCATATCTAGTGTTCCGCTGTAATTGTTGCTTTTTGCAAAGCGGTTTACTATTGCAGGCATTCCACCTACTACCATGTACTCCCTAAATGCTTCGAGAAAAACATCGTATTCTAGGCTTGACAAGGGTTGTATTTCTATCATATGAGAATAAAGATCTTCGATCTGGTCTTCCGAATAGCCTTTTGCCCAAAGGAATTCCTCGAAGTCAAGCGGAAGCATTTCGATATCTTGTTTGTATCCTACGCTGTTTGATTCAATCTCTTCGTAGTTTATTCCCATCATAGATCCTGAGCAGATAACGTCATATTCTCCATGTAATTTGAAGGACTTAAGGGAAGTGGCGCAATTCGGGCAGTCTTGAAGTTCATCAAAAAATATGAGCGTTTCGTTTTTGGGGAATTTTAGAGACGGATTAATAAATGAAATATTTTTCAGAATTTGATCAACTTCAAAGCCGTCGTCAAAAATTTTTTTGTATTGCTTTTGAAGGGCAAAATTGATTTCAATTACGTTTTTATAGTTTGTGTGCGCGAAAGACTCGATGGATTTGGTTTTCCCAACTTGCCGAGCGCCTTTGACAATTAATGGCAGCCTATCTGTATTGTTTTTCCAATCATTGAGGAATTTATCGATTTTTCGTTTAAGCATAAGGTTTCTTTCGTACCTTTTTCTCGCGATTTTTTACTACTCTAACACATATTTCCTCAAATTTTGATATTAGATTTCACATTTTTCTTCATTTTTTTGCCCATATTTTCACATTTTTTTGATTTAGGTTTGAGATTTTGTACTTGTCAAGCTTCGTAGACTGTACTTGTCGTACTTGAGGCTAACGTTGGCTTATGGTTCCGCGAAGGCTTCTTTAGTAGCACAGTTGTGTAGTTATTACCCTAGTTATTAGCCTCTTGATTATCTTATATATGCAGATATACTTGGTTATATACTTGTATTCTACAGAGGTGATGCTTTATGCCGCAACTTTCGCTCTATCTTGATGAATCCACTATGGATGTTTTACGCAATGCTGCAAAACAGGAAGGAACATCTTTGTCTCGCTATGCGCGAAGGCTTATTCAAGATCGCGCTTCTTTGACTTGGCCTGCGGGTTTTTGGGATACATACGGCTCCTTAAAAGATGATTCATTTGTTGTGCCTGAAGATCTTGATCTTAGTTTTGACGGCGAATTAGTCAGCTTTGATTGAGAGGGTGAGATATGTTTTTTCTTGATTCGTGCATATGTATCGATTTTCTTCGAGGAAACATGAAATATGGCTACGATCTTATGCGTGCGAGTGATTCGCGGCTTTTTAAAATTCCATCAATGGTTGAAGCTGAGCTTTTGCTTGGCGCTGCAAAAAGCAAAAATCCCAGAAAGAATGCGTTTCTTGTAGAGCAGTTTCTTCTTCCTTTTGATGTTGTTCCATTCGATTCTTTTTGCGCAAAAGAATACGCTTTGATTCGCGCTAACTTAGAGCAAGAAGGTAAGAAGATTGGCGCAAACGATATGGTGATAGCTGCAATCGCTCGTGCTCATAATGCAACGTTGGTTACCCATAATATGAAAGAGTTTAAGAGGGTCCCACTTTTAAAAGTTGAAGATTGGGAAGAGATTAACGCATCATTTTGAAGCTGTTTGCTCTGCGATATCGTTAGTGAAGGAGGAAAAATCGTCCAGTACGGTAATGTTTACTGGGCAGGTTTTAGGCAGGTAGTTGGGTTTTGCACTCGATAAATTTATAATCTCGCAAGATTTTGACATAGATTTTGGCGCGATTAAGTTTTCTTGTTAGCTATGACGGTCATTGTTGTAAGGTAACTCGCGTTGCTTTTGACTCACGGTCTATAGCTCCCACGGCGTACTCAGGCAAAGTGCGTAGATTTGATGTTCTTCTAAAATATCTTGAATTTCTCTTGGCTTCTCTATATAATTCTCGTTTGCGTCTGATTGGTTATGGATACACCCGGGCGCGTGGAAACTCGGAATCGTCGAGGCTTTCTCCCAAAAGCCTTCAAGGCGGTGATGGAGTCCACACAAAAGATAAGGGTTAAGCAACGGTGCTTGCCCTAAAGAAAGGAAAAAAATGGGAGTAAAACAGTACAAGCCCACGAGTCCTGGTAGGCGCTTTCAGACTGTTTCTGATTTTGCAGAAATCACCTGCACAACTCCAGAAAAGTCTCTTTTAAAGCCCTTACCTAAAAAGGCCGGCCGCAACAACAACGGTCGTATTACTACCCGTCATCAGGGTGGCGGGGTAAAGCGTCGTTATCGTGTAATCGATTTCAAGCGCAATAAAGATGGTATTCCTGCTAAGGTTGCAACCATCGAATACGATCCAAATCGCAGTGCACGCATTGCTCTTCTTCATTATGCCGATGGTGAAAAGCGTTACATTCTTCATCCTTGTGGTTTAAATGTTGGTGAAACGGTTCTTTCTGGTACCGATGCAGATATCAAGCCAGGCAATGCATTGCCTCTTTCGTTGATTCCTGTTGGTACGCTTGTTCATGCCGTTGAGCTTCAGCCTGGTCGCGGCGCGGCTCTTGCTCGCTCTGCTGGTACAAGCATTCAGCTTATGGGTAAAGAGGGCGATTATGCAATTCTTCGTATGCCTTCTTCAGAGATGCGTCGTGTTTTAGTGACCTGCCGCGCAACGGTTGGCGAGGTTGGCAATGCTGAGCATAGCAACATTAAAATCGGTAAAGCAGGTCGTAATCGTTGGAAGGGCATTCGTCCGAGCGTTCGCGGTACTGTTATGAACCCTGTTGATCACCCACATGGTGGTGGTGAAGGCAAAAACAAATCTGCTGGTCGTCATCCTGTTACTCCATGGGGCGTACCCACCAAAGGTCATCGTACCCGTAATCCTAAAAAGGCTTCAAGCCGCTTAATTATCCGTCGTCGCAAGAAGTAGCGCACAAGCGTTAAGGAGAAACATTGAGTAGAAGTTTAAAAAAAGGTCCTTTCGTGGAGCCTCGTCTTCTCAATCGCATTGAGGCGATGAATGAAGCTGGCGAAAAGAAAGTCATTAAGACCTGGTCACGTTCGTCAACCATCTTCCCAGAAATGGTTGGTCACACTATCGCTGTTCATGACGGACGCAAGCACGTGCCTGTATATATATCCGAGTCTATGGTCGGTCACAAACTGGGCGAATTTGCGCCTACCCGTACCTTCCGTGGGCATGACAAATAAGAAAGGGTGAAACATGGAAGCTAAAGCAGTATCTCGCTACGTGCGCGTTTCACCTCGTAAGGCGCGTATCGTTCTTAATCAAATTCGTGGCAAAAATGTTGTTGCTGCGCTTGAAACTCTTCGCTTCACCAACCGCGCTGTTGCTGAAGTGGTAGAAAAAACACTCAACTCTGCAGTTGCCAATGCAGGTCAGAAGGGTTATTCCAATCCTGACAACTTGGTGGTAAAGGCCTGTTTTGCTGATGAGGGTCCAACCATTAAGCGCATTCGCCCTCGTGCTAAAGGCTCTGCATCTCGCATCAATAAACGCACGAGTCACATTACTGTGATCGTATCAACCCGAGAGGAGGCATAGTATGGGTCAGAAAGTAAGCCCAACCGGTTTCCGTCTCGGTGTTACTGAGGATTGGCGTAGCCGCTGGTATTCAGACAAGGACTATGCAAAGAACCTTGAAAACGACTTGGCTATTCGCGAATATCTTAAAACTCAGCTTTCCCATGCAGCTGTTTCTCGCATAGAAATTGAGCGTGCTGGCGATAAGATTAAAGTCATCATTACTACGTCTCGTCCTGGTGTTGTTATTGGCAAAAAGGGTGCAGAAGTTGATGCTCTTCGCAAAAAGCTCAATCAAATTGCTAATGGTCCAGTGTCCGTTGAAGTTATTGAGGTTAAGCGTCCTGAACTTGATGCAAGCTTAATTGCCCAGTCCGTTGCAGAGCAGCTTGAAAATCGTGTTGCTTTTCGTCGCGCGATGCGCAAAGCAGTTCAGTCTGCACGTAAATCGGGCGCTAAGGGTATTCGTATCCAGTGCTCTGGTCGTCTTGGTGGCGCCGAGATGAGCCGTCGTGAATGGTATCGTGAGGGTCGTGTCCCTCTGCATACTCTTCGCGCAAAGATTGATTATGGCTTCTCAACTGCTGCTACCACGATGGGCTCCATTGGAATTCAGGTATGGGTTTATCACGGAGAAGTTCTTCCAGGGCAAAAGGCTCCTCAGCCAGCTCTTGAAGGCTCTTCTCGCCCTAATCGTTCTCGCCGCCACAATGATAGGGGGGCTAAATAATGTTAGTACCAAAGCGTGTTAAGCATCGTAAGGTGCAGCGTGGTTCAATGAAGGGTAACGCCAAAGGCGGTACCACGTTAACTCACGGTTCTTGGGGAATTCAAGCGCTTGATCGTCATTGGATTACCAACCGCCAAATCGAGGCTGCTCGTATTGCTATGACTCGTCGCATGAACCGTACTGGTAATGTTTGGATCACTATCTTTCCTGATAAGCCCATTACGGCAAAACCTGCTGAAACTCGCATGGGTAAAGGTAAAGGTAACCCTGAAGGCTGGGTAGCTGTAGTAAAGCCTGGTCGCATTATGTTCGAAATTGACGGTGTTGATGAAGAAACTGCACGTGACGCATTGCGTCTCGCCATCAACAAGTTGCCCATCAAGTGCAAAATCGTCAAGCGCGAGGCAGAAGGGCAGGAATAAATGAAACCAGCAGAAATTCGCAATCTTTCAGCTGAAGATTTACAGGCGAAATTGAAAGAAGCACGCGCAGAGTTATTTAACTTGCGCTTCCAAATGGCCACAGGTCAGCTTGACAATACCGCTCGTATCAAGCAGGTAAAAAAGAATATTGCTCGCATCCAAACCGAGATGCGCGACCGCGAGCTCAAAGCTCTCAATGCTTAAGAGCGCGCTAGAGGAAGGTTTTAGATATGAGTGAAGAACGTAATTCTCGTAAGGTACGCCAGGGTGTAGTTGTTAGCGCTTCTAACGACAAAACCTGTGTGGTACAAATTCACGAACGCAAGCCTCATCGTGTTTATGGCAAGATGGTTAACTCCACCAAAAAGCTTCATGCTCATGACGAGAATAATGAAGCTGGGGTAGGCGATACCGTAACCATTATGGAAACACGTCCGCTTTCCAAGATGAAGCGCTGGCGTTTGCTCGATATCGTAGAGAAGGCTAAGTAATCGGCTCTGCTGGTACTTAGTATGCATCGAAAGGGATAAGCAAATGATTCAAATGCAGAGCATGCTCGCCGTTGCTGATAACTCTGGCGCGCGCAAGGTGCAGTGCATCAAGGTTTTAGGCGGTTCTAAGCGCCGTTATGCTGGTCTTGGTGACGTCATCGTTTGCAGCGTTAAGGAAGCTATGCCTAACGGTAATGTTAAAAAAGGCGAAGTAGTTCGCTGCGTCGTTGTGCGCGTAAAAAAGGAAGTACGTCGCAACGATGGAAGTTATATTAAGTTCGATCAGAACGCGGCAGTGTTGATTGATGCCAATGGTGCTCCTCGCGGTACGCGTATCTTTGGCCCTGTGGCACGTGAGCTTCGTGAGAAGAAATACATGAAGATCGTGTCTTTGGCACCTGAGACGCTCTAAAGGGGATACAACATGACTAAGATGAACATCAAAAAAGGTGACAAAGTTAAAGTTTTAGCTGGTAAAGATCGTGGCGCAGAAGGCGTTGTTCTTTCTGCCCTTCCTGCAAAGCAGCGCGTAGTGGTAGAGAAGGTCAATATCGTTAAGAAGGCGCTTCGCCCTACTCCTAATAATCCGCAAGGTGGCATTACCAGTGTGGAGGCACCTATTCACGTTTCAAACGTGCAGCTTATCTGCCCATCTTGCAAACAGGCAACTCGCGTAAATATTAAACGTGAAGATGGTAAGAAAGTTCGCGTTTGCAAAAAATGCGGTAAAGAAATCGACTAGTATAATTAGTTGGCTATTTTATGACCCTCGCATAGATGTGAGGGACGCAGGGTCGGAAATCCTGTGTTTAATTCATCGAAGAAAGGTAAACAATAATGGCAACTCCTCGTTTGAAGGAAAAATACGTTAACGAAGTTGTTGACAAGCTCTATAAAGAACTTGGATGCGCCAACATCAATCAGGTTCCTCGTCTTGAAAAGATTGTTGTGAACATGGGTGTTGGTAAAGCAGCTGGTGATTCTAAACTTCTCAACGGCGCTCTTGAAGATATGCGCGTTATTACTGGTCAGCAGCCAATGGTAACTCGTGCTAAAAAATCTATTGCAGGTTTTCATTTGCGTGAAGGTCAGGCAATTGGCTGTAAGGTAACGCTTCGAGGCGATCGCATGTGGGAGTTTTTTGATCGTTTAATGTCAACGGCTCTTCCACGTGTTCGCGACTTCCGCGGTTTAAACCCAAAGAGTTTTGATGGACGCGGTAACTATACTATGGGTCTTACTGAGCAGCTTATCTTCCCAGAAATTGAGTATGACAAGATTGATCGTACCCGTGGTATGGATATTACCTTTGTAACTACCTCCGATAATAATGAGGGTGCCAAGGCTCTTCTTGACGCTTTAGGTTTCCCATTTAAAAAGGAAAACTAAATTTTGGGTAACGATCCAAAATTGGTTATAAGAAAGAAGGAAATTGAATGGCTAAGAAATCGATGATCGCCAAAGCAAAGCGTGAACCGAAGTTTTCTACTCGTCAGCACAATCGCTGCACTCGCTGTGGTCGTCCCCGCGCGTACTATCGCAAGTTTGGTTTGTGCCGTGTATGTCTTCGTGAACTTGCTAATAAAGGCGAACTTCCAGGCGTAACCAAAGCTTCTTGGTAACACGAGCAACTACGTTACGTTTTGAGTGTCGAGAGTCAAGGCGTATACATTAAGGGTGTGTACGAACCGTCTTTTCGGCTCATCATGAACAAAGGAGAAATGAAACAATGAGCATGAACGATCCTATTGCAGATATGCTTACGCGTGTGCGTAATGCTAATTCTGCAGGCAAGCAGACGGTTGCTATGCCGTCAAGCAAAAAGCTTGTCGAAATTGCCCGCATCATGCAAGAAGAGGGCTATATTGCAGGCTACGAGGTTGAAAGCGCTAAGCCTCGCGATATTCTTGAGATTACGCTTAAGTATGGCGAGAAAAAAGAGCGAACCATTCGTGGTCTTAAGCGTATTTCTAAACCAGGTTTGCGAATCTATGCAGGAAAAGATGAACTTCCTCGTGTTTTGGGTGGTTTAGGAACTGCAGTTATTTCAACGAGTAAAGGTGTAATGGCTGATCGCGACGCACGCAAGATGGGCGTTGGCGGAGAAGTTATTGCCTACATTTGGTAAGAAGGGAGGAATACACATGTCACGTATTGGTAAAATGCCTGTTGCTATTCCTGCCGGAGTTGAGGTAAAAGTCGACGGTCAGACTGTTACTGTTAAGGGTAGTAAAGGCGAATTAACACGCACATTCAACGATATGATGAGCATCAAAGTTGAAGGCGAAGAGGTTATTGTTGAGCGTCCGGACGATACTCGCGAAGCAAAAAGCTTTCATGGTCTCACTCGTACGCTTATCGCAAACATGGTTGAGGGTGTTTCCAACGGTTACTCCAAGAAGCTTGTTCTTGTGGGTGTTGGCTATCGTGCTGCTCTTAAAGGCTCAGATCTTGAGATTCAGCTCGGATATTCTCATCCTGTAGTTGTTAAAGCACCTGAAAACATTAAATTTGAGGTTCCAAGCCAAACTGAAATTATTGTTAACGGAATCAGCAAAGAGCAGGTTGGTCAGGTTGCGGCAAATATTCGCGCTTGGCGCAAGCCCGAGCCTTATAAGGGCAAAGGTATTCGCTATGAAGGTGAATACGTACGTCGTAAGCTTGGCAAGGCTGCTAAGTCTGAGTAAGACGCATGAGCTAGGAATTGAAGGGATAAGCATATGAAAAAGCTTCAAAAGAAACAAGCCGGCTTGCGTCGCCGTCACACTCGTGTTCGCGGCAAAATTTCAGGTACGGCTGCTCGTCCGCGTTTGTGCATTACGCGCTCGAATGCAAATATGTACGCTCAGGTTATCGATGATGTTGCCGGAGTAACCATCTGTGGCGTTTCTACACTCGGTCCTGAATTTAAAGCTACGGATAAGGGCGGTGCTACCGTTGAGGGGGCAGCTGCTCTTGGTGAACTTATTGGTAAGAAAGCACAGGAAAAAGGAGTCACGGAAGTAGTATTTGACCGTGGCGGTAACTTGTATCATGGTCGCATCAAGGCTGTTGCTGATGGTGCCCGTGAAGCAGGCCTGAAGTTTTAAGAGAGGGTTACATTTATGGCTCGTAAACAAGAAAATCAGGCAGCCGTTCCTGAGCTTCAGGAGCGCGTCGTCTATATCAACCGCGTTTCTAAGGTTGTAAAGGGTGGTCGTCGTTTTGCGCTAACCGCACTTGTTGTTGTTGGCGATGGCAATGGTCGCGTGGGTGTTGGTATGGGTAAATCCCAAGAAGTGCCTATAGCAATCAAAAAAGGTATCGAAGATGCCAAGAAGAACATGTTTAGTGTTCCTCTAACTCCTGAAAAAACTCTTCCTCATGAGATTTTGGGAGTTTATGGTGCTGGTCGAGTTCTTTTAAAGCCAGCTACTCCTGGTACTGGCGTTATTGCAGGAGGTCCTGTTCGTGCGGTTTTAGAGCTTGCCGGTGTCAGCGATGTTCTTTCTAAGTCTTTGGGTACCGATAACGCTATGAATATTGTTAAGGCAACCGCCGAGGGGCTGAAAGAAATGCAGAGTCCAGAGCAAGTTGCCAAGCGTCGCGGCATGTCTGTTGCCGACATTTATGGCTGGAAGGAGAAGAACTAATGGCTGAAGCTAAAAAAACTCTCCGTGTTACTCAAGTCAAGAGTGCAATTGGATATAAATATGATCAAGGTGCTACGCTTAAAGCACTTGGTCTTGGAAAAATTGGTCGCACGGTTGAGCAGGTTGACAATCCAGCAGTGCGCGGCATGATTTTCAAAGTAAAGCATCTTGTTGAGGTTGAAGAAATTTAAAGTTATATGCTAAACGTTTCGTCATTCTTTGAATGGCGAAACGTGTGTAATAACCTCTAGTTTGTTGCAAAGATAATTTATAAAGGTATATAAGTTTGCCGACTGCGAGCTGTCGGCCCTCAAAAATGAGGATAGCGAAAAGGAGAAACAATGGAACTTAAAGATTTACGACCAGCAGAAGGCTCTAAGCGCAACCGTAAACGTGTTGGTCGTGGTCCTGCTTCTGGTACTGGTAAAACTGCTGGCCGTGGTCTTAATGGTCAGAAGTCTCGTGCTGGTGGCGGTAAAGGGGTAGGCTTTGAAGGCGGTCAAACTCCTTTGGCTCGTCGTTTGCCTAAGCTTCCTGGTTTCCGTAACATTAATCGTGTTGAGTATATTCCGGTAAACGTTGGACGTCTTGAAGCATATTTCAATGCTGGCGATGTGGTTGATACTGCAAGCTTGGTTGAGAAAGGCATTGTTAAGCATTCAACTGACCTCGTTAAGGTTTTGGGCGATGGTGAGCTCACTAAATCTCTCACGGTTAAGGTTGATAAAGTATCCGCTTCTGCTCAGGCTAAAATTGAAGCAGCTGGAGGAAAGGTTGAACAGCCTTGCTAACTTCTCTTGTACAAGCGTTCAAGATTTCTGAGTTGCGTACCAAGATTTTCTTTACATTGGGAATCTTGGTACTCTATCGTCTTGGCGCTTATATTCCGGTTCCAGGCATACCATTTCGTGCGTTTGCTGATTCTTTTTCCAATCAGGGCGTTTCAATGGCTATGCTCGATCTTTTTACTGGTGGTGCACTTTCTAACTTTTCGGTATTTGCTCTTGGCATCATGCCCTACATTACGGCATCAATTATCATGCAGTTGATGCAAGGAGTAATTCCGGCAGTTGGGCGTTGGGCGCGTGAAGGCGAAACGGGACGTCGTCGTATTACTCAGGTAACGCGCTATCTCACCATGGGTCTTGCATTAATCAATGCTATTGGTTATTTATTCCTCTTTAAATCTTCTGCCTATGGCGTTGTATTTAATCCTGATGTTCCTGAGGTTATTACCGATATTTTGGTGGTATTTACCCTGGTTGTTGGTGCTGCTCTTATTATGTGGATGGGCGAGTTAATTACGCAACGTGGTGTTGGTAATGGCATGTCATTGATAATCTTTGTTTCTGTTATATCTTCTGTTCCTTCTGCTATTTTCTCTTCAGTGAATCTTCAGGCAGATACGGGTATGGGTATTGCAATTACCATTCTCATTTTGCTGGTGGTTCTTATTTGTATCCCTGCAATTATTTACGTAGAGCGTGCTCAGCGTCGTATTCCGGTAAGCTATGCCAAGCGTGTTGCCGGTCGCAAGATGATGGGCGGGCAGAGTTCTTACCTTCCTTTGAAGGTTAATGCTGCTGGCGTTATCCCTATCATCTTTGCAAGTTGCTTAATTTATTTTCCCGCTCAAATCGCAGCGCTTTTTAACATCGATTGGTTAACGAGTGCTGCCAATGCGATGTCTGCCGGTGTTGTTAACTGGATTTTGACCGTTATCTTCATCGTGTTCTTTGCGTATTTCTACACTTCCATTGTATTTAATCCTAATGATACGGCTGAAAATCTACAGCGCCAAGGCGGCTTTATTCCAGGTATTCGACCTGGTGAAAATACCGTTCAATATATCAAGGATGTTTTGCATCGTGTAACGCTTCCCGGTGCTATCTTTCTTGCCATCATTGCGGTAATCCCTTCGATTTTGTTCTACTTTACTGGCAATACTCTGATTCAAGCTTTTGGTGGTACGTCAATTTTGATTATGATCAGTGTTGCGCTTGATACTATGAACAAGATTGAGTCTCAGCTTAAGATGTATAACTACGATGGCTTCTTTAAGTAGGCATAAGCTAGGTTTTTACGCAATCAACCCTTCTCTCGTTTTAAAACGTTGGGAAGGGTTGTTTTAATGGTGGCCCTCTTTGTAAAATAGGAATACGAAACAGTTGAAAGGATTGTTAATGAATATTGTTTTGTTAGGTGCGCCTGGTGCTGGCAAGGGCACTCAGGCTGCAAAATTAGTTGAGAAATACGGTTTTGCTCATATTTCAACAGGCGATATCTTGCGTGCAGCTGTTAAGAATCAAACTCCTTTGGGAATTAAAGCAAAAACTTATATGGATGCAGGCGATTTAGTTCCTGATGATTTGGTAATCGATTTGGTAAAAGAACGTCTTCAAGATAAGGACACTGAAAAAGGCTTTATTCTTGATGGTTTTCCTCGTACCTCAACCCAGGCAGTAGCGCTTGATTCTGAGCTTTCCAAACTTGAGCGCCCATTAACGGCAGCTCTTCTTGTTGATGTTGATAAAGAGGTTATTATCAAACGCCTTACCTCACGTCGTATGTGCCGTGATTGTGGCTTTATTGGTTCTGATGCAGATGCAATCTGTCCTAAGTGCAAGGGCGAGATGTACCAGCGCGACGACGATAATGAAGCTACCGTGCGCAACCGTTTAGAGGTATACGAAAATTCCACCGCTCCGTTGATTGATTATTATCGTGGTTGCGACCTTTTGATTGAAATCGACGGCGATCGTGATCCTCAAGAAGTTTTTGCTTCAGTTGAAAAAGCTCTCAAACTCTAGTTTTTGAGAAAGAAGCAAAATTCTTTTAAACGCAGTGCTGTGGTGCGACTGCAGATTTAATATATCTTGTGTGAGGTTGAAAATCCTCTAAGGAATTATTCCTTAGAGGATTTTTATTTAACTTTTCTTTTACAATAGAACATCGTGATAACACTTGAGAACATAACCGAGCATCTAGTTTTAGGCCTTAAAAGCCATAGGGCCTCATTATTTCACATTGTTAAATGTGCGCTTGTTATTTTTATAATTGCGTTTCTTTTGGAATCGCTTCTTTTCAATATGAACTTTTTTCGATCCGCATCGTATAACGAGGTAAAACTCGATTCGCAGATTGATCTTCCCCTTACCGAAAACGAAAAGCAATTTAAGTTCACTGCACAGGAAAAAAGCGTTGAATTTCATAACCTCAATAAAGAAGTGCATAATATTCGCCTTGCTTTTGACGAAACTCAGCCAGCACAAAATGTAGCGCTTTCAATTTGGTTTACCGATGGTGCGCACGAAACCTATTTTTCAACAACGGAATATACCTTTGGCGTTCCGGAGGTCAGTGTTGCTACCAACAATGAAGATAGTCAATATATCTACCTTGAAACAACGGGTTACGTTAATAGTCTTAAAATTGAGATAACAGGCGAAGAAACTTCGTATCCTATTCTGCTTGATTCGATATCGCTGAATGCTCCGCAGGGGTTCTCCTTTAACGCCGCGCGTTTTTTTGTTACGGCGGCTTTATTAGCTCTCTTGTATATTTTTAGGCCAAAATCAAGCATTTATCGTTGCTATCTAAAAGAGCATCCACGCAAAACTAAACTTTGCACCATATTGGTAACAGGCATCGAAATCATTTTGATTTCTGGCTATCTTTTTATGGGCTCTAATCTTGTTGGGGTTGCTACGTCTTCTTATAATTCTGGCTCTTGGGATGCAAGTGCTCCTGTTACAACCTTTAAAACGGGGGGCGATAATGCTCAGCAATATGCCGAGCTTGCTAAAGCAATGGTAGATGGTCAGCTGTATTTGGAACTTGAGCCTCCCCAGTGGCTTGTTGACATGGACAACCCTTATGACAAAGGCGCACGAGAAGAGCTTCAAAAACAAACAGGTGAGGAGTATCTTTTCGATGTTGCATACTATGAGGGGCACTATTATGTCTACTTTGGCGTGGTCCCTGTTTTATTGTTCTACCTTCCGTTTTATTTACTTACGGGTGCATCATTTCCCACGGCTATTGGGGTTTTGATTTCTTGTATAGCGTTTATTTTGGGAATTACGGGGCTGCTCGATAGATTTGCTCGGTATCATTTTAAACGGGTTAGTTTAGGCCTTTTGCTTCTGTTGCAAATTCCTTTAGTTATGTGTTCAGGAATTTTGTATCTTATAAAATTCCCCACGTTTTACTCCCTGCCTATTATGACAGCTTTGGCATTTACGGTTTGGGGGCTTTATTGCTGGATGAGGGGTAGAGCTTCTCGCCGTGCATGGGTTTGGTATTTGGTGGGCTCGCTTTGTATGGCTCTTGTTGCGGGGTGCAGGCCTCAACTTTTGGTGTTCTCTCTTCTTGCTTTTCCTCTCTTTTGGCGCGAATTTATTACCAATAGGCGCATTACAACAAAGCAGGGAATGAAAGAATTTATCTGCCTTATTGCTCCGTATGCTGTTGTGGCTCTAGGAATAATGCTGTATAACAAGGCGCGTTTTGGCTCGATTACCGATTTTGGCGCAAATTATAACCTTACCGTCAATGATATGACGCAAAGGGGAATAAATGCAGGGAGATTCCTTCCGGCATTGTTTGCTTATTTTTTGCAAACTCCATCAACAACAGGAGTTTTTCCTTGGATACAGCCAACCGTATTTGATACTACCTATATGGGTCAAACTATCAAAGAAGTAACTTTTGGTGGTATTTTTGCCTGCCTTCCCGTTTTATGGATGCTGGTTTTCACCCGAAGGATTTTGAGGTATCGCTTCAAAACTCGTTCAACAAATACCGTTGCGGGAGTGGTAATTACCATGTTGGTATCAGGTGTTATCGTTGCGCTCCTTGATGCTCAAATGGCGGGAATTTTACAGCGCTATTACGCTGATTTTACCCTTCTGTTTTTAGTTCCCGTAATTTTGTTAGCCTTTATTGTTAATGAGGCATTTAAGCCCGATGAGCTTAATCATAAAATCTTTCTAAGAGTTATGGCTATGTTAGTTGCGGTGAGTGTTTTTTACTCGCTGATGCTTTGCTTTGTCCCTGAAACCGGTTGGTATTCTGATGTATATTCATGGGCTTACCAGGGAATTATTGAAATGGTTGAATTCTGGACATAGTATCCAGCGCTTAATACTCGCTTTTTGGAGTTCTTCTAAGACATGCCAACAACATGCTTATTCGTGTAGATTGCTTTTCTGCAAGCAACGTTTCCCGTTAACCGAACAAGAAACAACGTAGTAAAATACTTCTTTATTTCAAATCTCTTTGGCTGGTAAAATGGAGAGGCTTGTTTAAAGCAGACCTTAAAGATGAGAGGAGAGGTATGTCACAGTTGACCGAAATCCGCTGGCACGCTCGTGCAGGCCAAGGTGCGGTTACGGCAGCGAAGCTCGTTGCAGACACGGCGCTTTTGCAGGGCAATTTCATTCAGGCCATGCCTGAATATGGCCCAGAACGTACGGGCGCTCCACTAAAAGCGTACACGCGTGTATCAAGTGAACCTATTGAGGTGCACAACAATATCCAAAACCCCGATATTGTTATCGTTTTGGATGATACGCTGTTAGCATCAACCGATGTTAAAGAGGGCATGGCTGATGATGGCACCATTATTTTCAATACCACGATGAGTGTTGAAGAAGCTCGTAAGGCTGTCGATGCTCCTGCATCGATGAAGGTTGCGGTAGTTGATGCTACGGGTATTGCTCTTGCAACAATTAAGAAAGATATGCCTAATACTCCTATTGTTGGAGCATTGGCAAAGGTTGCAGGCTTATTTCCTCTTGATCTTGTTAAAGAGCGTTTAGTTATCACGTTTGGCAAAAAGTTTTCTCAAGAGATGATTGATGCAAATCTTGAATCTGCTGATCGTGCTTATCGGGAGGTGCAGGAGTAATGGCTCAATTTGATGGCTCTAATTACGATAACTGGAAGCCCTCTGATTTTCCTGTTGGTTTTGTATGCCCGGAAGGCGGCACTTCAGTTAACTGCTACACCGGCGGCTGGCGTTCAATGCGTCCTATATGGGATAGCGAAAAATGCTCTAATTGTATGCTTTGTTGGATGTATTGCCCCGATTCGTCTATCGAAGTTAATGATGGCGAAATGACAGGTATCGATCTTCAGCATTGCAAGGGTTGTGGCGTTTGCGTTCAGGAGTGCAAATTTGGTGCTCTTGAACTTATTCCAGAGGCAGAAGCTCAAGACAAGGAAGGGGAGTAGTCGTGGCTGATAAAAAAATGTTTTCCGCTACTGGTAATCAGATGGTTGCCGATGCGTTTCGTCAGGTAAATCCTGATGTTATGGCTGCCTATCCTATCACCCCTCAAACTACGATTGTTGAGGGTTACGCAAAGTTTGTTGCCGACGGTAAGGTAACCACCGAATATGTTCCTGTTGAGTCGGAGCATTCCGCTCTTTCCGCTTGCATTGGTGCATCTGCTGCAGGGGCTCGCGTTGCTACGGCAACAAGTTCTCAAGGTCTTGCCTTTATGTGGGAAGAATTGCATGTAGCATCTGGCATGCGTTGTCCAATTGTTATGGCAAATGCTAATCGTGCTCTTTCAGCGCCTATCAATATTCATGGCGATCATTCCGATATCATGGGCGCTCGTGATACAGGTTGGTGCATGATGTTTGCTGAAACCGCTCAAGAAGCGTACGACAACACCATTATTGCTTTTAAAGTTGCAGAAGATCCAAACGTTTTGCTTCCTGTTCTTACCACCCTTGATGGCTTTGTTACCACTCATGCAATGGATTGTTGTGTGATGGAAGAAGACCAAACTGTTAAAGGCTATGTTGGCGAATATAAGCCACTCTATCCCTTGCTCGATACGAGCAATCCTGTTGGTCAGGGTATGTTTGCGACCCTTGGCAACGGATACATGAAATACAAATTAACCGAGCGCCATGCTCTTGATAATGCAATCGAGGCATTTGAAAAGCATGGTAAGGAATGGGCAGAAATTACAGGTCGTCCTTTTGACTTGGTTGATGCCTGGGGCTGCGAAGATGCCGATTACATCATTGTTGTTCTTGGTTCTTGTGCTGGTAATGCCCGCTTCCAAGCTCGTAAACTTCGCGCAGAAGGCAAAAAGGTCGGTGTTGTTCGTCCTCGCGTATTCCGTCCATTCCCTGCTAAACAGCTTGCCGAGGCATGCAAAAATGCAAAAGCGGTAGCCGTGCTTGACCGTTCTGATTCTTTCGGTTCACCTCATGCTCCTCTTTCTCTTGAAGTTCATTCAGCTTTTTATGAGGCTGGCATTTCTGCTCCCATCAACGATTATATTGTTGGTTTGGGTGGCGCAGATATCACGCTTGGTCAAATGAATGAAGTATTCTCTGAGCTTGAACAGCGTGTTCAGGGAACCTACGACGGTTCTATTAAGTATCTTGGTATTGAAGAGTAAGGGGGCAAAACAATGGCTAATATTAAAGAATTATCTGCTCGCCCCGACGATTTAGCTCCAGGACATCGTCTCTGCGGTGGTTGCGGTGCTTCTATTGCAGTTCGTCAGGTTCTTATGGGTCGTAATGATTATGACGTAGTTTGCGCAAGTGCTACGGGTTGCTTGGAAGTTTCAACCAGCATTTATCCCGATAATGCGTGGAATGTTCCTTTCATTCATAATGCATTTGCCAATGCTGGCGCAACGATTTCTGGTGTTGAGGCAGCATATAAAGGGCTTCAGCGCGCAGGAAAAATTCCTGCTGATAAAAAGATTAAGTTCGTAGCCTTTGGTGGCGACGGTGGTACGTATGACATTGGTTTACAATCGTTGTCGGGCGCTATGGAGCGCGGTCACGATATCGTATACGTTTGCTACGATAACGGCGCATATATGAATACGGGCATTCAGCGTTCATCGGCAACTCCTAAGGGTGCTTGGGCAACTACCTCTGAAGTTGGCAAAGTTCAGCAGGGTAAAATGGAGGCTCGTAAAGATCTCACCTCTATCATTGCTGCTCATGGTGTTCCGTATGTAGCACAAGCATCGGTAGGCAATTGGCGCGACCTTGTCACTAAGGCAGAAAAGGCTATTGCTGTTGATGGTCCTGCTTTCTTGAACATTTTGGCTCCTTGCCCTCGTGGTTGGCGTATCGGTTCTGGTGATACTGCAGAGATTTGTCGTTTGGCGGTTAACTCTAAGTTCTGGCCGCTTTTTGAGGTTGACCATGGTAAGTGGACGCTTACTCCAGTTCGCGATAAAAATCTTATCCCAGTAACCGATTTCTTAAAGCCACAAGGTCGCTTTAAGCATCTCTTTAAGCCAGGTAATGAGCATTTGTTAGAAGAGATTCAAAACGATGTTGATAATTACTGGAAGTATCTTGAGGGTCGCGTAGAAGGCTCGAAAGATATCTAAATACAAGAGGTTTGATGCGCATAAATAAGACGGGGTAGAAGCGAAGGTGTTTTTACCCCGTTTTGCTATCTTGTACGCTTTGCCTTACTGGAGTATAGTAACAGGTTGAAAATTGAATATGATCTTCAGGGCGAGGCGAAATTCCTCACTGGCGGTAATGGTTGCATGCGCATAAGTAAAGCGGCTTATATGTTATAAGCGGTTTGCGTGTCATAAATCCAAAGCCCGCGACCCTCTTTTGCAAAAGAGGCTGATTTGGTGAAAATCCAAGGCCAACGGTTACAGTCCGGATGAAAGAAGATGCAAAGAGTTCACGTAATTAGTGGTGACCATTGAGCCCTGAAATGCTTATTGTGTTTCAGGGCTTTTTTACACCTCTTTTCATTGTTCCGAGAAGTTGTATTCATGAAGTATTGGAATATTGAAAGGAGGTGTTGTAATTTGAACGATCAAGATTACATGCGTATGGCAATTGATCTTGCTAAACGAGGAGCTGGTTGGGTAAATCCAAACCCGCTTGTTGGTGCGGTTGTGGTTAAGGAAAACCGTATTATTGGTAAAGGGTGGCATACCAAGTTTGGTGCTTTGCATGCTGAACGTGAAGCGCTTGCAGGCTGTAGCGAAAATCCTGCGGGTGCAACGGTATATGTCACCCTAGAGCCATGCTGCCACTGGGGTAAAACCCCTCCCTGTACGCAAGCTTTATGTGAGGCTCAAGTTTCTCGTGTGGTAATTGGCTCTTCTGACCCTAACCCTCTCGTTGCAGGAAAAGGCGTTAAACAGCTCAAAGATGCTGGCATTGATGTGGTCGAAGGGGTACTGCAAAAGGAATGTGATGAAATTAATCGAGTGTTTTTCCATTACATTCAAACCAAAACTCCGTATGTAATTGCTAAATACGCAATGACGCTTGATGGAAAAATTGCAACAAAAACAGGAGCATCTCGCTGGATTACTTCAGAGGTTGCGCGCAAGCGCGTCCATCAAGATAGGCAGAGCTATTCTGCCATTATGGTTGGAATAAATACGGTTTTGCAGGATGATCCTCAGCTTACCTGTCGCCTTGAGGGTGAAGAGGTTAAAAATCCTTTGCGGGTTGTCGTCGACTCTTCTCTTCGTATAGGTCCTCATTTGCAAATCCCTTCATCCGCTCATGAGGTTCCAACTTTGATTGCAACCTGCAGCACCGATGAGAAAAAAAAGGCGCGTCTTGAAGCGTGCGGATGTAAAGTTGTGGTTTTTCCTGACAAGGAAGAGCATGTTGATCTTGGCGCACTCATGCACTATTTAGGGAAACAGGGTATTGATAGTGTGATAGTTGAAGGGGGAGCAACACTTTTCTGGTCTCTTTTTTCCGCTCATCTTATCAATCGTGTTCAGGCTTTTATTGCCCCAAAAATTTTTGGGGGAAACCAAGCAGCATCTCCCGTTCTTGGCGAGGGCGTTGAGTTTCCTGATCAGGCATTTTTGCTCACCAAACCTTCTGTAGAAATTCTGGGGGAAGATGTTCTTTTGGAATGCGAGGTGAGGTAGATGTTTACGGGAATTATTGAGGAAGTAGGCTCAATTGCTTCTATTAAAAAAGGAGCACAATCTTGCGTTATAACCGTGAGCGCTAAAAAAGTTTTAGAAGATGTTCATGTAGGCGATAGTATTGCGACAAATGGGGTATGCCTTACCGTGACCTCATTTTCAAAACTTTCGTTTTCAGCCGATGTGATGCACGAAACGCTTAATCGCTCTTCCCTAGGAGGCTTAAACATTGGAAGCTTCGTAAATTTGGAGCGCGCCATGCCAGCAGATGGACGATTTGGAGGTCATATTGTTTCGGGTCACATTGATGGGATAGGCACCATTACATCGATCAAAGAAGACGACAATGCAGTGTGGTACACCGTAGAGGCTCCTCAAAATATTTTGCGTTACATCGTTAAAAAAGGTTCTATTGCCCTTGATGGTATTAGTCTTACGGTTGCAAAGCTAACCAATTCTACCTTTAGCGTTTCCGTTATTCCTCATACGCGTGCTGAAACAAATCTTGCATCAAAAAAAGTTGGGGATGTTTTGAATCTTGAAAATGACCTCATTGGTAAATATGTTGAACGGTTAATAGCGCAGCCATTGAGTGATTTATCAGAGCAGGCAAGAAAAAAACAAACAGGAATAACCAAAGAGTTTTTAAGCCAACATGGCTTTTAGGAGGAACTACATGTTTGAATTTTCAACCATTGAAGAGGCTCTCGAGGCTCTTCGACAAGGAGAAATTATTCTTTGTACCGATGATCCTGATCGTGAAAATGAGGGTGATTTTATCTGCGCAGCAGAATTTGCCACAACGGAAAACGTTAACTTCATGGCAGTTCATGGCAAAGGTTTAATCTGTATGCCCATGAGCATTGACATTTGCAAAAAGCTTCAGTTTCCGCAGATGGTTATTGAAAATACCGACAATCATGAAACGGCGTTTACTGTCTCTATCGATCATGCTGAAACCACTACAGGAATTTCAGCGGAAGAGCGTGGTTTTACAGCGCGCATGTGCGTTGATGATCAGGCAAAAGCAACAGATTTTCGCCGTCCTGGCCATATGTTTCCTTTGATGGCTAAACCCAATGGCGTTCTTGAGCGTAATGGACACACTGAAGCTACGGTCGATCTTATGCGTTTGGCAGGTTTGAAGGAATGTGGTTTATGCTGCGAAATCATGCGTGAAGATGGCACGATGATGCGTACTCCTGAGCTCATTGAGCTCGCCAAAACATGGAACTTAAAATTCATATCCATTAAAGCCCTTCAGGAATATCGCAAAAAACATGAGGTGCTTGTTGAAAAAGTTGCCAATACCAATATGCCAACACGGTATGGTAAGTTTCGCGCTCACGTCTACGTTAATAAACTTAATGGCGAGCATCATGTTGCTTTGGTAAAAGGAAATATTGGAGACGGAAAAGATCTTCTTTGTCGTGTGCATTCCGAATGTTTAACGGGTGATGCTTTTGGTTCGCTTCGCTGTGATTGCGGCGAGCAACTCGCCTCTGCTATGCGTGCAGTTGAAGAAGAGGGTCGTGGGATTGTTTTATATATGCGCCAAGAAGGTCGCGGTATTGGTTTGGTGAATAAACTTCGCGCCTATGAATTGCAAGATCAAGGTATGGATACGCTTGAGGCAAATCTTGCGCTTGGATTTGAAGGCGATATGCGTGAGTACTATATCGGAGCGCAAATTTTGCGTGATCTTGGGGTGAAAACTATGCGTCTGCTTACCAATAATCCCGATAAAGTATATCAGCTTTCTGATTTTGGCTTGGATATCAAAGAGCGTGTGCCTATTAAAATGGCTGCAACTGAATATGATCAGTTCTATCTTAAAACCAAGCAAGATAAAATGGGTCATTTGCTCGATATGGAATAAGGGGTAGTAAAGAGACATCAGATCCGCATTTACAACCTATTTAAGAAGTAAATCGTTAAGGAATATACATCCTAAGATATGAAAGGAATTACTATATGAATACGTTAGAAGGAAAGCTCGTTTCAAAAGACATTAAAATTGGAATTGTTGCCGCTCGTTTTAATGAGTTTATTACCTCAAAGCTTATTTCAGGAGCTATGGATGGTCTCTTGCGTCATGATGTAAAAGAAGAAGATGTTGATGTTGCCTGGGTTCCAGGGGCATTTGAAATTCCACTGATTGCGCAAAAAATGGCAGAAACAGGCAAATATGATGCAGTTATTTGTTTGGGTGCAGTAATCCGTGGGGCAACTTCTCATTATGATCTGGTTTGCAATGAAGCCGCTAAGGGTGTTGCTCAAGTTGGTTTGAAAGGTGGAATTCCTGTTTTATTTGGCGTGGTAACAACTGATACCATTGAGCAAGCTATTGAACGCGCTGGTACAAAGGCTGGCAACAAGGGCTACGACTGTGCTCTTTCTGCCATTGAAATGGTTAATCTTATTCGTGCAATACAAGCATAATTTGGTTGGAGCAATGAAAAAGGGAACGGTTTTTTTCGATTACGACGGAACGCTTCATAACAGCATGCTTACCTATGGTCCAGCATTCAGGAGTGTGTACGCCAATTTAGTACAAAATGGTTATTTGGAATACCAAGAGTTAACCGATGAAGAAATAAGTCATTGGCTTGGCTGGACCGTTGAAGATATGTGGACAACATTTGCACCTGATTTGCCTGAAGCTGTTTGGAGACAAGCTTCTCAAACTATCGGGCGCATCATGAATGAGCGTTTAAAAGAGGGCAAGGCGGGGCTATTCCCGGGAATAAAAGATGTTCTTATAAAGCTTTATGATGAGGGTTATGAACTGGTATTTTTAAGCAATTGCGGGAGGCAGTATCGTGATAGGCATTTAACCGCTTTTGGTATAGCTCATCTTTTTAGCGCGGCCTATACTGCCGAGGAGTTTGACTTTATCCCCAAGTGGCAGATATATCAAAGGGTGGCAAAGCTTCATCCAGAACCTCATGTGATGGTGGGTGATCGTTTTCATGATCTTGAGGTTGCAACGCATGCGGATATTCCTTCGATTGGTTGTGCGTATGGTTTTGGTGATCTGAATGAATTAGAGGCAGCCGATATTGTGATCAATGATCCTCGAGAAATTCCCGCTGCTGTTAAAAACCTGATTGGATAGCCGTTCGCTGCTGTCTGGTGGTGCTACCGTGTGTATTAACGGTTGTGCAAGGCGTAAGAAAAGCACAAAGTAAAAAGAGGTCATCGTTTGGTGACCTCTTTTGTATGAAACTGAATCTGATTGTTTAAAAGTTATTTAATTGGCTAGTTAACCCAGTAACTTTTCTACGCTTGCAAGCTTTACGCAGCAAACAAATACTTTCATAGCTGCCTCAAGTTCTTCTAGGGGAGGAAGGGTGGGAGCAATGCGGATGTTGGAATCTTTCGGATCATTCTTATAGGGATAGGTGGCGCCAGCGCCCGTCATAGTTACCCCTGCTTCCTTTGCTAAAGAAACGATACGTTTTGCACAGCCTTCTGGAGCATCAAAAGAAACAAAATAACCACCGCGGGGGTTACTCCACGAGCCACATCCTGTTCCAGCTAATCCTTCTTCAAGCATTTTGCCCACAAGGGCAAATTTAGGGCGAAGGATTTCTGCATGTTTGGCCATGTGAGCCGCAATTCCGTTTGCGTCTTTTAAAAAGCGTACATGACGAAGTTGATTGAGCTTATCGTGCCCGATAGTTTGGGCGCTCATACGTTTTTTAATTTCAGTAATGTTTTCTGTGCTTGCTGCCATGGCGGCAATGCCTGCGCCAGGAAAGGTTACCTTTGAGGTTGATGCAAACTTGTAATAGCGATTGGGATTGTTTGCCTCTTTGCATGCTTTTGCAATATCAAGAAGTTGATCTTGCTGGGTAGCACCATCGAAAAGATGATGAACAGAATAGGCATTGTCCCAGAAGATGCGAAAGTCATTCGCTGCACATTTCATAGAAGCCAAGCGGCGCACTGTTTCGTCGCTATAGGTTACGCCTCCTGGGTTGGAATATTTTGGCACGCACCAAATACCTTTAAAAGCAGAATCATTGGCAACAAGTTGTTCGACAACATCCATATCGGGGCCATCGTTGGTCATTGGAACCGTTACCATTTCAATGCCGAATTCTTCGGTTACCCCAAAGTGACGGTCATATCCAGGAACGGGGCATATAAATTTAACCGAATCGAGCGTGCACCAAGCAGGGTTACCTTGAGTTCCAAATACCCAACAGCGCATAACGGTGTCATACATAATATTTAAGCTTGAATTGCCAAATACAATGGTATTGTCTGCTTCGTCATCAAGCATAGAAGCCATAAGTTCTTTGGCCTCAGCGATTCCGTCAACAACTCCATAGTTGCGAATATCGGTTCCGTCAGCACTTTT
Source organism: uncultured Eubacteriales bacterium (assembly GCA_963653545.1). Taxonomy (GTDB): domain Bacteria; phylum Actinomycetota; class Coriobacteriia; order Coriobacteriales; family Eggerthellaceae; genus Anaerotardibacter. Next base: position 19,371 of record CAVJWZ010000002.1, on the reverse strand, counting down.
GCATATCTCTGTTGAGGGAAGAATATCAAGAAGCGCCATGCTTAAATCAAGTTGATTAGCAGCTGGTTTACCACGCGCCATATTAAGGGAAAGCCCTTGTTCGCGATATGTTTCATATTCTTCGGTGAGTGCTGCTTTAAGCGTAGCAAGCTCTTCTTTGGTCATTTTGTCGTATGTCGACATACCTCTTCCTTTCATATTTTGCTCTATCACGCAAAAGTACTCTAAACGGCGCAATAAATTAAGTATAATCCGAGCTGCTCATGTTCGACAGAAAAGCTTTTAGAAAAACGAAAAGAGATATAAATGGTTTCTCATGATTTTTGGGTTCTCTTTGCAATGCTCCTTTATTTCATTGCAGTGGTGGTAATCGGTTTTGTTTATGCGAAGCGTTCAAATCAGTCTACGGAGAATTATTTTCTTGGTGGTAGAAAACTTGGTCCGTGGTTAACAGCCCTATCTGCTGAAGCATCAGATATGTCAGGTTGGCTTTTAATGGGCTTGCCTGGTGTTGCTTATTTTACGGGTGCTTCAGATGCTATGTGGACCGCTATTGGCTTGGCTATTGGAACATACCTTAATTGGAGGTTTGTTGCCAAACGTTTGCGTAAGTATTCTGAAGTAGCCAATAATTCTATTACCTTGCCCGACTTTTTCTCCAATCGTTTTCACGATAAAAAAAATATCCTCATGACTATTGCAGCATGCATTATTCTGCTCTTCTTTTGCATTTATGTTGGAAGCTGTTTTGTAACTTGCGGCAAGTTGTTTGCAACATTATTCGGGCTTGATTATGCAACCATGATGATTCTCGGTGCTCTGATTGTTTTTTTGTATACCTTTGTGGGAGGGTATCTTTCAGTTTGTACTACCGATTTGGTTCAGGGCTCAATTATGATTTGTGCTTTGGTCACTGTTTTTATTGGTTCAGTTGCTTCAGCAGGTGGAATTGATAATACGGTGGCATTTTTGCAATCGATTCCTGGATTTTTATCAGGAACTGAGATAGCAAACCCTCTTGTTAATGAGCAAGGGCAACAGATAGTACAAGATGGTGAGCCACTGTTTGGTGCTGCGCTTGACTATGGCGCAATTACCATTGCCTCTGGCCTGGTGTGGGGGTTGGGCTATTTTGGTATGCCTCAGGTTTTAGTTCGTTTCATGAGCGTGAATCATTCAAATCAAATCAAAAAAGCACGTATTATCGCAACAGTTTGGGTTGTTGTTTCTCTTTTGGCTGCGGTTTGCATTGGTCTTGTTGGGCGCGCTGTTATTCCAACTCATTTTCTTACTCAGGCAAGTGCTGAAAATATCTTTATCGTTTTGTCGGAGCTGATCTTGCCGTCGTTTATATGCGGTTTAGTCGTTTCGGGTATTTTTGCTGCCTCAATGTCCTCGTCTTCTTCGTATCTTTTGATTTCTGGTTCTGCTGTTGCAGAAAATATTTTTCGCGGTCTTATCAAAAAAGATGCAACCGACAATCAGGTGATGATTGTGGCGCGTATTACTTTGGTGGTTGTTTTGCTTTTTGGTATCGTAATTGCCCTCGATGAAAATTCTTCTATTTTTCAAGTAGTGTCATATGCGTGGGCAGGCTTTGGTGCATCGTTTGGACCATTGATGCTTCTGAGTCTCTATTGGCGCCGCACCAATCTTCCTGGAGCGGTAGCTGGCATGCTCGTTGGTACTGCTACCGTTCTCATATGGAATATACTCATTAAGCCTTTAGGCGGAATATTTGCAATTTATGAATTGCTTCCTGCTTTTGTGCTAAGCTTCGTGGCAATCGTTGTGGTTTCGCTGTTAACAAAGGCTCCCGCAAAAGAAGTAACCGATGAATTTGATAGCTATATGCAGGCCGATTGTTAAAAATAATTGAGCAAAATTATTCACCGAAAATAATTTCTTGTAACAAATCGTTGAATGAGGCTGTTACGGAGTAGCGTAGCAGCCTTTGTTAGCTGGGGTAACTCTTTGCGTTTCTATGGTTTATCAGGTGCTTTTTTGGTAAAAGAGAGCACCTTTTGGGAAATTTATGAATGGATACTCTCGGTGGCGTGTAAAGCGTTGACACAAAGGTTTGCATAGCGTATTATTCCTTTGCTTGCTTGAACCAGTTATATGGCGCATGCAGGCGGCAGCTTGAAAATTACACATGACACAAGCGAAATGGGAGTGTTCCAGAGCGGTCAAATGGGACGGACTGTAAATCCGTTGGCTCAGCCTTCCAAGGTTCGAATCCTTGCACTCCCACCATCTCGCCCATATAGCTCAGTCGGTAGAGCACTTCGTTGGTAACGAAGAGGTCACCGGTTCAAGTCCGGTTGTGGGCTCCATTTGGCGGTGTAGCTCAGTTGGTTAGAGCACACGGTTCATACCCGTGGCGTCACTGGTTCAAATCCAGTCACCGCTACCAAATTTATTCGCTTACTAATATTAGTGAGCTTACTTTTTTAAAAGAAAACTTGCCTAGAAATAGGCGCCCCTTTTAAGGAGGAAACATGGCTAAGGAAAAGTTTGAGCGTACTAAGCCACATGTTAACATTGGTACTATCGGCCACGTTGACCATGGTAAAACTACGCTTACCGCAGCAATTTCTAAGACTCTTTCTTCAAACGACGGCTCCCACGGTACTGCAAATGCAGACTTCACCGCTTTTGAAGATATTGATAAGGCTCCTGAAGAGCGTGAACGTGGTATTACCATTTCTATCGCTCATATCGAGTACGAAACTGATTCTCGTCACTACGCACACGTTGACTGCCCAGGTCACGCTGACTACGTAAAGAACATGATTACTGGTGCTGCTCAGATGGACGGCGCTATTCTCGTAATCGCAGCTACTGATGGTCCTATGGCTCAGACTCGTGAGCACATTCTTTTGGCTCGTCAGGTTGGCGTTCCTTACATTGTTGTATTCCTCAACAAATGCGATATGGTTGACGATGAGGAGCTCCTTGAGCTCGTTGAGATGGAAGTTCGTGAACTTCTTTCAAGCTACGATTTCCCAGGAGACGATACCCCAATTATTCGCGGTTCTGCACTTAAAGCTCTCGAAGGCGATGCAGAATGGCAGGGTAAGATCTGGGAGCTCATGGATGCGGTTGATTCTTTCATTCCAACCCCAGAGCGTGATGTTGACAAGCCATTCTTGATGGCTGTTGAAGACACTATGACCATTACTGGTCGTGGTACTGTTGCAACTGGTCGCGTTGAGCGTGGCGTTCTTCATGTTAATGATGAGCTTGAAATCGTTGGCATTAAAGAAACTACCAAGACTGTTTGCACGGGTATCGAGATGTTCCGCAAGTTGCTTGACGAGGCTCAGGCTGGCGATAATATCGGTTGCTTGCTTCGTGGTATCAAGCGCGAAGATATTCTTCGTGGTCAGGTACTTTGCAAGCCAGGTAGTGTTACTCCTCATACTGAGTTTGAGGGTCAGGTTTACATCCTTACCAAGGAAGAAGGCGGACGTCACACCCCATTCTTTGATGGTTATCGTCCTCAGTTCTACTTCCGTACTACCGATGTTACTGGTGTTGCACATCTTCCAGAGGGTACCGAAATGGTTATGCCTGGCGATAATGTTGAGCTTCGTGGCGAACTCATTCATCCTATCGCTATGGAAGAAGGTCTTCGCTTCGCTATCCGCGAAGGTGGTCGTACCGTTGGTTCTGGTCGCGTAACTAAGATCATCAAATAACTTCTGTTATTAAAGCATGTATGTGAAGCCCGCAAAAGCGGGCTTCACTGTCCGCATGTTCATGTGTAAAACAAGCAATGCGAATATAAATTATAAGGAGAATTCATGCGTACTTTGGTCACTTTGGCATGCACTGAGTGCAAGCGCCGCAACTATACGACCAAGAAGAACAAGCAGAATAATCCTGATCGTATTGAGTTTAAGAAATATTGCAAATGGTGTGGTCATCACACGATGCACAAAGAAACTCGTTAAGATTAGGTACTAAATAGGCCAGTAGCTCCAATTGGTAGAGCGGCGGTCTCCAAAACCGCATGTTGGGGGTTCGAGTCCCTCCTGGCCTGCCAGCTTGTTGATGAGCAGCTTGATGAAGCTGCTTGTTTGGCGTTATAGACTATTGGATTTCCAGAGCAGGAAGTTATATGGCAAAAAAGTCAAAAACACAGAAGGCAAAAGCGTCTGCTAATCGAGCAGCCAAGAAAGCTCGCGCAGCAGAGCAGAGCAATATTGCTCCTGTTGTTGAAGAGGCTCCTAAGAAGCGCCTTTTTAACAAGAAAGATTCTGCAGAAACAAAGCCTACTCCTAAGCCAGCTAAAGAAACTAAAAAAGCTTCCTCAAAATCAAAGAAGCGTCGTTTTGGTTTTCTTTCCGATGTTCGTTCTGAGTTGCGTAGGGTTACGTGGCCTTCTAAACAAGAAGTGCTTCAATGGAGCGGTGTTGTCGTTGTTGCGCTGATCTTCTTTGGCGTTTTTGTTGTTGTTCTGGACGATTGGGTAGTTACCCCAATTTTGTTTGCAATTTCAAGCCTGGGAGCGTAGTTCATGACTAAAAAGTGGTATGTGCTGCACACGTATTCTGGATACGAAAATAAAGTGAAAAAAAATCTTGAGAACCGTATTGAGTCTATGGGTCTTGAGAATAATGTTTTTGCTATCGAAATCCCTACCGAATCAGTTACGGAGATCAAAGATGGTGGCCGTAGGGTAGAAACTGAAAAAAAAGTTTTCCCCGGTTATGTTCTTGTTCGTATGGAACTTGATGACCGTAGCTGGGCTGCAGTGCGAAACACTCAAGGCGTTACTGGTTTTGTTGGAAGTCAGGGTAATCCTGCTCCTCTTACTCGTGAAGAGTACAACAAGATTATGAAACGCACCAGTCATGAAGCACCTAAGAAAACATCTACTAGTATCGAGGTTGGACATTCTGTCAAGGTTATTTCTGGTCCCCTTGCTGAGTTTGATGGCGTTGTTTCTGAGGTATCACCTGAATCGGGTAAGGTAAAGGTTTTGGTATCAATTTTTGGTCGCGAAACCCCTGTTGAACTTTCTTTTGATCAGGTGGCAAAAATTTAAGTTGATTACAATGCGTGTGTTTGTGCCGGTATGTGGACGGGGCTTCTCACACCACGCTTGTCATAGTAGTAATTAGTTTTCAGTCGAAAGGAACCACTGAGATGGCTGATAATAAAAAGGTAACGGGCTTTGTGAAGCTCCAAATTCCAGCAGGTGCTGCTAATCCTGCTCCTCCTGTAGGTCCTGCTTTGGGCGCTCAGGGCGTTAATATTATGCAGTTTTGCCAAGCATTTAATGCGGCAACACAGGATCAGTCGGGAACTATCATTCCTGTTGAAATTACCATCTACGAAGATAAAACCTTCGATTTTGTTTGCAAAACACCTCCAGCAGCTTTCCTGATTAAAGAAAAACTTGGTATTAAGGGTGGATCTGGTGTTCCTCAGCTTAAGAAGGTTGGCGAATTAAGCGAGCAGCAGCTTCGTGAAATTGCAGAAATTAAAATGCCTGATCTCAATGCCAATACTATTGAGGCTGCTATGGAGATAGTTGCTGGCACCGCGCGTTCTATGGGCGTAACAATTGAAGGTCGTGCTCCTAAGAAAGAATATAAAGTCACTCGTCGTCTTCAAGCTATTTTGCAAGGTGAAGAAGTCGAATAATGTTGCATAAGTGGCAGAGCATAGATGCTCGTCATGACCACGAAAGGATAAAAAATGGCAAAAAAATATAAAGCCGCAGCGGCAAAGGTAGACAGCGAAAAGCTCTACGCTCCTTTTGAGGCTCTTTCTTTAGTCAAAGAAATTGCTTCTGCGAATTTTGATGAAACCGTTGAAGCGCACATTCGTCTAGGCATTGATACTCGCCAGGCAGATCAACAGCTTCGTGGTACGGTGAGTCTTCCTAATGGTTCCGGAAAGACTGTTCGCGTAGCCGTTTTTGCTGAAGGCGATGCTGCTCGTGCTGCTGAAGAAGCAGGGGCTGACATTGTTGGTTCGGATGATCTTATTGCCGATATTCAGGCTGGTAACATTAATTTTGATGCTACCGTGGCAACGCCAGACCAAATGGCAAAGGTTGGTCGTTTGGGCAAAATTTTGGGCACGCGAGGTCTTATGCCTAACCCTAAGCTTGGTACGGTAACTCCCGATGTTGCTAAAGCTATCAAAGAGCTTAAAGGCGGACGTGTTGAATATCGCGCAGACCGTTTTGGTATTTGCCACGTTGTTATTGGTAAGTGCAGTTTTACTGCTGAGCAGCTTGCAGAAAATTATGGGGTTGTTTTTGATGAAATTATCCGTATGAAGCCTGCAGCTGCAAAGGGTAAGTATGTAAAATCAGTCACGGTAACTTCATCTATGGGTCCTGGTGTTCATGTCGATGGTTCTGTTGTTCGTGATTATGCTTCTCCTGCAGAATAGTTCACTAATTGTTTACTAACAACCTACTGTGATGCCAAAAACCCGCGGGCTGCCGCGGGTTTTATTCTTCTTGTAGAAGGAAGTTTCCTTGTACTGCTATTGCTTTTTCCGCACGTATAATAGAAAAGATCATTTCTATAAAAATTACTTTGGTTAAATCCAGATGAAAACTATGGATCGGAGGATATTTGTGAGTGAAAAGTCACAAAATATAAAAGAGACTGCGACTCGAGCGATAAAGGATGAACAGCTTTTGACGGATTTAGCACAACAACTCGAAGGATCATCGAGGCGGTCTCGTCAAAATGCCGCTTCTGTTTTTGCACAAGTTGCAAAAACAAAACCTGAAGTTTTGCTTCCGTATTTGGATGCTTTTATTGATGCCCTTAATAGACCAGAGGCGCAAACGCGATGGGAGTCGCTTGATGTTCTTACCTTGTTGGTTTCTTATGATTCTCGTGGTTGCGATAAGGCTCTTTCTGGTGCAGAGGCTGCCTTATTTGACGAGGATAGCGGTTTAGTAAGGCTTGCTGCAGTGCGCTTTCTGTGCAAGCTTGGCGCCACCACTGAAAACCGCTCAGAAAAAATTTGGCCTCTTTTGGACGAGGCTATTCAGTGCTATCACGGCGATTTTGAGTATCAGGATATGCTAGTAGCTCTTATTTCTTTTGCCGAAGGGAAGCTTTCTTCTTCTGTGAAAGATGGGCTAGAGTTGCGTGTTGCTTTCGATGCCGAGCATGGTAAAGGTGCACTTCAGCGAAGAAGTCAGCAGATAATTGAAAACCTTAAGTAGTTTGTTTAGCTTTTAGCTAGGGAGTGATAATGGTGCGTCATACGGTAACGCTTATTCCGGGTGATGGTATTGGTGTTGAAACTTCTGCTGCGATGCAGAAGGTTGTACAGGCGGCGGGCGCTCAGGTTGAATGGGAAATAGCACAAGCTGGAGCTGCACAAATGGAGAAGTGCGGTACTCCTTTACCTGAATCAACAATTGAGTCTGTGAAAAAAAATAAAGTAGCTATTAAAGGTCCTATCACAACTCCTGTTGGTACAGGTTTTAGAAGCGTAAACGTTGCTCTTAGAAAAACGCTTGATTTAAACGTATGCCTTCGTCCGGTAGTTTCTATCCCTGGGGCTGGTGGCAGATATCATGATGTCGATCTTGTTATTGTGAGAGAAAACTCCGAGGATCTTTATGCGGGTATAGAATTTAAAGAGGGAAGTGATGCTGCTGCTGAACTCATTAAATTCTGTTCTGATAGACAGGCGGGCACTATTCGTCCTGACTCTGGAATTTCGATAAAACCTATTTCGGTTACCCAATCAGAGAAGATAGTCAGATTTGCCTTTGAATACGCTAAAAAGCATGGTCGCAGTAAAGTTACGGCTGCTCACAAAGCAAATATCATGAAGTATTCAGATGGATTATTTTTAGATACTGCGCGCAAAGTTGCTCAAGAATATGAGGGCAGTATTGCTTTTAACGACAATATTATCGATGCATTTTGCATGAATTTAGTTATAGATCCTTCCCAGTTTGAAGTTATTGTTTTTCCTAATTTGTATGGCGATATCGCAAGCGATCTTTGCGCCGGTTTGGTTGGTGGTTTAGGCATTGCACCAGGAGCCAATATTGGTTCAGAGTATGCTGTGTTTGAAGCGGTACATGGTTCAGCTCCTGATATTGCTGGTAAAGATATCTGCAATCCTACGGCAGAAATCCTTTCTGCAGCTATGATGCTTGATCATTTAGGTGAGTTAGATACGGCAGCTAAAATTCGCAAGGCGGTAAACCAGGTTTACGCTGAAGGTAGGGTCGTTACTGCCGATATTCGCAAAGCAACAGGTTCATCCAAGCCTGCTGCAAGTTGTACAGAATTTACCGATGAACTTATTTTGACACTTGCCAAGATGTAAAATCGCGGCATAGCGTCTTTCTGAAAGTATGGTTGTATTTGAAAGGAACTCTTATGGGTCGTTCCGCAACATTGCAGGTTGGTAATGCTTCATATCATTATTACCCTGTTAGCGCAGTAAAGAATCATGAAAAGTTACCATATTCATTAACAGTTCTTTTGGAAAATATTCTGCGTTTATCTGAAACGGATGAGCGTGCCGAAGAATTAGCAAATCGCTTAGTTGATGCCGGCCTAAAAGGAGAGGTTGGTAATGAAATTGAGTTTAGTCCCGCTCGCGTTTTATTTCAGGATTTTACAGGCGTGCCCGTTTTTGTTGATTTTGCAGTTATGCGAGAAGCTTGCATTGCGCTCGGAGGAGATCCTAAAAATATTAATCCGCAAGTTCCTTGTGATTTAGTAATTGACCATTCAGTGATTGCTGATGTTGCGGGTTGCGAAAATGCTCTTGAAAGCAATATGGAATTGGAATTTCAAAGAAATCAAGAGCGTTATGATTTTTTGAAGTGGTCGCAAGAATCTTTTCAGAATGTTCGTATCGTTCCTCCTGGGGCAGGCATTTGTCATCAACTTAATATTGAGCAATTCGCTTCAGTTGTGATGACTAAAGAATCCAATGAGGGCGTTGTTGCTTATTTTGATACGTTGGTGGGAACAGATTCTCATACTCCGACTGCTAACGGTGTTGGTGTTCTTGGTTGGGGTGTTGGCGGAATAGAGGCAGAAGCAGCTGCTCTAGGTCAACCGGTAACAACGTTGGTTCCTCGTGTTGTTGGTGTTGAGTTAAAGGGCGCCTTATCGCAAGGAGTTAGCGCGATGGATGTTGCGCTTACGTTTGCACAGATGCTTCGCGCAGAAGGGGTAGTCGGTTGTTTTGTTGAATGCTTTGGTGAAGGCGTTCAGAATTTGAATGCAACGCAGCGTGCATGTATTTCAAACATGACACCAGAATACGGTTCAACATGCACGCTTTTTCCTGTTGATGAAAAAACCCTTGATTATCTAAGGCTAACTGGCAGAAGCGAAGATCAAATTGCTTTGGTTGAGGCATATGCAAAGGCTCAAGGCTTTTGGCATGATTCTGCTGCTTCTCGCGTGTATTCTAAGGTATTAACGCTTGATCTTTCGAGTGTTGTTCCAAGCATTGCTGGTCCTTCGAGGCCTCACGATAAAAAAGAACTTTCTTCAATGAAGCAATCATTTAAAGAAATATGTGCCGTTCGGGATATTGATCTTAATGAAAAAGTTTCGGTAAATATTGACGGATCAACCTATAGCCTTACTCATGGAGCGTTGGCTATTGCTGCCGTGACAAGCTGCACTACGGCAACAGATGCCTCTATGATGTTGGCAGCAGGTCTTTTAGCTCGCAACGCCGCTGATCAAGGGCTTAAGCCTAAACCATGGGTTAAATGTATTTTTGCTCCTGGCAGTAGAGCGGTAGAAGCTATTTTGAATGCAGCTGGGCTTGTGTCGGGTTTGCAAAGTCTTGGTTTTTATACCTGTGGTTTTGGCTGCATGAGTTGTATTGGCAATTCTGGGTCAGTTCTTCCTTTTATGCATGATATTGCGGACAAAATTGAACTTGCAAGCATTCTTTCAGGAAACCGCAATTTTGAAGGTCGAATATCTCCAGATGTTTCACAAAACTATCTTTCGGCCCCCGCGTTGGTCATTGCTTATTCTCTTGTTGGTACTATGGATTTTGATTTCGCTTCCCAACCGCTTGGAAAAAACGCTAACGGTGACAATGTTTTTCTGAGCGATATTTGGCCCAGCCAAGCAGAGGTTGATAAGCTTTCTCGAGCATGCGTTACTCAGGTCATTTATAAAACAGCCAATGCCTCACTTTTTAAGGGCGATGAAAAATGGTGCGCATTGAGCAAGGAAGCAAGCGATACTTTCGTATGGAATGAAGCTTCAACTTATGTGAGAAGAGCACCTTACTTTGACAATATGACTAAAGAGGCAGTTGCTCCTAAATCCATTTGCTCTGCGCGTGTTCTTCTTAATGTTGGTGATTTTATAACCACTGATCATATTTCTCCCGCTGGTGCAATTGCCGAGGGATCTCCTGCAGCTCGCTATTTGCTTGAGCGAGGGGTAGAGCAAAAGGACTTTAATACCTATGGTGCTCGGCGAGGAAATCATGAAGTAATGATGAGAGGAACGTTTGCTAATGTGAAATTGAGCAACAAGCTTGCCGAGGGCAAAAAGGGCGGCTGGACTAAGGATTTTCTTGATGGTGAAATAAAATCAGTGTTTGATGCTGCCTGCCATTACCAGGAAGAGAGCATTCCTTCCGTTATTTTTGCGGGGAAAATGTATGGAAGTGGCTCTTCGCGAGATTGGGCGGCAAAAGGTCCGCTATTGCAAGGAGTACGGGCTGCTTTTGCTGAGAGTTTTGAGCGCATTCATCGTTCTAATCTTATTGGTATGGGAATTCTTCCCTTGCAATTTGAAGAAGGGCAGAGTGTCAATACCTTAGGGCTTGATGGATCTGAAGTAGTTTCAATTGCTCCGATTGATTTTTCTCAAGGCCTTCCTTCTCCAGCGGTAGTTGAAGTGGAAGCAATTAAGCCAGATGGACAAAAGATCGTATTCAAGGCTACTGTAAGGATTGATACGCCAACTGAAGGTAGGTACTACTACAATGGCGGAATTTTACAATACGTGCTTCGCTCGTTAGTTAAGTGAGCCTTTGTAAAAGTATTGGCATCAAAAACAAAAAGGCAGCTTGAGCGCTATCCAGTAAATACGAACAAGATCGCTTGTGTGAGCGATCTTGTATTTTTATCAGAGTGGTCTTTCTTCTAGGACAAAAGAGTCAATATTTTTTGCTGCGTTCGTTTACAATGAATCCTCAAGCAAATTAACGTGGAGGAATATATGAATAATCCAAATCAACATGGTCCGATAGATTGGACTGAGTTCTTAAAGCAGGCGATGGGAGGTAGTGCTCCTCGAGGCGAGGGGTCAGGCTTTGGAGGTTCTGGCTTTGGGGGAAAGGGCTCGGATTTTAGTCATCTTAAAAATCGCTTTGCACAAATGGGCAAACGCTCTTTGGCTGTTTTGATAATTCTTGTGATTTTGATTGCTGCGTTTTGCTATTGGTGGTTTCATCCCCCTATTAATATTCACAGCGTTGATTTATGGTGGTTTGTTGCTCTCTTCATTTTGCTTCCGAGTTTTGTAGTTTTCTTTACCTTTCGTCAGATTTATCAAAATGGAGCAGGTAAGCGTGAAGCAAGTCCTAAAAAAGCTCAATTATTTAAATATCTTACGGCAATTCCTATTGTAATTGCTTTGGTGGGCGTGTTAGGAGCGGTAACATCCCTTTCTCTTTTTCCTGGAAATGCTGAGCGTTATTCGAGTATTCTGCAAACCACGGAAGGCAATTTTTCAGAGGATATCGATGAAGCAGATTACAGCAAAATCCCATTCATTGATCGTGATTCAGCTATTCTTCTTGGAAATCGAACAATGGGTACCATGGCGGATTATGTGAGTCAGTTTGAAATTTCGTCTCTGTATTCACAAATCAATTATCATGATGCCCCTGTGCGCGTTAGTCCGCTTAATTATGCCGACTTTTTCAAATGGTGGGCAAATAAAGATGGAGGAATTCCTGCCTACGTGATTGTTAACATGAGCACGCAAGATACCGAAATTGTTCGATTAGATGATCCTATTTATTATTCTGATTCTGACCCATTTTTCAACAATGTTGATCGTCATGTCCAATTGAGCTATCCCTTCTATATGTTTGACGAAAAGTCTTTTGAAATTGACGAAGAAGGAAATCCCTATTGGATTTATCCCGTGCAAGATAGAACTATCGGCCTTTTTGGTGGCACAACGATTCAGCGCGTTATTTTGTGCAATGCAAGCACTGGTGAGATGCAAGATCTGGCAATAGATGAGGTTCCTCAATGGGTTGACCGTGCTTACCCTGCCGATCTTTTGATCCAACAATATAACTGGAGCGGAGCATTATCGGATGGCTGGATTAACTCATGGCTTGGTCAAAATGGTGTTAAAGAAACAACTCCTGGAACCAATGGTCAGCCAGGATACAATTATCTTGCTCAAGACGATGATGTTTGGGTTTATAGCGGTGTAACTTCGGCAACATCAGACAATTCTATTATTGGTTTTGTGCTCATTAATCAACGTACTGCAGAGTCTAAATTTTATTCTGTTGCAGGTGCAACTGAGGAATCGGCAATGAGCTCTGCTGAAGGTCAAGTTCAGCATTTGAAATATGTTTCCACTTTCCCTTTGCTTATCAATGTGGAGGGGCAACCAACGTATTTCATGGCGCTCAAAGATAATGCTGGTTTGGTAAAAATGTATGCAATGATCGATATTCAACGGTATCAAAATGTTGCTACGGGAAATACGTTGAGTGAATGTGAAAAATCTTACAAAGCACTTTTGCGGAGCAATGGTATTACCCCTGCTAACACTTCAAGTTCTTCGGCGATAGAGGGTTCTGTTACTGGAAAAATAGCCTCGATTTCCCCAGTTGTTCTAGATGGTAATTCCCATTACTACTTGCTCATTGAAGGTTATGATGCAATTTATGATTGTCAGGTTTCAAGCGTAGTAGATGTTGTTCGCTTCAAAGAGGGTGATTCGGTTACCTTGTCGGTCGATGCTTCAACGGGCAATTTAATAACCGTCAATGCCATCGCTGCAGCATCATAGAAAGCGATTTTTGCATAGTATTACTCAATAGGCACTCTGAGCTCATATCCGCATGATAAAGTTATGAAGGTTGGGGCGTGTACTTGTAAAGTTTTGTAAGTTTACTACAATGAAAAAGTTGCTTTGATAAGCAGTAGTTCGGAATAGTTGTTGTTCCGCTGCCCAAGACAGCTGGTACCGTAGAGGTTTAATCGTTTTAACGGCCCGCCGAGGTGGTCATAAAGGTATCTTTAGTCGGCCTCTTCTGTCGTTGTGTAGAAGGGGTCGTTTCTTTTTAAGGTGCGGTCCACTCATTATGGTGCGGAACCTGATGCTTTAAAAAGAGGAGGTGTAAATAGAAATGCCAAGTGTACAAAATGCTGAAAAACTTGAAGCAATCAAGTCTGATCTTGCTAACATTACTGCAATGTGGGTTGTTGATTATCGCGGTCTTACCGTTAAAGAATCACAGCAGCTTCGTCGCAGTATTCGCGAAGCTGGAGCAATTATGAAGGTTCATAAAAACACCCTCGTTCAGCTCGCTCTGAAAGAACTTGATATGCCAAATGTCGACGAGGTTCTTTCTGGTCCATCTGCATTTGTTTTCGCTGAGGGAGATCCTGTTGCTTCTGCTAAGGCTGTTAGAGATTTTGCCAAAGAAAATGAAAATTTGGTAATCAAGGGTGGCATCATGGATGGTGCTTTTGTTGATGCAGAAGCAATCGAGAAAATCGCTGCTTTGCCTTCTCGCGAAGAGCTCATCGCAAAACTTCTTGGTTCTCTCCAGAATCCACTTACGCAAACGGTTCGTGTTCTCAATGCGCCTATGGAGGCTTTCGCTCGTTGCGTAAATGCAATTGCAGAACAAAAACCTGCTGCTTAAAATCAGGTGAGGTTTTAGCAAAAATGAAAATTGCAGCATAAGCTGCAAAATTGTAATTAAGGTGCGGTTAGCACACATAAAAAAGATAAGGAGTCATATCATGGCTATAACTCGTGAAGAAATCGTAGAAGCATTAAAAGAAATGCCCGCTCTTGAGCTTTCTGAGCTTGTAAAAGAACTCGAAGAAGTATTTGGCGTATCTGCTGCAGCTCCTGTAATGGTTGCTGGCGCTGGCGCTGCTGCTGGCGCTGGTGAGGGTGGCGCAGAAGAAAAATCTGAGTTTGATGTTGTTCTCGAAGGCTTTGGCGATAATAAGATTGCTGTTATTAAAGCAGTTCGCGAGATCACTGGTCTTGGCTTGAAAGAGGCAAAAGAGCTTGTTGAGTCTGCTCCTGCTCCCGTACAGGAAGGCGTTGCTAAAGACAAGGCTGAAGAAATCAAGTCTACCCTCGAAGATGCTGGTGCTGCTGTAACTTTGAAGTAGTGCAGGCTTCTTAGATATTGTTGATAAGACAGATTTTCATCTTGTTAACGTCTTGCAAACCGGGAGTGTTTTGCTCCCGGTTTTGTTTATTATGATGAAGGTTGATGAAAGCTAAAAGGGCACAGTTCAGCGTATTGTGAAAATAATGCTTATGGGCATTGTATTGAATGTGATTAAATAAACAACGTATTCTTAAAGAGAACTTTGCGCTTGCTTACAACAAGACTCTTGCTAAATCTTGCGTTTAAAGGAGATTGCATATGCAAAAAGGATATTTTGCTGCTGCTTGGGACGACATTGTAAATTCTCCTGGATGGTTTTCTAAGTTTTTAAGGCTGAGCCTGTTGTGCTTTATTCCTGTTTTTGGTGTGATTGTTGTTTTTGGCTATTTGTATGGATGGGCACGAGACATGGCTTGGAATGTTCATCGTCCTATGAACAAACGCATTTTAGGCAACGAAGATGGAGCTCTTTATAAGCGTGGCTTTTATATTCTGATTATTTGCTTTGTTTGTAGCTTGATACCAGGGGTTTTTTCGTTTCTCAATAACTTCATTACGGGATTTTCTTTTGATACAAGTACAAGTTTGTTTGCTATAGGAAGCGGATTATTTTTTGGTAGCGTAACGGTAGTTTTTTATCTCTGCCTTTCTTTTTTTGTTCAGCTTTTTATCTATGTTGGTTCAATGAGAACCTCAATCTATTCAACGCTTTCTTCTGGCTTTCAAGTCGGAAAAATTTGGTCAATGATTCGATATGATTTTTTAGGATTGCTAAGAATCTTTGCTATGAATCTTGTTATTGGACTGTTGGCAGGGGCAATTATGGGCGTTGTGGTCGGTGCATTTGCTGTATTCGAGATTGCTCTTTTTGTAGTTTTTCAGGGGAGCAATGTAATTGTGTTAGCCATAATTCTGGGCGTTTGTTTCTTTCTTTTGGCTGCTCTTATTTTCTTCTTTATTTGGGTATTTCAAGAGGCTCTTGTGGCGCGAGCGCTTGGATATTGGACTTGCCAATTTGAGGTATCTTCCTGGAAAGGTCAAGAAGATCTAATGCCTTTTGAAAGGCAGTTTCCATCGTCGCAATATTAGAAAACACAGAAGCGAACAACAAGATATACGCAGGCTATTGCAGTGCAAAGAATCATGATGGGAAAGCCGATCTTGGTATATTCCATAAAGGTAATGGGGTGTCCGTTTCTGTCAGAAATAGAAGCCATAACAACATTTGCAGAAGCGCCAATAAGAGTGCCGCATCCGCCGATGCATGCGCCAAGTGATAAGGCCCACCATAGGGGTTGAACATCAATTCCCGCTCCACTCATGGTGGTGATAATGGGAATCATTGTTGCAACAAGCGGAATATTATCAAGCACAGAAGAAATGATAGCGCTTGCCCAAAGAAGAACAATAATGGCAAGAAAAGTATCGCCGTGGGTGACATCAATAAGTCCTTGGGCAAGCATATTGATAACACCTGTTTCAGACATGCCTCCAACTACAACAAAAAGACCAGCGAAAAATCCAATAGTTGACCATTCGACTTCGCGGATAGTCTTTTCCATATCCGCACCGCTAATGACTAGCATAAGCGCGGCAGCGGTGAGAGCGATAACGCTTGGTTCGATCCCCAGTTGGCCGTGTACAACAAACGCAGCAGCTACCAAGAAAATCATCACAACGCTTTTATAAAAGAGTTTTTTATCGTGAATGGCATTTTCTTCAACAAGGTTTAGTACTGCTTCTTTTTTTTCGGGCGCTACAGCGAGTTTCTTACCATAAAGAAAGTAACATACGATAACTACTGCTATTAGCATCATAAGAACAGCTGGTGTGTCGTAGTTAATAAAATCAATAAATGAGAGGTTTGCCGCCGAGCCTATCATAATATTGGGAGGGTCACCAATCAGGGTTGCGGTGCCGCCGATATTGGAAGCTAGAATTTCAGTGATAAAGAAGGGAACAGGATTGATTCCTAATAAGAGCTTGCAAACAGTATAGGTAACAGGACCAATAAGTAATACGGTGGTTACGTTATCTAAAAGCGCCGAAAGAAGGGCGGTAATCAAGGTAAAGACAATCATAATCATCCAAGGATTACCCTTAACTGCCTTTGCGGATTTAATTGCAAGGTATTCAAAGATACCTGATTCTTTGATAACTCCTACAAATAGCATCATTCCTACGAGAACGCCGAGCGTTCCAAAATCAATATGGGTAACACTCGTATCAAAATCAATGATTCCAAAAAGGATAAGCGCAACAGCTCCACAAAGAGCTGCGGTTGTTCGATGTATTTTTTCGGTAGCAATGAGAACCATTACTATTACGAAAATGATGATTGAAATTATTTGCGCGGTAGTCATAATACTTCTACTTTACTTGTTGGTATTTGTAGATTTGCTTCCTGTTGGTAACATTGGGCAGTGGTGGATATTTTATCAGCATTGAACAGATGTAAGCTCTCCTGTCGCAGAATCAATAATAAAACCTTTAACTACTAAATGATCAGGCATAAGAGGATGATGCTTAATTGTATTAACGGTTTGCTTTACACTTTCTTCGTTATTCTCAAAGCCAGCTAGCCATTTTTCAAAATCAATTCCGCAATAGTTCATAAGATCAATATGATCCTGAGAAACACCCGAAGCAATCATGTGTTTACACATCGTTTCTGCGTTCATATGTGCTGCGCCGCAGTTGCTGTGCCCGATTACCATGATGGTTTCTACATCAAGTTCAAACACTGCCACTAATAAACTGCGTATAACACTACCAAAAGGATGAGAAATAACCCCTCCTGCATTCTTGATTATTTTCGCATCGCCGTTTTTTAATCCAAGTGCTGCAGGAAGGAGCTCAGTGAGACGGGTATCCATGCAGCTTACAATTGCTAGCTTTTTATTGGGATATTTATCGGTTGTGTAATTGAGATATCGCTGTTCTTCAACAAACGATTTATTGAATTGTAAAATTTCGTTAATGGTATCCATGTCGGTTCCTTTTATTCGATAATTGTTTCGCGAGATGGCGAATAGCCATAAGGGGATGACGGAACATCATGCGTGGTCCACTGTATGCCATAATGCTTTTAATTGCTTTTCGTTCACCTGTTTTATAGCACGATATCGTGCAGGTATCGCAGGTTATTTTATGTTGGTATGGACAGGAACATGTTCTTGCTATGGCATATTCAACAATTTTTTCGCACTCAGAACAGAGTGGTTTATTTTCTGGCTTTATATGCTTATGGTCATGACAATACATTTCTGCCATGACCATAAGCGTTTTTATATCTTTTTTGAATTTGTTTGAGCCTGATAAAGTGCGAACTTGTTCGTTTTCACGACTATCGTTATTAGCCATATATCGCTTTAAAATTGCCGTAAGCATCATCGGCTTCATTCATGATGTCGGTAATAATCTGCTTCACTGGTTTAATTTCCTTGATAAGGCCCGCAATCATTCCTGCAGAAAATGCACCTCGTTCAATATTGCCATCACGAGCAGCACTTACTGTGCCACGGCAGTATTGGTCAAGCTCTTCGCTGCTTGCGCCTGAATCATGGAGTTTCCAATACGCCTCTGTAAAGGGGCTTTTTATGCAGCGAACTTGTTTTTTGCCGTATTCTCCTGTCAAAACAGTGTCGCTGTCGGCGGCATCAATCACCACTTGTTTATATACAGGGCTAATAGGGCACTCTTCAGAGGTGAGAAATACAGTTCCCATTTGTACGCCAACTGCGCCAAGCATGAGGGCGGCCATAAACCCTTTGCCGTCTGCAATCCCACCAGCAGCAATTACGGGGATGTCAACTGCTTCTGCAACCTGGCGAACCATAGGGAAGGTGCACATGCGGCCAATATGCCCGCCGCCTTCCATGCCTTCGGCAACAACGGCCGTAGCTCCTAGATTTTGCATTTTTTTCGCTGCGCGTGCGTGAGGAATGAGGCAGACCACTTTAATTCCGCCTTCAACAAGAATAGGAACGATTTTTGAAGGATCTCCCGCACTAATAGTGCAAATGGGAACCTTCAGCTCAACGCACATGCGGGCACATTCTTCAACAATGTCGCTTTCCATGATCAGGTTTACTGCAAAAGGTTTATTAGTGATTGAACGTGCAATTTCAACTTGCTCTTTTACCCATTGTCCATCATGGAGAGTAGAGGCAATAACACCAAGACCGCCAGCCTCACTAACATGCGCGGCAAATCGTCCGTCAGAGATATGCGCCATAGCTCCTTGAATGATAGGATATTCAATTCCTAAAACGTCACACAGTTCTGTTTTCATCTTAATTCCTTACTATTTAGGTGGCGGGTAGATAACAACCATTCAAACTAAATTAATTGGTTTAATCTATCGTAAAATAAATTTTGCTTTACGAGTGATGAAATACACCAATTCTTCTCACTCATTACTAATGTGTTTTAGGGAAATAGATAGAATATAACCAGTTTTTTGCGAAGGAAGCGAGTGGTTCTTTTAAAGAAATTTATAGCACCCTTCCAAAACTTTTATATAAATTAAAAAAAGTTCTTGACAAAGGTGAGGGGAAAGAGGAGTATACAGTCTTGCGCGATTCGCTCAGACGAGTCGTGTGGGCACTAAGAAGAGGTGCTTTTTAGAACCTTGAAAACTGGATACTGCAAACGAGTAAAAAATTAAGCTAGATAAACCTGTCAATGTGCTTGATCTCAATTAACAGAGTAAATTGAGCACTTTGATGTTTAAACCAAGAATCAAACTTAAACTTTAAAATATTGCCAGCGTAGAGAGGGCGTAGGCCTTCTTTTAGGTTGGTTAAATGAATTAGATGAGGCTTAAACAAGAAGATGCATCGCGCAGCGAGTGAGCGTAGTTGGCTACGTGAGCGAGAAGCGCAAGATGCATCGACGTAGTTTAAGACCAGATAATTTATTTAAACGGAGAGTTTGATCCTGGCTCAGGATGAACGCTGGCGGCGTGCTTAACACATG
>CAVJWZ010000001.1:0-91691 GCA_963653545.1 uncultured Eubacteriales bacterium | reverse complement strand
TACCTCGAGAAACACAAACTCTCCACGCCCATTGCAGTTACTTTGGAAATTTACCCAAGTAAGGTACTATTTTCGTTGGTTTATAGAATAGTTGTAATGTAGTAACTCGTTTTAGTAAAGCGTAATCTACATAGGAAGCATCGTGTTATATGGCTCTCGACCCTCAATACATTCGCAATTTTTCTATTATTGCGCACATTGATCACGGCAAATCAACACTGTCTGATCGTATCTTAGAACTAACCGATACCGTTGCAAAGCGCGATATGAAAGAACAAGTTCTTGATTCAATGGATATTGAACGTGAACGTGGTATCACTATTAAAAGTCAGGCGGTTCGTGTTGATTATCGTTGTGATGATGGTAACTTGTATCACTTTAATTTGATTGATACGCCAGGTCATGTTGATTTTACTTATGAAGTTTCAAGGTCGTTAGCTGCTTGTGAAGGAGCAGTTTTAGTAGTTGACGCAACGCAGGGGGTAGAAGCGCAAACAGTAGCAAATGCTATGATGGCTATGAATGCCAATTTAGAAATTGTGCCACTCATTAACAAGATAGATTTACCTGCTGCAGAACCTGAACGTGTACGTGCTGAGATTGAGGATGGGCTTGCTATTCCTGCCGATGATGCTGTTTTGGCAAGTGGAAAAACAGGTGAGGGTATTCATGATTTGCTCGAGGCCATTGTTTATAACATTCCTCATCCTGAAGGAGATGCTGCCGCTCCCTTAAGCGCTTTGATTTTTGATTCGTATTTTGATTCCTATCGTGGTGTTGTTGCCTTGGTGCGCATTATTGACGGATCAATGAAAAAAGGGCAAAAAATTACCATGATGGCTACTAATACTGAAGCATTGGTGGAAGAGGTTGGCGTTAGACGACCAATGGAGGTTCCTGTTGATGTGCTTGGTGTTGGCGAGGTTGGTTATCTTGTAACGGGGCTCAAAGATCCTTCTCAAGTAAAAGTTGGCGATACAATTACCTTGGCAAAAGGAGGCTGTTCAAAACCCTTGCCAGGATATCGCGATGTAAAACCTATGGTATATACGGGTCTGTTTCCTATTGATGGTGATCAGTATGAAGATCTCAAAGAAGCTCTTGAAAAACTTTCGTTAAACGATCCTGCCTTGGTGTATGAAGCAGAAACTTCTCACGCGCTTGGTTTTGGGTTTCGTGTAGGATTTTTAGGCCTTTTGCATATGGAGGTTATCAAGGAGCGCCTTGAGAGAGAATTTAATCTTGATTTACTTGCAACAGCGCCTTCAGTTGAGTATCACGTTTTTAAAACTGATGGAGAGATGATTTCGCTTCATTCTCCTCAAGATATGCCTGATGCGAGCAAAATTGATCATATCGAAGAGCCCTATCTCAAGGCTAAAATTCTTATTCCTCCCGATTATGTGGGTGCAGTAATGGAGCTTACGGTAGCGCGTCGAGGAACATTTAAAACAATGAATTATCTCAGCACTTCAACCGTTGAAATGCTCTGGGAAATGCCCTTGTCTGAATTGATTATGGACTATTTTGATCAGCTCAAAAGCAGAACAAAAGGGTATGCTTCGCTTGACTACGATTTTGATGAATATAAAACTTCCAAATTGGTAAAACTCGACATCCTTCTTTCAGGCAAGCCTATTGATGCGCTTTCGTTTATCGTTCATAGCGACAAGGCCTATGAACGAGGGCGCGTGCTTACCGAAAAACTTAAAGAGATAATTCCTCGTCAAATGTTTGAAGTTCCTATTCAGGCAGCTGTTGGGTCTCGCGTGCTTTCGCGTCAGACGGTGCGTGCAATGAGAAAAGATGTTTTGGCTAAGTGTTACGGCGGTGATATTTCCCGTAAACGCAAACTTTTAGAAAAGCAGAAAAAGGGTAAAAAGCGCATGAAGAGCATTGGCAATGTTGAAGTTCCTCAAGAAGCTTTCATGGCAATTTTGAAGGTTGATGAATAAGACATGTTGTTTGATGAGCGCAAGGTTATTTTGGCGCCCATGGCAGGAGTGACCGATAGGTTTTTTCGTCAGCTCTGCATTGAGCAAGGCGCCCAACTAAGCTATACCGAAATGGTTTCTGCTAAAGGCTTAAGCTATGCAAATGCTAAAACTGCTCATCTTATTGATTTAGCCCCTAATGAAGATAAAGTAGTTGTGCAGCTGTTTGGGCATGAGCCAGATACCATGGCCTCGCAGGCTCGCTGGGTTGAATCGGTGCTTGGCGATAAACTATTTGCTATTGATATCAATATGGGATGTCCCGCAAAAAAGATTGCAGGCAAAGGGGATGGCTCTGCTCTTATGCGCGATCCTACCCTGGCTAGTCAAATCATACGGGCGGTGTCTCAAGCTATCTCGGTTCCTCTTACTGTTAAATTTCGCCGCGGATTTGAAGAGGGATTAGAAACTGCTCCTGAATTTGCTCGAATGGCTGAAGTAGCAGGGGCTTGTGCCGTTGCTGTTCATGGTAGATACGCTCAACAATTTTATCGCGGGAAAGCCGATTGGGACGTTATCGCGCGCGTAAAAAATGCTGTTGATATCCCTGTTGTAGGTAACGGCGATATCAAAAATGGAAATGACGCGAAAGCCATGATAGATGTAACATCTTGTGATGCAGTAATGATTGGCAGGGCAGCGCAAGGAAACCCTTGGATATTCAAAGATGTTTGCTGTGCTCTCTGTAACAACACTACCGCACCTACTCTAACGGTAAAAGAGCGCCTTGATATGGCATTGCGCCATGCTCAGTTGCTGGCCCAGTTTGAAGGGGGCTCTATCGTTCGTATGCGCAAGCATGCTATGTGGTATGTTGGCGGGTTGCAAGAGGCATCTGCTTTGCGGCGCGAGATTACAACGGCGGTTACCCTAGAAGATTTTCGCCACGTTTTTGAAAAAGCGCTTGCGCTGAACGGGGAATAATGATGCAGTTTGACCCTTATCAAGCGTTATATATCCATATTCCTTTTTGTAAAAAACGATGTAACTATTGCGACTTCATAACCGAGGCGCTCCCTCAAAATGATGCTGTTTTTGAGCAATATATAGATGATCTAATCTTAGAGATAAGGCGTGCGTCAAAACAAGACCTTTTAGGTTCGATTCAAACGGTGTATATCGGTGGTGGTACGCCATCATATATTGGCAATAAGCAGCTTTCCCGCTTGCTTTATGCCCTGTCGCTGTTTATGCATCTTACGCCCGAAGTTGAATGCAGCCTTGAAGCAAATCCTGAGAGTTTAACTGAGGCTATGGTAAAAGATCTTTTTGCGCTCGGTGTTACGCGTATTTCTCTTGGTGTGCAATCATTTGATGATGATGTTTTATCTACCCTCGGTCGTATTCATGATGGCAAAAAAGCAAAAGAGGCCCTTTATGTAGCGGCAACGCGTTTTGAAAATATAAGCGTCGATATGATGTGCGGCATACCAAATCAGAGCGATGAGTCGTTTTTAAAAAGCTTACAAACAGCCTTGGATTTAGGAGCTAAACATATAAGCGTCTATCCTTTAACCATTGAAGCGGATACACCGTTTGCATATGCTCTGGAATCTAAAGCATTAGATTTTGATGAAGATAGGGGAGCGGATATGATGCACCTTGCTTCTCAATTTTTGTCCGAGCGGGGAATGCATCGCTACGAAGTTGCTAACTATGCCTACCCTGGATATGAATCTAGGCATAACAGTGCTTATTGGAGTGCTAAACCCTATCTTGGATTGGGCAGAGGTGCAGTAAGTATGAAACAAAATCAAACAACAAGAATACGTGAACAAGATGGAACAATCGTCGAGGTGCTTAATGAGCGTCAGCGTATTGCTGAAGACCTCATGCTTGCCATGCGTATGACGCGAGGCGTTTCCTTTGAGGAGTTGTATCAGGTCAGTAACGTGCTCCCACTTGCGCAAAATGTTTTTGATGAGCTTCTTAAAGATGGGTTTGTGAAAAAATCAGAAACAGGATTTTACCCTACCGAAAAAGGCTGGATGTTCGGCAACGTTATGTATGGTCGCATTTTGGATCTTGCTCCCTAAAGTAACCATTTGATAAAGGATTAGTTGAGAGAGTGTGGCGAATTACTTATGGCATTAGCACTCTGTTCTAGACACTGCTAAAATGCTGAATGGATTTTACGAAAGGTTGATAGTGCTATCCGATCGACGACAAAATGTTTTGAGAGTTCTTATCGAGGAGTATATAGCTCGCGCGCTTCCCGTTGGGTCTCGCACCCTTGTTGAGCGATATGATCTTGGTATTAGCTCTGCAACGGTACGAAACGAGCTCTCTTCGCTTGAGGATGAAGGATATTTAGTCCAGCCACATACTTCTTCAGGACGCATTCCTACCGATTTTGGTTACCGTGCTTTTGTTGACGATTTGCTTGCGCAAGAAGATTTCGATGATGAAAATTTGGTGCAAGCGCTTAAAGAAAGCGCTGGTGAGCTTGATGAGCTCATGGAAAAAACCTCCAAGGCATTGGCGCGTTTAACCGATTGCATGACCTTGCTCATTCCGCCAAGTTCTCTTTCGTTTGATATTAAAGTTATCAATCTTATTGAACTTGCACCTAAAAGGCTTTTATTGGTTGTTGTTACCAATGATGGGCATGTTTTTGATCGTCAAATAGAAACAACTATTCCTTTCGATACTAACGCGGTATCTCAAACGCAAGAGTTGCTCAATCATTTTTTATCAGGGAAATCAATTTCCTCTCAATTAGATGATGCTTCAGTACTTTTGCCTGAAGTTGAAAACGACCTATTTCAACTGGTACTCTCAGAGCTTTTTGATTGCTTGAAAGATCAAAGCATTAAAAAACCTCACTCACTTGGTATGACGCGTTTGCTCTATCAGCCGGAATTTAGTGAATCAGCGCGTATTTTACCTGTTCTTGAACAGCTTGAAGATGATACCGTTCTTCTTCATATTTTTGATGATGCTTTTAGCTCAGAAGCACCTCTTGTGCGTATCGGGCATGAAAATGATTTTGAGGCTTTATCGGGAGTTTCTTTGGTTGCTACTCAATTTGGTGATGAAGACCAGCGTGGTCTCATAGCTATCATTGGTCCTACGCGCATGAATTATTCGCAAGTATTTAAGGCGGTTCGTGCCGCAAAGAATGTTTTACAAAACGTATGAAAGTGACAATTTGTTATGGCAAATGATCTGTATGAAGTTTTAGGCGTCGATAAAACTGCGAGTGACGACGAAATCAAAAAAGCATTTCGCAAAAAAGCTCGTCAACTTCATCCCGATGTTAATAAAGAACCAGATGCCGAAGATCGCTTTAAAGAGCTCAATGAAGCTTACGATGTTTTGAGTGATCCAAATAAGCGGGCGCAATATGATCGCTTTGGCACCATTCCTGGTGCGGGAGGGTCTGCCGCAGGACAAGGCTATGTTGATTTGGAAGACCTTTTCGGCGGCGGCTTTGGCATGGGAGATTTATTCAGCTCGTTTTTCGGCGGTGGAGCAGGAAGATCTACCATGCGCAAAGAAGGCCGTGATATGGGTGTTGGCTTGCGCATTTCCTTAGAAGAAGCTGCTGCAGGTGTTCACAAAGAAATCGTGTATGACCGCCTTGCTCCTTGTCCGGATTGCGATGGAAGCGGTCTTGGTGAAAACGGAAAAGAAGCAACCTGTCCTGATTGCAATGGTAAAGGTCGTGTCGTTACGGTGCAGCGTACATTTTTGGGCGATATGCAAGCTGCGTCTACCTGTTCACGTTGTGGTGGTTCAGGCAAAATTATTGAGAACCCTTGTCCTGAATGCGACGGTCAAGGTCGTGTTCCCGATCGTCAACGTCTTTCGGTTGATATTCCGGTGGGAATCAAAGATGGTCAACAGCTTCGTTTAGCTGGTTATGGCGAGGCTGGCATTCGGGGCGCCCAAGCGGGCGATTTAATTGTTACCTGTCGCATTGAGCCTCATGAATTCTTTGAGCGAAGCGGCGATGATTTGCACGCCTCTACTGCGGTAAGCATGGTTCAAGCTGCTTTAGGTGCAGAGATCGAAATTGATGGCATCTTTAAAGACGAAAAGGTTAAAGTTGCTATTCCGCAAGGATGTCAGTACGGTCAAGTCATTCGGGTTCGTGGTTTTGGCATGCCTAAATTCAGGAGTGAGTCACGCGGTGATTTGCATGTTCATGTAGAAGTTAAAATTCCTGGGCGCCTCTCTAAAGCAGAGCGTGAAATTTTGCAACAGTTAGCTGATGAAATGGGTGAAGAGGTATCTTTGCATAAGAGTCCGCTTCAAAAACTTCGTGATGCTTTCAGCTGAGTTTTATGTGAAAGATCTTTATGGCTCTACCTCATTTTTATCTCTCAGATCAAATACTATCGCACGAAGAAGAGGCATGTTTTACTCTTGCCCTAGCTGATGACGATATTAAACACGCACGCGTTTTGAGACTTTCTGCTGGTGAGCACCTTGCGGTTATCGATGCAGAAAAGAATTACTTTGAATGCGAAATTATTTCGTTTGAAGAGAAGTTAACCGTAAGAATTTCATCGCGGTTTTTTGCCATCGATGCTTCTTTCCCGCAGATTATCCTTGCTCAAGGTCTTGCTAAAAGCGATAAGGTTGAGATGGTTATTCGTCATGCCACCGAACTTGGTGTTAGGCAATTTGTTCCGTTTACTTCTGAGCGTTCAGTAGTAAAGCTTGATGATAGGCGTGCTGCAAAAAGGCTCGAACGTTGGAGAACGATAGCTAAAAGCGCTGCTATGCAATCGGGTCAACCTGCTATCCCGGAGGTTAAAAATCTTTGTTCCTTGGCTGATTTACCAAACATTTTGAGTGAAGTTGATGCATTGCTGGTATTTTGGGAAGAAGCTCTTGAAGAGAATTCCCTTAAAGCTGTTCTCAAAAAAATACCCAATTGCGATGATTCTCGGGAAAGAGCCATCGCGCTCGTGATTGGGCCTGAAGGCGGTTTAAGTAAAGAAGAAGTTAACTATCTTATACAGAGCATGCCCTGCACTTTTCCTGTTAGTCTTGGCCCTTCGATTTTAAGAACCGAAACAGCAGGGATTGTAGCTCCTGCCTTAGTGATGTATGAGTTGGGTGGCTTTGAACAAAATCGCTTTTGCGTCGTGGCAGAAAACGAGTAGCTATGAATTTTGCCATTATTAATTTAGGATGCAAAGTCAACCGAGTTGAGTCCGATTCGTTTGGGGCTTTTCTTTTGGCGAATAACGCTCATGAAACCAAGCCTGAATGCGCTGATCTCGTTATTGTGAATACGTGTACGGTTACCGGGGATGCTGAAAAGAAAACCCGCAAATCTGTTCGCAAGGCATTACGCGAAGCGCCCAACGCTCAAATTATTGTCACGGGATGTGCTGCCGTTATAAACCCTTCGTTCTATGAGGAACTTGACCAACGCATTAGGGTTATTCCTAAAGGGTCTGTTTCGGATTACTTGGAAGCATATATAACGCACCATTCATATCTAAACGCTTCTCATGATGCATTCGTGCCATTCTCTTCCTCTATGCAAAAAAGAGTAGGGGATTCGTTTCCAACACGGGTGGCGGTAAAAATTCAAGATGGTTGTAATCATTCCTGCACGTACTGCATTGTCCATACTGCGCGGGGGAAGGCACAATCTCGTGAATGGAATTCTGTTATTGATGAGGTTTGTTTTCTTGAAGAGCAGGGCGTAAAAGAGGTTGTGTTAACAGGAATCGATCTGGGTTCATATTATTACAACCACAAAAACCTTTCTGATTTACTTGAAGCATTACTTGATGCTACCAAAACAGTGAGATTTAGAATTTCTTCCATTGAGCCATGCTCGATAAACGAAAAGCTTCCGTATCTTATCGCTAATTCACAGGGGAGAATATGCAAGCATCTTCATCTTCCTCTCCAATCGGGTTCTAATAAGGTGCTTAAAGAAATGAACCGACCCTATACGCGCGAACAATATCTTGCATTATGCAGAAAACTTCGCAAAGAAATACCTAACCTTTCTTTAACAACAGATATTATTGTGGGCTTTCCTGGAGAGCGCGAAGAAGATTTTCTAGAAACCTGCTCGCTATCTAAAGAGGTTCTTTTTTCCAAGATTCACGTGTTTCGTTATTCAAAGCGCGAAGGGACGCCGGCTGCTTGTCGTCTCGACCAAATTTCTCCTGCGGAAAAAGATAAAAGAGCGCATGCCTTATCCGAGATCAGCGATCATCTTCGTATGAGGTTTGCCCAATCGCTCTTTGAAAAAAAAGAACTGGTGGTAATAGAAAAAAAGGGATGGGGAATGACAGAATCGTATTATCATGTTGCCGTCCCTGAAAATCTTGAACCAGGAAGTGTTCATCTTGTGTCTTTGCAGGGAATCAATTCTCAAGGAGTGCTGACGTTATGAGCAATAAACATCAGGCTGTTTTTACGCTTCCCGAATCGGTATCAGTCCTTGATATCGCTGGCAATCAGGATGAATACCTTCATATGATAGAAGATGAAACAGGGGCCCAAATAGCTTTACGGGGCAATACCTTTACCATTTCGGGGACCAATCTTGAAGTTCAAAGCATTGTCACGCTGTTGAGCACACTTGTTGCTTTACTTATGAATGGCGAACCATTGAATAAAGATGAGCTACGTAGGCATCTTGATCTTATAAAAACGGGTGAGTTTGCTCCAAAACCCATGAAAGACGATGTTATTATTGCCCATAAAGGTCGCGTTGTGCGTCCAAAAACACCTGCCCAAAAATATTATGTTGACGCAATTCGCGACAATACTATCACGTTTGGGATAGGGCCTGCTGGCACGGGTAAAACATATCTTGCTATGGCAATGGCTATAGCGGCATTTAAGAGAAAAGAGGTAGGGCGAATTGTTCTTACGCGCCCGGTGGTAGAAGCTGGCGAGAATCTTGGATTTTTACCGGGAACACTTCATGAAAAAATTGATCCGTATATTCGTCCCCTCTATGATGCTTTGTACGAGATGATGGATGGCACAAAAGCTACGCGATATATCAATGAAGGCGCGATAGAAATTGCACCGCTGGCTTTTATGCGCGGTCGAACCTTAAATGATAGTTTTATTGTTCTTGACGAGGCCCAAAATACCACTCCACAACAAATGAAAATGTTTCTTACTCGTTTAGGTATTGGCTCTAAAATGGTTATTACTGGTGATATAACTCAAGCAGATTTACCCAAGGGTATTTCTGGCTTAAAAACGGTTCGTCAAGTGCTTGACGGTTTGGACGATATTGCTTTTTGTGAATTTGGCTCCAAAGACGTTGTTCGACATTCTCTTGTTGCCAAGATAGTTTCTGCTTATGCTCGAGCAGAAGAAATGAATTTGCGACTCTAGGAGCGCTGTTGTGCAAGTTTCAATAACCTACGAACACAGAAAAGAACTTTTTGAAGGCCTTGATTTAGAAGGTCTTGTTATATTTGTTCTTAAAGAAATGAAGTGCCCTGTCAACGCAGATGTTTCTTTGACGTTTGTTAGCGATGAAAAAATTCATCAACTCAATCGTGATTATCGAGGGTTTGATAAAGCTACCGATGTGCTTTCCTTTGAGTGCGACAATATTCCCTTTGAGGGCGAGGAATTTGACGATGCGCTTGAGTATGAGCTGGGCGATATTGTTATTGCAAGCGATGTCGCCCTAGGGCAAACAGAAGAATTTAATACTTCTTTTGATGAAGAGATAACGCTATTAATTGTTCATGGTCTTTTGCATCTCTGTGGATATGATCATATCAAAGATGAAGAGGCAACTATTATGGAAGCTTTGGAAGAAAAGCTTATTGCTGCTTGGAATGATTTACATGAAAAATAAGTTTTCGTTGTTCAGCGCTTTTAAGTGCGCTTTCGAGGGCATTTTAGCTACAGCAACCGAGCGTAATTTTAAAATTGAGCTTTGCTTTATGGTTTTGGCCATATTTTTGGGGCTATTATTTTCTCTATCATCCCTTGAATGGGTGTGCGTCATTATTTGCTGTGGGGTAGTTTTAGGGGGAGAAGTTATTAATTCTTCTGTTGAAGCGGTGGTTGATTTAGCTTCTCCTAACTATCATGAACTAGCAAAAAAAGCCAAAGATTGCGCTGCAGGGGGCGTGCTTTTATTTTCTGTGGCTTCGTTTGTTGTTGGATGCGTAATTTTTCTTCCCCGCATTTTCAGGTTGATAGGATGGCTTTGATGGTGCCCTGCGAAAAACAAAGCGGCAATAATAGTGATTCGCCTGCGTTTCGTTCAGGGTTTGTAACCTTGCTTGGCCGCCCCAATGCGGGTAAATCTTCACTTCTTAATGCTATTATGGGCAAAAAGCTCGCTATTGCTTCTTCTACGGCACAAACCACACGCCACCGATTCAGAGCTGTTTTTACTACCGATACTTCTCAGCTGGTTATTGTTGATACTCCGGGAGTTCATAAGCCTCATGATGCGCTAGGAGAAGAGCTTAACACCACGGCACTCAAATCTCTTGACGGCATAGATGTATGTGCGTTTCTTCTTGATGCTCATGAACCCTTAGGCAAAGGAGATGAATGGGTAATAAGACAGCTTACTACGGTGCACTGCAAAAAAATTCTTGTTTTATCCAAAACCGATCTTGTCAACGAAACAGAACTTGAAAGCCAGCGGCAAAGAGCCTTATCACTTGGTGAATGGGATGGGGTTGTTGCGCTTTCTTCTCTCACGGGAAATAATATTGATCGCTTTGTTAAACAGGTAGAATCTTTTCTTCCTGAGGGGCCTCTTTGGTTTCCTAAAGATATGGAAACCGATCAACCGACAGAGGTTCTTGTTGCTGAATTTATTCGTGAAAAGATCCTTTTTCATTTTCGTGATGAAGTTCCTCATGCTATCGGGGTAGTTGTTGATGAGATGAATTACAATCGGCGTAAAAATCTTGAAAGAATATTTGCGACCATTTATGTTGAACGTGATAGTCAAAAGGGAATTATCATTGGAAAAGGCGGGAGCGCCATTAAAACGGTAGGCACCGAAGCGCGTGCAGATCTTGAGACGCTTTTAGGCTGCAAGGTTTTTTTAGATCTTAATGTCAAAGTCAAGAAAAATTGGCGAAAAGATCTTAATCAAATACGACGTTTTGGCTACGGCGAAGGTGCATAAGGGAGTATAGCTTGGCAGGTAGAACATATATAGCCAAAGCTCTTGTTTTAAAGCGAACAAAATTAGGTGAGAGCGACATTATCGCCTCATTTTTACTTGCCGACGGCTCACAACTGCGTGCAGTAGCAAAGGGGGCTCGCAAACCCTCGTCAGCTTTTTCTTCTCGGTTAGAAATCTTTTCATTATGTGATCTTTTGCTGGCACAGGGTAAGAGTCTTGATATCGTTAAAGAAGCTCGTCTTATTGATGCTTACCCTCACCTCAAAACCAATATCGATATATTCAAGGCAGCTTCACCTGTTGTGGAATTTCTTGATCGGGCATCTCAGATTGGCCTGGAAGTTCCTCATATTTTTGACCTGAGTGTTAAAACGCTCTCAATGTTTTCTCTGATAGAAAAGGATAATGAAAGCTTAAAACTTACCGTTGCTTTTCTTATCAAGGCTCTTGCGTTTATGGGTTTTAAGCCAAGTTTTATCAATTGTGTGTTATGTGGCGAAGAGATTGAAAGCGATAACGCCTCGCACATCGCTTTTTCGTCATTGGATGGGGGAGTTGTATGTAGCCATTGCTTAGCGCATGTCCAAACAATATTTTATGCTGCTAGCCAAATTCGCTGGCTGCAGATATTGCTATATGCTTCCTTAGAAGAGGTGGTATCTTATTCCATACTCGATGCTTTTGCTCTTGATTTGTTGCGCATAATTGCTGATTTAATACGTGCTCATATGGGCTTTTCACTCAAGTCAGTAAATTTTCTTTTTTCTCATCCTTGCTGATTAAGCAGATGTTGTGAAGCGCATATGCCTTGCTTGTGAGAGATGAGTAATTACCGTATACTTGAGCGGCTGCAAAAAAGCAGCACAGTACTTTTTGCCTAGCTCGCATGCACCACTTGCTTACTTGCTCGGCAATGAGAGTTTTTACTAAGAAAGGTGGAAGTATGGCTAACAAAGACAGTATTTCTAAAGAGCGCACTGCTGAATTGATGGCGGAATATGGTAAAAACCCGCAGGATTCGGGTAGCGCAGAGGTTCAAGTAGCAATTCTTACTGAGCGCATTCGCAATCTTACCGAGCATCTTAAGTCTCATCCTAAAGACCATCATACGCGCCGTGGATTGCTCATGCTTGTTGGTAAGCGTCGTCGTCTTTTGGTTTATATCAAGGATCGTGACGTTCTTGAATATCGTGAGCTTATTAAAAAGCTTGGTATTCGCGATAACATCTAAAACAAACAGCCCGCTTTATGCGGGCTTTTGTGTATAAGCGGTCAAGCGGTCGGCAATGTAAGGGCATTGCTGCTCGTGCGTTTAAAAAGCGCAAAGAAGCTTTACGCAATAGGGCGTAAGGGAAGAGAAAGAAAGTATATGGAAAAAATTACTGAATCATTTGAGCTTTACGGTAAACGCTACACTCTTCAAACGGGTGAGCTGGCAAAACAAGCTAGTGGCGCCGTTGTGGTAACCCAAGACGATACCACTGTATTGGTTACTGCCGTTATCTCTGAGCAGGAGAAGGACTATGACTTTTTCCCGCTAACGGTCGATTTCATGGAAAAGATGTATGCGGTTGGTCGCATTCCTGGTGGATATCTTAAGCGCGAAGCAAAACCAAGCGATAAAGGCATTCTTACTGCTCGTATGATTGACCGTCCAATTCGCCCAGGTTTTGCAGATGGATTCAAGCAAGAGGTGCATGTTGTTGCTACCACGCTCGTGGTTGATGGAGCTAATGCCCCTGACTGTATAAGCGTTATGGGTGCTTCTGCAGCATTGATGTGCGCAAGCGCTCCTTTTGATGGTCCTTGTGCTTGTGTTCGCATTGCTCGCAGCACTGAAACAGGAGAGTTCATCGTTAATCCAACCTATGATGAGATGGAAACTTCAGACCTTGAACTCACTATTGCCGGTACCGCCGATTACATTTCGATGGTTGAGGCTGGTGCGCATGAAATCAGCGAAGACGACATGCTTGCTGCTATGACCTTTGGTCAGGAAGCAATTGCAGCTTTTTGCGAGAAGCAATCGGCATTTCTTGCAAAAGTTAACCCTGAGCCTAGGAAGTGGCCTATCCATGTTCCTGATCCACAGATTGCAACACGCGTAGACGCTCACTTCGATGAAATGAGTGCTGCACTTAAAGATGCTGATAAGCAATCTCGTATGGCCAAGGTTGATGAATTAAAGGCTTCTATTACTGAATCAGACTTTAATGAAGAAGAGCGTGATGTGTGGGGAAGCGATATTGCTGCAGCTCTTAAATCCCTTGAAAAACATGCCATGCGCGCAATGGTAATTGAAACAGGAGAACGTGCAGATGGTCGCACCAGTACCGAAATTCGTCCACTCTACATTAAGGCTGGTTATTTACCTCGCGTACATGGTTCAGGATTGTTTCAACGTGGTCAAACGCAAGCGCTCTCTATTGCTACCTTAGGTATGCTCAACGAATGGCAACGTCTTGACACTATTGACCCTCAAGAGGGCAAACGCTACATGCATCAGTACAACTTCCCTCCATATTGCACGGGTGAAGTGGGCAGAATGGGTGCTCCTAAACGCCGCGAAATTGGACACGGGGCTCTTGCTGAGCGTGCGCTGCTTCCTGTATTGCCAAGTGAAGACGAATTTCCTTATGCCATACGTGTTGTTTCTGAAGTTTTAGAGTCTAATGGTTCTTCTTCGATGGCTTCTACCTGCGGTTCAACACTTGCCTTAATGGACGCCGGTGTGCCTATTAAAGCTCCTGTTGCAGGTATTGCTATGGGTCTTATTAAAGAGGGTGACGATATTGTTATTCTTTCTGATATCCAAGGCTTAGAAGACTTTTTGGGCGACATGGACTTTAAAGTTTGCGGCACCGAAAAGGGTATTACTGCTCTTCAGATGGACAATAAGGCAAAAGGTCTTTCGGTTGATATTTTGGCTCGTGCGCTTGCTCAGGCAAAAGAAGGGCGTTCTTTTATCATGCAGCACATGCTCGAGGCTATCGCTTGTCCGCGAGAAGAGGTTTCTCCTTTTGCTCCTCATATTGAAACCATCACTATCCCTGTTGATAAAATTCGTGATGTTATTGGTTCAGGTGGAAAGGTTATCCGTAGCCTTCAAGAAGAAACTGGTGCCACCATTGAAATTCAAGAAGATGGCACCGTCCATATCGCATCGTGCGAGGCTGCCTCTGGAGAAGCTGCTAAAGCAGCAATTTTGGGTATTGTTAAAGTTCCTGAAGTTGGCGAACTTTATGATGGCGAAGTGGTAGGAATTAAAGATTTTGGCGCTTTTGTGCGTTTAACTCCTGGTAAAGATGGCTTGCTTCATATTTCTCGTATGGCAAACGGTCGTGTTGGAAAAGTTGAAGATGTGCTTCATATTGGCGATATTGTTAAGGTTGAGGTTATCGAGGTAAGCGACAATGGCAAGGTTAATTTGGATCGCATAGACAAACCCGATGTAAAAAATGAAGGTTTTTCAAATCATCATGATCGCCGTGGTGAAGAAAATGGAAATAATGGACGCAAACCTCGTCGCCGTCACAATTAATCATTTATAAAATTTCTTTTTGGGGCCCTCCTTTCATTTACTATGTTGGGAGGGTCTTAATATGAAAGGTTAAAGATGTATACCTACACTACGCAAGGAACATGTTCGCGTTCTATTTCTTTTGATATTGACGAAAACGAAAACGTTAAGCATGTTGTATTCAATAAAGGCTGCAATGGAAACACCAAAGGAATTTCATCATTAGTTGAAGGAATGCCTGCTAAAGAGGTTATAGCGCGACTTGAAGGCATTACCTGTGGACCTCGCGAAACAAGTTGTCCTGATCAGCTTGCACATGCGTTGAAAGAGGCCCTTAAAAATAAGTAAACAAGAAAATCTTATTACTACCTAAAGAGGGGTTATGTCTTTTCAGAAAACAGTATTAGATAACGGCATAACAATTATTTCTGAGTTTATGCCTTCTGTTCGCTCAATTTCATTAGGGCTTTGGTTTAATGTTGGCTCTCGTGATGAACTGCCAAATCAGCGCGGCTTGGCTCATTTTATGGAGCATATGATGTTCAAGGGTACTCCTTCCCGTACGCCCCTTGATATTTCTATGCATTTTGATCGCCTTGGTGCCGAATTTAATGCCTTTACTTCAAAAGAATACACCTGCTATTATGCCCGCTTTGTTGATGATAAGTTATCAAGTGCTCTTGAGGTCTTAAGTGATATGGTGATTAATTCATCGTTTTCAAATGAGGCGATTGCAACAGAAAAAGAGGTTGTTCTTGAAGAAATTGCTCGCAGTAACGACACTCCTGATGAATATGTCTTCGAGCTTTTTTCTCAGTCAATTATTAAAAACAACTCGCTTGGTTTACCCGTATTAGGCGATCAGCACTTAGTTTCTCATTATGAACATGATGATTGCGTTTTATTTCATAGACAGCACTATGGTTCAGGAAATCTTTGTGTAGCAGCGGCAGGTAATGTTGAGCATGAGATTCTTGTTGCATTGGTTCAGGAGTATTTTGCTTCAATTGAGCCTATGGAGAAGGAAACTCGCACGCTTGATGCCATTGCCTATCAAGATGGATGTTTTTCACTTGTTCGTGATATCGAGCAAGCTCATATCGTATATGGATTTCCTGGATTAGCCCTAGGAG
Organism: uncultured Eubacteriales bacterium; assembly: GCA_963653545.1. Classification (GTDB taxonomy): domain Bacteria; phylum Actinomycetota; class Coriobacteriia; order Coriobacteriales; family Eggerthellaceae; genus Anaerotardibacter. The sequence continues at coordinate 75,935 of CAVJWZ010000001.1, read as the reverse complement.
ATGATCGCCGCTTTGCCTCAGGGGTATTAACCTCAATACTAGGCGGCTCAATGTCGGCTCGTTTATTTCAAGAAGTGCGTGAAAAACGTGGGCTTGCTTACTCTATTTATGCCACGCAAGGAATATATCAGGGTGCGGGGCAGTGGTGTATTTATGCCGGAACTCGTCCCGATAACCTCAAAGAAGTTGTTAACCTTATAAAGCATGAACTGGCCTCGCTTGCCGAAGGATCTCTATCTCAAGATGAACTTGAGCGAAACATTGATCTAATATGTGGGCAAACGGTTTTAGGATTTGAAACAACAGGTTCTCATATGATGCGTTTAGGAAAGCAAGAGACCTTAGGTATGCCTCATCTTTCCATTGATGAAATCATAGAATTATTTAGACAGGTTAGCGTAGAGGATGTTATTTCACTCGCAAAATTACTTTTCAATGAAAAACCTACCTTGGCTGTTGTTTCTCCTCTACCGCAAGAAGAATTAGCTACTTTTCTTGGATAAACGATGAAGAAAAGAGGAAATAACGTATGATTAATGTTGCAGTAGCGGGATATGCGGGACGTATGGGATCAGCGGTAGTGGAAGCGGTTAGGGCTGCTTGTGATCTCAAGTTAGTTTGCGGAATAGATCCGTTTAAAAAACAAGTTGATTTTCCTGTGTATGAAACCATTTCTGAAGCTCTTAACAGCGAATCTTTTGATGTTTTGGTTGACTTTACTCAGCCAGATGTCGTTGAGTCAACCTTAAAGATCGCCTTACCAGCTGGAGTTAATTGTGTTGTTGGAACTACGGGGATGAACAATGAAACACTCGAAGCGCTTGCTGCTTCAGCTAAAAAGAATGCCTGTCTGTTTTATGCGCCAAACTTTACTACGGGCGCTGTTTTAATGATGGAGTTTGCGAAAGTGGCAGCACCTTATTTTCCAGAGGCTGAAGTGCTCGAGTTCCATCATTGCAATAAAAAAGATGCTCCCAGCGGAACGGCAATTCGTACGGCAGAAATAATTGCACAATCGAGGGATTTTGATTCGAGTGCTCCAGGGAAAGAAACAGAAATTAAAGGTGCTGATGGAGCGCGTGGCGCATTGATTTCAGGAGTGCCTATTCACTCCATTCGCTCTATGGGCTATGTTGCTTCACAAGAAGTGGTTTTTGGTTCTATGGGCCAATCGCTCACCATACGTCATGATTCTTGGGATAGAACATCATATATGCCTGGGGTATTGCTTGGTATCAGGAGCGTTCAGGATAAATCTGGTCTCATTGTGGGCCTGGAAAACTTTATGTCCTAACAGGTGCTTCTTATAGCATAATTACAAGTGTTTACTTAATTTTTTAAAGGAGATAGCTATGTCATCAGTTTCTGAGCCTCATTTTGGCCGCATGATTCCAGCAATGGTAACCCCTTTTGATGATAATAAAGAGCTAGACCTTGATCAGGCACGCGCATTGGCGGCTCGCCTTATTGAGGGGGGTAGTGATGCCCTTATTATTAATGGTACAACCGGAGAAAGCCCAACGGTTTTTTATCCACAAAAGATGAAGCTCTTTGAAGCCATAGTCTCTGAAGTTGCTGGTCAAATTCCTGTTATTGCCAACGTTGGAGATAACTGCACAGCTGATACTGTTGATTTTGCTCGTGAAGTGCAAAATCTTGGTGTTGATGGTTTTATGTTGGTGGTTCCTTATTACAACAAGCCCCCTCAAGAGGGTTTGTATCAGCATTTCAAAACAATTGCCAATGCGGTAGATCTTCCGTGCATTCTATATAATATTCCTGGTCGTTGCGTTATTAATATGCTGCCAGAAACAACACTTCGGCTTGCAAACGATGTTGACAATATTGTTGCCGTTAAAGAAGCTTCGGGTGATCTTGAGCAAGTCGCCGAAATTATCCGTATGAAACCTGCCGATTTTGAGGTGTACTCCGGTGATGATTCTCTAACCTACGACATCATGAAACTTGGTGGCGCTGGCGTTATTTCTACCATCGGTAACGTTGCTCCTCAACGGATGAAAGAAATTGTTACGCTTTGCGCCCAGAGTAAGTTTGAAGAAGCCTATAAGGCGCATGAGGCGCTTCTTCCGTTGATGGATGAACTATTTATTACTTCAAACCCCATCATGGTAAAAGAAGCACTCAATCTTTTAGGTTTTTCGGTTGGGGGAGTTCGTCTGCCGCTGGTTGATGCAACAAAAGAGCAATCAGATCATTTAGCCCAAGTTATGCGTGAAGTTGGAGTTCTTGCATAACACTTTTAAGAATATATTTTCAACAAGCCCTTCATGATTTCATAGCGAAGGGTTTGTTGCTGTTTAGATAGGAATAATTAATGTCAGAAAAACAACCTGACGATTTACAACAAAAGTCTGGTATGCGTAAAGAATCCGTTAAGCATGTGCATTTGGATCGTAGTCGTCCTAAATTATCAAAATTTGACGACGAACGAAAAACCAGCAGTACAAGCAACACAAAAAAGCGTCCCGACAAACGTGGAGGACATAAAAAAAAGAATACTTCTTCTCAAAATCCCAAAGCAAAAATGAAAATTATTCCTTTGGGCGGGTTAGATGCTATTGGTAAAAACATGACGTGCTTTGAGTGCGGCAATGATATGGTTCTTGATGATGCTGGGTTGATGTTTCCCGATGATGATCATCCTGGCGTAGATCTTATTCTTCCTGATTATACGTATGTTTTAGAACATGCACATAAACTTAAAGGTATTATTATCACCCATGGTCATGAAGACCATACGGGATCTTTACCTTACTTGCTTAAAGATCTCGATAAGCAAGTTCCAATTTATGCAACCAAGCTCACCTTGGGACTTATTGAAGGAAAGCTTAAAGAACACAAGATAAAAAATGCAAAACTTTGCGAGATAAAACCTGGCCAACGTATAAAACTAGGTTGTATTACTGCTGAATTTTTCTCGGTAAATCACTCTATTCCTGATGCGGTTGGTGTTTTCTTTACGTCACCAGCTGGCAATGTGTTGCACACGGGTGATTTTAAACTTGATCAGTCGCCAATTGATGGTGTTCATACCGATTTTGCAGCTCTTGCTCGCTTTGCAAAGCAAGGCGTCACCCTCATGATGTCCGATTCTACCAATGCAACAAATCCCAACTTCACTCCTTCAGAAGCAGAAGTTGGAAAAGCACTCGATAAAATTATTTCCACCGCAAAAGGGAGAGTAATTATTGCTTCGTTTGCATCGCATATTCATCGTATGCAGCAAATTTGCGATGCTGCTGTTCGCAATGGGAGAAAAGTTGCAGTAACAGGGCGTTCTATGGTGCAAAACACCGATATTGCACGAAGGCTTGGGTATCTCAAAATCGCTGATAAAAACATCATAGATGCTTACGACCTTAAAGGGATTCCTTCAGATAGGTATGTATTGATGTGTACTGGCTCTCAAGGCGAGCCGCTTTCTGCTCTTGCGCGTATTGCGAGCGGAAACCACAAAACCATTTCAATAGAAGAGGGCGATACCGTAATTATTTCTGCCACTCCTGTTCCAGGAAATGAAAAAGCAGTTACCCGCGTTATCAATTCATTAGCAAAAATAGGAGCTGATGTCTATGATAAATCGCGTGCACGCGTTCATGTTTCTGGTCATGCGGCAGCAGAAGAATTAAAGCTTGTTCTTTCCATCGTGGAGCCGCTCTATTTTATGCCGGTTCATGGTGAAGCTACGCATCTTCGCGCTCATGCGCGTCTTGCTGAAGCAACGGGAGTTGAGAAAAAGAATATTTTCATTTGCGAAAATGGAGAATCGCTTGAAATGACTACTAAGGGTGTCAAACGGGGACCAGTAGTTCCAAGCGGAATAGTTCTTGTTGACGGGCTAAGTGTTGGTGATACTTCTGAATTTATCTTGAATGAGCGCACTAATTTAGGTGCACAAGGTATTGCGATAGTTGCCTGCGCTTTAACTCCAAACAGAAAAAATCTTGCCTGTGATTTGCAGCTCGAAATGCATGGTATTCCTGGTGGAGACGATTTTGATCTTATTGAAGCGGCCACGGGGTCGGTAAGTAGTGCGGTAAAGAGAGCGCTCTCTAAAGACGAAGATAATAAAGGAATTAAAAAAGCAGCGCGAAGTGCTCTTCTGTCGATTCTGTGGGAGCGCACTAATCAGCGACCCATGGTTGTTGTTAATATTCTTGAGCTTTAGATATAATTTTATATATACCCTATACGCACTATAAATACACTAAGGAATATCTTGTATGGCTCGTCAACAAGCTGGTCACACATCGCAAAAAAAACTTGGCTCTCAAGCTGGCTCTAGGTCAAAACACGGTAAGGCAAACAAGCCTGTTTATGGGCAAGCGAGAGTTGCACAAAAACCATCCCTTTTTGATGAAAAAGCAAAACGCGATATATTGAGCGTTTGTCTGATTGTGCTCTCGGTTGCTCTCTTTGTTACTGCGCTTATGCCGTCAAGCGGTATGGTAACCTCACTGGTTTCCACCGGGCTTCACCATGCTTTGGGCGTTGGTATTTATCTGCTCCCTGTTATGCTATTTGTTCTCGCAATTCTTTTTCTTATTCGATTTGAAAAAGAACGAGTTCCTGCGCGCGCCGCAATAGGTTTTGCGCTTATTTTTATTGCAGTATTAACTTTATTTGCTCTCGGAACACCCAATGCCGAACAAGACCCAAATATACTTTTTAAAGAACGATTCCTTCTTGTACAAGGTGGGTATATTGGTGCAGGAATTGCATGGTCACTGCTTAACCTTTTCGGTTTAACAGTTTCCCTTATTTTGATGATCGGTCTTATTATTCTTGCGGTAGTAATTATTGGTTTTTCTCTCTCTGGCTTGATTGAGAAAATAAGAACCCTATCTCCTTCAGAGGGCGATAGGGAAGAAGACCCTTTTGCGCACTTGCCAAAATCTCCTTTTCAGAAAAAGGCTACTTCTTCAACAGACGATAACAATACGGCTCTTGATGCTCTGCCAACGCAAGCTCTCAATGCCGAAAATAGTCAGCGTAAAAAACCATTGAAAAAGAGTTCTTCTTCCAAAAACCATGATCAAAAAACTATTGCCTTATCTGATGCAACCAATGAAATACCCATCAATAAACAAATGACACGAAAGCTTGGAGTAACAAACCTAAACAAACAACCAAAACAACAAGCTAAACGAAACGTGCAGCAAAGCGCTATACCTAAGCCACTTGAAGGCTTCAAATTGCCCGATCCTTCTTTGTTGTATACTTCGCCGCGTACTTCTCGTAATAAGGAAAGCGAAGCAACCCTCAAATCAACTGCCATGCTTTTGCAAGAAACCCTTGCAGATTTTGGCGTACATGCTGAAGTTGTTGGATGGGTTCCTGGTCCTACGGTTACGTTGTTCAAAATAGATTTGCCTTCCGGCGTTAGAGTTAGTCGTGTTTCCAATCTTCAAGATGATATTGCCTTAGCTCTTGCTGCCCCGGGGGTACGCATTTTTGCTCCGGTCCCCGGAACTAATTTTGTTGGAATTGAGGTTCCTAATAAAAAGCGTGAAACGGTTTTGCTCGGTGATGTTTTAAGCGATGCGCCAGTAGGTCCTTTACAAATTGCTATTGGTAAAGACGTTGAAGGCGCAAGTATTGTGAGCGACTTAGCTCGCATGCCGCACCTGCTTATCGGGGGCACAACCGGATCAGGTAAATCGGTGTCAATCAACGGGATGATAATGTCTATCCTTATGCGTGCAACGCCCGCCGAAGTTCGCTTTATCATGATAGACCCAAAACGTGTTGAGTTTACTCCCTACAACGGCATTCCTCATCTCTATGTTCCTGTGGTAACCGAGTCAAAAGAGGCGGCAAGTGCTCTAGCTTGGGCAGTTGCTGAAATGGAACGACGATTAAAAGTTTTTTCTTCGGTTGGAGCTCGTAATATTGGGCAATACAACGCTAAAGCTCAAAACGGCTTAGAAATAGAAGGAAATGCTGCAACAGAGATGCCTTATATTGTTATCATCATTGATGAGCTGGCAGATCTTATGATGAATGTTGGAAAAGAGGTTGAATTTTCTATTTCACGTTTAGCTCAGCTTGCTCGAGCTGCTGGTATTCATCTTATTGTTGCTACACAGCGCCCTTCTACTAATGTAGTAACGGGGCTTATTAAGGCAAACATCACCAACAGAATTGCTTTCAATGTTGCTTCAGGAATTGATTCTCGCGTTATCTTAGACACGCCAGGAGCTGAAAATCTTATTGGTCTGGGTGATCTTCTTTTGTCTAAGCCAGAATTGGCGCGTCCGCAACGCATACAAGGATGTTATGTTTCTGAAGATGAGATTAGTGCTGTTGTAGAGCAGCTTAAAGAACAAGGTGAACCAGAGTATCATCATGATATTCTAAAAACCAATCTTATGAGCCTTGGAGATACCTCGCCTGATGGTGGTTCTCGCGTAGGCTCCGGAAGCGATGATCCCCTTCTTTGGGAGGCTGCAGATATTGTGTGCTCATCGGGAGTTGGATCAACTTCTAATTTACAACGACGTTTAAGTGTGGGTTATTCTCGAGCAGGCCGTATAATGGATTTACTTGAGGAGAAAGGAATTGTTGGGCCTCAGAACGGCTCAAAGCCACGTGAGGTTTTAGTTGATTCTCTTGAGTTAGAAACCATAAAAGCTTTTGAAACTCAAGATAAGGAATAGAGCAGGACAGAGCAATGAATCATGTTAGTTTTGGGAGCGTGTTAAAAGAAGCTCGTATTCGCAAAGGATATGAGCTTACAACCGTTGCTCGTCGTCTTCGTATTCGCCCTGACATTATTCAGGCTATTGAGAATAGTGACTTTGCAAATATTCCTTCAAGCGGATATGCAAGAAATATGATAAACGCCTATGCGCGCTTACTCGATATTGATAGCAATGAAGTAACTCGAATGTATCTTGATGAGGTGTATGCCTATCGTGTTGGACGGGCGTATCAAGATGCTACGCAAACACGCTATCAAAATCGCAATACTTCAAGTACAACATCACGTCCCTCTGCTGCTGCCTTTGAAAAAACTTCTTCTTGGCAACGCGAAAAGGTCTCTTCAAAAGAATCAGGCATCAATAGCCTTGGAAGAAGAACCTATTCCAGCAGAGATGCTATGCCCACATATCAACGACCAACTTCTTCTCGTCAGACTCAGCAGTCTACGCCGCACCGCTCGCGACGACCAGCAGTTGTTGATGGGAAGTACGGAAATATGGTTTCAAGTGCTCCAGCAAGCTATGTTAAGCGATCAAAGCTGCCTTTCGTAATAGCGGGAATTGTAGTAGCTATCGTTCTTATCATTGTGTTTGCAGTTACTTCCTGCTCAAATCAACCTGAAGAACAGCAAAATATTCCGGTAACAGGGGTTGAAAGCAAGAAAACGAGCGAACAAGAAGTTGTGCAGGAAACCGCTCCTACCGAATTTACGTTTTCCTATCAGGTAGCTGAAGGTAGTTCTGCTTGGATTGAAGTTTATGTCAACGATGAGCAGAAAGAAGCGGGAGAGGTCGATGGTCCTGCTTCTAAAGAATATGCTTTTTCATCTAAGATTGAATTTGTTGCAGGAAGTTCGGAAGGAGTTAGCGTTTCAATAAACGGAGAGGCTCAAACTATTAGCGCCAATGAAAACGGCATTGTTTCTGTTACCTATACCTTTGAAGAGTTTTTAGAAAAATGGTATGCAGCCCATCCTAATGCGAAAAAATCCAGTTCATCAACTACTGCATCAACCACCACCTCAGCCACTTCATCAACCACTTCGTCTTCTACTCAGAAAAGCACCTCTTCATCAAGTTCATCTTCTACTAATAGCGTAGAATAAAAACAATTTTTCGGTTTTTCTAACATGAAAGAAAGGATTATTCATGGCTAAAGATTCTAGCTTTGATGTCGTGTCACAAATTAATATACAAGAAGTCGACAATGCGTTTGGACAAGCAAAAAAAGAGCTTTCTCAGCGCTATGACCTTAAAGACACCGGTTCAGAAATAACCTTTGACAAAACAGCAAAAACAATAACTATTAATGCGCCAAGCGATTTTATTGTTAAACAAATTAGCGATATTTTAACTTCCAAACTTGTTAAAAGAGGTATTGATTTATCTTCTTTGAAGTGGGGTAAATTAGAAGCTGCTGCAGGGGGTACGGTGCGCCAAGCAGCAACTCTTATTGAGGGAATTGACCGAGAAACCGCTTCTAAAATCAATAAAGACATCAAGGGCGCTAAACTAAAAGTAAAGGTAACTATAGAAGGTGACAAGATTCGTGTTTCTGGCCCAAAGCTTGATACTTTACAAGAGGTAATTTCGTTGGTAAAGAGCAATGATTACGGTCAACCTCTTCAGTTTGTTAACTACCGATAAAGGTTTGGTATGTCTATTTACGTATCGTTTGTAACGCTTGGTTGCGCAAAAAATGAAGCTGACTCGGCAAGTATGCAACAACAATTACTTGCAGCAGGTTGCAAAGTTGTTGAGCCATCCCAGCACGCCGATGTTGTTATTGTTAACACTTGTTCTTTCATTCAAAGCGCAGTAGAAGAAAGCCTTGAGGTAATTTTTGATATTGCCAGTGAGCAAGCCGTTATTGACGGCACTACCAAACTTGTTGTTTGCGGATGCCTTCCTTCGCGCTATGGTGATTCGCTAGAAGAAACACTCACTGAGCCTGATTGCTTTGTTGCCTGTTCTGAAGAAGATTCTATCGTTGAGGTCGTTTCTTCACTGTTTGCTGATAATCCGGAAAAATCTTTCGAGCAATCGAGCGCCACTAATGCTGCACCTATTATTGAACGAGGAGCAAGCGTATATGTAAAAATATCAGATGGATGTGATAGGTTTTGTTCATATTGCACCATTCCATTTATTCGCGGAAGATATCATAGTTTTGCACTTTCCTCCATTATGGAAGAGGTGTCGGGGCATGTTTTACGCGGAGCAAAAGAGATTGTTCTTATAGCTCAAGATTCAGGAATCTGGGGAAGCGATTTTTCTACCCCTGATTGCCTTGCGCATCTTTTAGAAGTTCTTGCTTCCACCTTTGAAAATACCTGGTTTAGAGTTATGTATTTACAGCCTGAAGGCATCAATGATGAGCTTTTATCGGTGGTCAATAAATTTGACAATATTTGTAGCTACTTTGATATACCTCTACAGCATTGTGATTCAACAATACTATCTTCAATGAATCGACACGGTTCTAAACAAGAATATCTTGATACTGTTGCTCTCATCAGAAACAGCGTTTCAGATGTTGTATTGCGAACAACTTTAATTGTTGGATACCCCGGAGAAACCCAAGAACAGTTCGAAGACCTCTGCGATTTTGTTGAGCAGGCTGAGTTTGATTACGTTGGCATTTTTATGTATTCCCCTGAAGAGGGCACTTCTGCTGCAAAACTAGACAATCAGATTGATGATGATGTCAAACTTGAACGATTTCAGATTCTCCGTGATTTAGCCGATTCAATTTCGGTGGCTAAAATTCAAGAACGAGTAGGCAAGGCATATGACGTGCTTATTCTTGGCGAAGAAGAGGACGGGCAGCTTTTTGGAAGAACCCAATATCAAGCTCCCGAAGTTGATGGGGTCGTATATCTTGAAGAGGGCAGGATAGGAGAGGTTGTATCTTTGCGCATTACTGATACCCTCTGGTATGAAATGGAGGGCTTGCGTGGGTAAGCAAAATTGTCCTGAAGATAAGCTTTGGACGCCTGCAAATATTGTCACCTTAACGCGAATTTTACTCGTTCCCGTTTTTGTCGCAGCCCTGTTATGCCCTTGGCCTGATTATTTTCCGCACTGGGATTATGCTGACCTTGCTAAACCGTGGGTTGCCGCTTTTTTATTTGCAATTCTTGCTTGTACCGATGCACTCGATGGTTATCTCGCTCGAAGTAGGGGCGAGATTACTAATTTTGGTAAATTCATGGATCCGCTTGCCGATAAAATTCTAGTTGCTTCGGCGCTTTTATCGTTAGTTGAACTTCAAATTCTTCCTTCATGGGTAGCGTTAATAATTCTAGTTCGAGAATTTATTGTTTCAGGTCTTCGTATGGTTGCAGCTTCTAGGGGAGTTGTTATTGCAGCCAGCTGGTACGGAAAAGCAAAAACCGTTTTTCAAATTATCGCAATCCTGTTTTTTATCGTTAAGCAATCTGAGCTGTTGCTTTCACTGCACGGAGAAATGGAAGGTGTTCTCTACGTAGTTTCTTGGTCGGTTATGACCATAGCGCTTGTTCTTACGGTGCTATCTATGCTTGATTATTTTGTAAAAGCGGGCACTGTCTTAGGCTTTAAAACTAAAGCAAATAAAACGGGCAATGATGCGTTCTTTATTTCAATGTCACCCGCTTTTGATAGCGCTGTTAATAGTTCTTTTCCGACAGCAGAAGAATTAATATCGTTAGCAAAAGAAAAAAACATAACTCTCGGAACAGCAGAAAGTTGTACCGGTGGGCTTATAGCTAGTTCGCTGACAGCCGTACCGGGAGGTTCTGTAGTGATTAAAGGAGGAGTTGTTAGTTATTCTAACGAAGTGAAACATCATGTTCTTGGGGTGTCTTTGCAGGATCTCAACAATCATGGAGCTGTAAGTTCACCTGTGGCGCAGCAAATGGCACAAGGTGCTGCTACCTTGCTCAAATGCGACGTTACCGTGTCGGTGACAGGCATTGCAGGTCCTGGTGGGGGAACACCTAAAAAGCCGGTTGGCACCGTGTGGTTTGGTGTTAATTCTGCGGTAGGAGTCAAAAGTGAAAAGATGCATTTTGACGGGAACAGGGAAGAGGTGCGTGAGCAAACTGTTGTGCATGCTCTACAACTCTTAAAAAATGAATTAAATTCTTTATAAAAACTAGGTAGTAGTTTTCTAATTATTTAAAAAACCAAGATCTATAGTCAAAAGCATACCTAATTTACACTTGAAAACGAACGAATGTTCGTGTATGGTATTGACGTCTCAATACAGCAGTCTCTTAAGGGGAAAATATGAAGCAAGACCTAGAACAAGCTCTTAAACTCACCACCGATCAAATCGAGCGTAAGTTTGGCAAAGGTTCTATCATGAAGCTTGGTGATACTTCTGATTTACATATCGGGATTATTCCAACTGGGTCGTTGCCTCTTGATATTGCTTTAGGAATAGGTGGGGTACCAAGAGGGCGTATTGTTGAAATATATGGTCCAGAATCAAGCGGTAAAACAACCATAGCGCTTCATATTATTGCTGAGGCTCAAGCCGCTGGTGGTATTGTTGCTTTTATTGATGCGGAGCATGCCCTTGATCCGGTTTATGCAGCAAAAATAGGGGTTGATGTTGATGAGATGCTCATATCACAGCCAGATACAGGAGAGCAGGCTCTCGAGATATGCGACATGCTTGTTCATTCAGGAGCAATTGATTGCGTTGTTATAGACTCAGTTGCCGCCTTGGTTCCTCGTGCTGAAATTGAGGGCGAAATTGGAGATACCACGGTAGGGCTTCAAGCGCGCTTAATGAGTCAAGCGCTTAGAAAGCTTGCAGGATCTTTATCGAAATCGAATACTACTTGTATTTTTATCAATCAGCTGCGTGAAAAAATTGGCGTGATGTTTGGGAGTCCCGAGACAACTACGGGTGGCAGGGCTTTAAAGTTTTATTCAAGCGTGCGAATCGATATTCGCAAAATTGAATCCATGAAAAAAGACGGTGAGTTTATTGGGAATCGTGTTAGAGCGAAAGTAGTAAAAAACAAGGTCGCTCCTCCCTTTAGACAGGCTGAATTTGATCTTATGTATGGCGAAGGCATCTCAAAAGAAGGTTGTATCCTTGATATGGGTGTTGAAGCAGGTATTGTAAATAAGAGTGGTTCATGGTTTAACTACGGAGAGGAGCGGCTTGGTCAAGGAAGAGAAGCTGCTAAAAAATCACTCGCAAATAATCCTGATCTACGTAATGAAATTGAAGATAAAGTTCGCGCGTATTATGAACTTGATTCTCTTAACAGCACCGAAGAACTGCAAAGTCAACCGGCAGAATAGGATATATTAATGCTGATTGATGAAGCCTATATAAAAGAACATTTCTCATGCAAGGAAGCATCCACCGAAGTCAGTAGGCAAGCATCCAATAATTCTCTAACAGAGAAGAAGGCTTTTAATAAAATTGAACGACTCATCAAAGTACGCGATAGATCCGTTGAAGAGGTGCGAAAACGACTTGATCAAGATGGCTATGAGCCTAATGTAGCGGAAAGGGCTATAGACCGAGCAATAGCCTGTGGGTATTTAGATGATGAGCGGTTCGCAGAATTTTATATACGCTCCCGTATTAATGCAGGAAAGGGTCTTGAAGGAATAGTTCGCAACTTAAAACGTTACAACATTGATCCTTCTCATCTTGAAGGATTTCCTTATCGGTTTTTACCCGAAGATTACAATGCTATCGATGCAGCTTGCGCTATCTTGCAAAAAAAACCACCTCGATCAAAGAATAAACGGCAAGCCGCATACACTAAATTAATGAGAGAAGGATATTCTTCTTCTGATGCCTATCAGGCAGTGCTTAAATGGATAAATTAAACACATAACTTTCTTTGCAAAACGAACGCTTTGCATTATCATTTTTATAGCTTGAGTATTCGTGCCATTAGGCATTTATTTTATTTATAGAACATATACGAAAATGCGTATATGCATACTCTAGCCTTGTTTATTCGAGGCTTTTTCTTCTTGTGGGATTCCTTGAGTAAACATTTGAAAGTAGCTTTATGGAAGGAATTCAATGATTGAAATCATTATTGCTGCAGTGGTAGCTATCATCATCGGGTTTCTCATCGGCTATGTCTTGATGCAAAAAATCCAAAAATCTCGAACTGAAGCAGCGGCAAACGAAGCTAAAACAGTTTTGGAAGACGCCCAACGTCAGGCTGAAAGCCTACGTCGTGAGGCGCTTGTTGAGGCCAAGGATGAAGCCCTCAAGATGAAGCAAGATGCAGAACAAGAAAGTAAAGAGCGTCTAAAAGAAGTGCGTTCTGCTGAACAATACCTTAATCAGCGTGAACAAAATCTTGATAAACGTGTTGAATCGCTTGATCATAGGGAACACCAAATCTCATCTATGCAAGGTCAGCTTGACCGAAAAGCACACGATCTTAGCGTGGCAGAAGAAAAGGTTTCTCACAAATTAGAACAGATTGCTGGCCTTACTAGCGAAGAAGCAAAGATCGAGCTTTTAGATGGCTTGAAGGAAGAGGTTGTGCACGAATCTGCTGCCATTATTCATGATGCCGAAATAAAAACAAAAGCTGAATCAGACAAAAAAGCGCGTGAAATCCTCAGTTTAGCAATTCAGAGATTGGCTGCAGATTTTACGGCACAAATCACGGTATCAACTATTCATATTCCTTCTGATGATCTTAAAGGGCGCATCATTGGTCGCGAGGGAAGAAATATTCGTTCGTTTGAACAGATCACTGGAACAAATTTGATTATTGATGATACGCCAGAGTGCGTAACTGTCTCTTCACATGATCCTGTTCGACGCGAAATAGCCAGTGTAACCATGGAAAATCTTATTGCCGATGGTCGCATTCATCCTGCGCGCATCGAAGAAATGTTCAATAAGGCACAGAAGTTCGTAAATCAGCAGATTAAAGAGGCTGGTGCACAAGCAACCTTTGATACCGGAATCCATGATTTACATCCCGAGCTAGAAAAAACACTTGGTCGTTTGAGATATCGCACTTCATATGGTCAAAATGTGTTAAGTCATTCTCTTGAAGTTGCTTACCTTTGTGGCGTAATGGCTTCTGAACTCGGTCTCGATCCTGTGCCCGCAAAACGAGCTGGTCTTTTACATGATTTAGGTAAGGCGATTGATCATGAGGTAGAAGGCTCTCATGCCGTAATTGGTGCTGATCTTGCTCGTCGCTATGGCGAGGATCCTTTAATTGTTCATGCAATCGAAGCGCATCACAACGATGTTGAGCCCACCAGCATTATTGACGTTCTTGTTCAAGCATCTGATGCAGTTTCCGCTGCACGCCCTGGTGCCCGTAAAGAAAATCTTGAATCCTACATCAAACGCCTTGAGAAGCTTGAAGAAATTGCCAATTCGCATGAAGGGGTTGAGCGCACTCATGCTATTCAGGCTGGTCGTGAAGTACGCGTTATTGTCACGCCCGAACAAGTTGACGAAGCGCATACTACCGTGCTTGCTCATGATATTGCTCAGCAAATTCAAAATGAAACTAAATATCCCGGACAGATTAAAGTGGTAGTTATTCGCGAAACGCGTGCTGTTGATTTTGCTAAATAATATGCAAGATACTCAACTTGAATCTTTTATCAAAAACGTAACAGGTGATAGCCATCTCCGAGTCCAAGACGATCTCGGAGATGGCTTTGTTCGCTTAAAAGCAGCAGAAGCACAAAGAAGGCAAGCTAAGCAAGATATTCGCTCATTTGAAGATGTCGTTATTGAAATGCTTCGCAATTCGCGCGATGCCCATGCATCTGTGATTTTTATTGCAACTTGGAAAGAACAATCAACGCGACACATGACGGTCATTGATGATGGTGACGGCATTCCTCCTTTGCTGCATGAAACCGTTTTTGAGCCGTTTGTTACCTCCAAATTAGATTCGTTTCATTCTGATAGATGGGGCGTTCATGGTAGAGGAATGGCTCTTTATTCAATTCGGTCAAACACCAATGAGGCACAGGTCATTCGTTCTGATAAAGAAAAAGGTTCAGTTTTTCATGTTTCGGTATCAAGCGAAATGTTGGGTGAAAAAAGAGATCAATCAACGTATCCAAAAATCGTCTATGACGGTGGTAAAAATATGCTTCTTCGCGGACCTCATAATATTTTTCGAACCATTATGGAGTTTGCGATTGATGAGAGAGATTCTGTTCGGGTTTATTGTGGTAGCCCCGTCGAAATTGCTGCTACCCTCTATGCCTATGGGGAGCATGAAGGCAGGGAAGATCAATTATCTCTTCACAGTTCTTTGAGCGACTTACCCTTTGTTGAGTGGTTATCACGAGCTTATGATGTTGATAATTTTTTTCAAATTACTTCGCATCTTGCGCTTCCGCTTTCAAAGAGAAGTGCAAGACGTATCATGGATGGCTCCATTGTGCCTCTCAAACCTTTTTTGTCGCTGTTAAGCTTTGATGAGACAAAACAAAAATGTCAGACAGATCTTCGGAAAGATCCATCGACTTTTAATGCTTTGCGAGATCCCCGTGGATTAAAAATAACAAACGAAGACCTCGATGCTTTCAAGCAAAGAATCACCTTTGCATTTGAGCCTCTATCGCAGGCTTACTACCTTAATCCTGATATTGATCCCGTAGTCAAAGTGCACAAAGACCGGATTGTTGTTTCTTTTTCAATTACTAAAGAGCATTAAGTTGCTATTGGATAGCCAAATCGATAGAATAGCTGTGGTATTGTAACATAATAGAAATAAACTACTTATTGCATTTTAAACACGAAAGACACTAAAGTATGAAAAACAAGCAAGATGGTACTTTTTCAAACAAGCCATCGGATATCCACTTTCTTAAAGTTTCCTCTAAATCTTCTCCAGCTTCTGTCGCAGGAGCAATCGCCGGCATGATAAAAGATGGCATAGTAGTTGATATACAGTCTGTTGGCGCTGGTGCTGTCAACCAAGCAGTAAAGGCTATTGCTATTTCTCGGGGGTTTCTTTCTCCTGTTGGAATAGAAATAGTCTGCGTACCTTCATTTGCCGATATCGTTATCGATGGAGAATACCGTACTGCTATTCGATTTTCAGTAGAGCCTCGTCTTAATAGCGTTTCTTCGGCTCATCATGCAGCCTCATTTTCTGCTCAAAAATAAGGATTTTTATGAATACTTCTCTTGAAGGAAAAACCTTTTCTGTAATTACGTATGGCTGCCAAATGAATAAGCATGATTCTGAGCGCATTATTGGCATGCTCAACTCATTAGGCTCTGTCCAAGTTGAAACAATTGAAGAATCAGAAATTGTTGTTTTTATGACATGTTGTGTAAGAGAAGCGGCTGATGTTCGCCTGAGAGGTCAGGCTGCTTCAATCAAGAATATTCCTTTACCTCAAGGCTCAACGCTCAAAAAACGTATCATTGCTATTGGGGGATGTATTGGTCAGCGTGATGCGGAAAAATTAATTGAAGATTTACCTCATATTGATGTTGTTTTTGGCACCTTTAACCTTGCAAGTGTTACCCGCTTGCTTGATCAAGCTATTGCTACGGGCGATTCGTGCGTAGAAGTTTTAAGTGCTGCCGATGATTTCCCAACAAATCTTCCGTCGAAACGTGAACACCCTTGGTCTGCATGGCTTCCTATCTCAATTGGTTGTAATAATTTTTGTACCTATTGCATAGTCCCTCATGTCCGTGGTCGTGAAAAATCACGACCATTTGAAGATATTATTCATGATGCCGAAGAACTTGTTGCCGATGGCGTTCTTGATTTAACCTTGCTTGGACAAAATGTTAATTCCTACGGTAGAGATTTGTATGGCGAACCACAATTTGCTCGATTGCTCAGAGAAGTTTCAAAAACTGGTATCAAGCGGTTGAGATTTGCCACCTCGCATCCAAAAGATTTAAATGATGAGGTAATCAAAGCATTTTCTGAGATAG
The DNA here is from genome assembly GCA_963653545.1 of uncultured Eubacteriales bacterium. Taxonomy (GTDB): domain Bacteria; phylum Actinomycetota; class Coriobacteriia; order Coriobacteriales; family Eggerthellaceae; genus Anaerotardibacter. The sequence continues at coordinate 59,285 of CAVJWZ010000001.1, read as the reverse complement.
AAAATGTTATGCCTGCTCTTCATCTGCCGGTGCAATCTGGCTCTAATCGAATTTTAACTGCCATGAATCGGCGATATACCCGAGAGCACTATCTTGATATCGTTAAAAAACTGAGAGAAGTGCGCCCCGATATTGCACTTTCTACCGATATTATTGTGGGCTTTCCAGGTGAAACAGAAGAAGACTTTCTTGATACCTATAATTTGATTGATGAAGTAGGGTATCACCAGGTTTTTACCTTCATTTACTCAAAAAGAGAAGGAACTCCTGCCGCAAACATGGAAGATGCTACTCCTTATGAAATTATCCAAGACCGTTTTCAGCGCTTGGTTGATCTCGTACAAAAAAGAGCTTATGAAGTTAATCAAGAAGATGCTTCTAAAACGCTCAATGTACTTGTTGAGGGCTCCTCAAAGCGTGATGATTCAATTCTTGTTGGCAAGAGTCCAAAAAACCAAACGATTCATGCTCAAATTCCTCAAGGTTTTAAGGTTGAAGATTTTACCGGAAAAATTCTTCCCGTAAAAATCAAAGAAGCTCGCACGTGGTATTTGCGCGGTGATCTGGTCGTTAACAATGACGGTAAGTAATACCAACAATATTACACTGCCTGTTATAGCCATTGTTGGTCCGACTGCTTCGGGTAAATCTGATCTTGCACAAAAAGTAGCACTTGCGCTACATGGCGAAATTGTTTCGGCGGATTCTATGCAAGTTTATCGTGGGATGAATATTGGTACTGCTAAAATTAATGCGCAAGAAACGCTTGTTGCGCATCATATGATAGATATCATTGATCCCGGTGAGCCGTTTTCAGCTCAACAATTCCAATTGAAGGCAAGAGCTATCATCGCTTCGTTGTTGTCACAGAATAAGGTTCCTATTCTTTGTGGTGGAACTGGCTTATATATTCAGGCTGTTCTTGAAGATATGAGGTTTCCTAAAGGGGAGTTGCAAAGTTGCTCTCGTATGAAATACGAAGAGCTACATAAAGAAATTGGTAGCGATGCTCTTTGGCAAATCCTATACGAAAAAGATCCTGTTTCGGCAAAACTCATTCATCCTCACAATGTAAGACGGGTTGTTCGTGCGCTTGAAATGTCTGATGAGGGCGTTTCTTATGCAGAACAATCCAAAAATTTAAGGCAATTGCCTGAAGTTTTTTCATCTCTTCGCTTTGGTTTAGCTGTTAAACCTGAAATATTGCGCCAAAGGATTGATGCAAGGGTAGATACCATGCTTGAAAAAGGTCTTCTTGATGAGGTTAAAAACTTGTTACGTTGTGGATTTGAAAATGCACTAACTTCAAAAGAAGCAATAGGATACAAAGAGCTTGTTTCGTATCTACATGGCGATTGTACTTACAAACAGGCAATCGAGCAGATAAAACTTGCTACAAGGCGCTATGCCAAACGGCAAAGAAGCTGGTTTAGGCGCGATAAGCGTATAGTATGGCTTAATGGCGATACTGCTTCGATTGACCACATGACAACATCAATTGTTAACCACTATTATTCAGCTATTACCAAACACTAGATTGAGGTGCTTATGAAATACGAATTTTTCAAACTTCACGGGCTTGGAAATGACTTTATCTTCATCAATGATTGGGATTCATCAATTACATTATCTAGTGATGATGTTCGCTATCTTTGCGACCGCCATTTTGGCATTGGTGCTGATGGGGTAATTTTAGTGAGGCAATCACCTCGCAGTGAATGCACTGGATATATGCACTATATTAACTCTGATGGAACTTTTGCTGAAATGTGCGGCAATGGCATTAGATGTTTTGCAAAATTTCTTGTTGATAATGGATATGTTGATTATCGCAGTGGTTCGTTTACTACTGACACTTTACGGGGTCCGCTTTCTTTAACGTTTAGCGTTGATGAAAACCATTTGCTTACCGAAGCAACCGTTGATATGGATGAACCTATTTTTGATCCTGAGCTTATTCCTGTTAATGCCTCGGCTAATGCTAAAACAGATTCTGGCATTCCGTTTATTAAAGAAATGCCTCTCAAATCGCCTTGGGGAACATTCTTCTTTACTTGCGTTTCAATGGGAAACCCTCATGCTGTTTGTTTTTTAGATAATCTTGACGTTCTTGACTCGAGTGTGTTTCTCTCAGAAAACCGTTCGTTAGAAACGTTTGATTTGGAAAAAATAGGTGCCTTTTTTGAGTCACATGAGGTTTTTCCTGCAAAATGCAATATCGAATTTGTTGTTTGCGATGGCGGTAATCCTAAATTCCGTGTCTACGAGCGTGGCTGCGGCGAAACACTTGCTTGTGGAACTGGTACGTGTGCAACGCTTGTTGCTGCAGCTTTGACAGGGCGTACTTCTCGCAACAGTATTGTTTCACTGCGTGGAGGAGATCTGTATATTTCTTGGGATGAAAATACCAATCATGTATTCATGACGGGTCCAGCAACTCAAAGCTTTTCTGGAGTAATCGAGCTGTAGCTATTGAACAGCTATTATGTATGATTAAAATCTACAAATTCACAATACTTATTTTTTCATAAGGAGTACGTTAATCGCATGTTTGAACAAGAAGGAGTTATTCAGCACGGTCCAAAAACTGTTTTTGAATCTGTGCGCGAACGAGCTATTCTTGTTGGTGTTGAACGACCGAATTCTGAATGGTCGCTCAGTTCTTCTTTGGCTGAATTGGAAAGACTTGCCGATACCGCAGGAGCAGATGTGGTGTATTCAACCACGCAAAAGCTTGATTCACCAAATCCTCGTACGTTTATAGGGAGCGGTAAAGCAGAAGAGGTTGCATCGTTGTGCCGTTCGTATGCGGCTGATATTGTTATCTTTGATGATGAGTTAACTCCTTCGCAGCAATCGAATCTTGAAACCATGGTGGGCAAAAATGTTAAGGTCATCGATAGAACCGCATTAATTCTTGATATTTTCGCTCTTCATGCTTCAAGTAAAGAGGGAAGGCTTCAGGTTAAGCTTGCTCAAAATCAATACCTTCTTCCTCGTCTGCGAGGAATGTGGGCGCATTTAGCCTCTAACAGAATGGGCGGTGGCGTTGGTTCACGCTTTGGTGAGGGCGAAAGTCAGTTAGAGGTTGACCGTCGCTTGGTAAGGAAACGAATCACCACTATTCGCCGCGAACTGGAAGAAGTGTCGCGATATCGTTCGCTACAAAGAGAGCGACGTTATTCCTCAGGGGTATGTAAGGTTTCTTTGGCAGGTTATACCAATGCTGGCAAGTCAAGCCTTCTTAATGCCGTAACAAAATCAAAAGTACTAAGCTATGACAAGCTTTTTGCAACCCTCGATTCGACTACGCGGCAACTACAGTTATCTTCGAGAAGAAAGGTAACCTTAACCGATACCGTAGGATTCATACAGAAACTTCCAACAACGCTTATTGAAGCATTTAAATCAACACTGGACGAAATAAATGGCTCTGATTTAATTTTGCATGTAGTTGATGCAACCGACGAAAACTTCATACGGCAGATCAATACAGTACATACCATTCTTGAACAAATTGATGCCGACACTATTTCGCGTGTTGAGGTATTTAATAAAATTGATGCACTGAGCAATGAAGATATTCAGGCATTAAAAAAACGCTTCCCCTATGCAATATTTACTTCAACAGTTACCAAAGAAGGTATTTCAAACTTACTGTTACGCATTGATTCGATAGCATCGGCTCAAGAAGAGCAGATAGAGGTTCTTATTCCTTTTGATAGGGGAGACTTAGTTTCATTCGCCCATCAAAATTGCAGGATCTTGCACCAAGAGTATACGGAGAAGGGAACAAGGCTTTCTTTGAGAGTTGCACCGTTATATAAAGATAAATTTAAAGAAACTATGATATGAGCGCATAAGCACTCATAAACTAATAAACTCGCCTGAGCACTGCTACTACTTTGCCAACAATTGAACACTCATTTGTTAGTATTGGCTCCATAGATGAATTTTCGGGCTGAAGACGAATATGGTCGTTTTCTTTATAGAAACGTTTTACCGTAGCGCCATCATCTAATAAGGCAACAATTATCTCACCATTATGAGCAGTTTGCTGCTCTTTTACTACGATATAATCCCCATCGTTTATTCCAACTTCTATCATTGACTCTCCACGGACGGTAAGCAAAAATGAAGCGGCATTTCCTACAATTTCAGTAGGAAGCGTTATAGTTTCTTCTATATTTTCTTCCGCATAAATTGGCTCCCCTGCAGCGACTCTGCCAACAAGAGGTAATTGCAGGGTTTTACTCGAACCAGCCTCTCCAAAAGAGGTACTTACTGGTTTATGAGCAAGGGCAATAGAGCGCGATTTAAGCGGATCACGAACAATATAACCCTTATCTTCAAGAGTTTTAAGGTGCACATGAACAGTGGAAGGGGAGGAGAGATTAACCGCCTCGCCAATCTCACGAACCGTTGGACCATAACCTTTATTCATGACGTAATCTTCAATGAAGTCATAAACCTGCTGTTGGCGTTTGCTTAATGACTCGTTCATATTTTTTCCTAAACTCGAACAAATGTTTGTATTTTTATTGACAGGAACGTATGTTCGATATAAAGTATACACGAACAAAAGTTCTATGCAAGTAGAAAGGTATATGCGATGAATACTCCTATCGGCTATCGAACAGATGGTTCTTCTGCGCTCAATCCTTCTTTGGAGGGTCACTCTTCCCAAACGCCGATTATTGATTTCTATCGTTATGCTAACACGCATTCTGCTTCAGACAGGTTTTCCTCTCAAGAGAGTAAAACCCTTAAAAACAAAATCCTTACTCGCTTAAAAAACGATGAACTACTTCAAGATTTTTGGCTTCCGGAGCGCCCTAAAACAAGATTAGCAAACGATAATATAACGGTCTTTTTAGCAAGTGCAGTACTTTTTGTTCCTATGGTTATTGGGGTAATGGCGTTTTTTTAGATATATCTTTAAAAGATTCAGCACGAGGTTCGAGCTTGCCGCGCTATATTGTATGATTCATATATAAATCATACACAACAAAGGAGAATTATGCGTTGCCCAGCATGTGGTTGTCTTGAGTCAAAAGTAGTAGATTCTCGTCCTGCTGATGATGGTTCTTTTATCCGTAGAAGACGCGAATGTCTTGCATGTTCGACTCGTTTTACAACGTATGAACGTCCTGGTGACAACCCGCTTGTTGTCATTAAATCCGATGGCTCATCAGAAGCTTATGATAGAAAGAAACTTTTTAGAGGTCTCTTAATTGCTTGTGCAAAACGACCAATATCTTCTGACCAAATCACCTCGTTGATTGACTCTATTGAAAACGAATTAAGAAGTATGCCAAAGAATGAAATTTCTTCTAAAGATCTTGGCAATAAAGTCTTAGAGAAGCTTGGTGCATTAGACGAAGTTGCTTATATTCGTTTCGCGAGTGTTTATAAGGATTTTAAAAACGTAGAAGAATTTAAAGCCGCTCTTAAAGGTATGCATCATGATTAACATACCTATCGTGGCACTCAACAATAAAGCTACCATTCCTCAAAATGCTTATAAGGGCGATGCGGGTTATGATTTATGCTCTGTTGAAGAATTAAAACTTGCACCTTTTGAAAGATCTCTCATTGCCACAGGAATAGCAATTGCTATTCCTGAAGGTTATGCTGGCTTTGTGGTCCCTAGAAGCGGACTGGCCGTCAAACAAGGTTTGTCACTGGTAAATACACCGGGACTTATAGACAGTAATTACCGTGGTGAGCTAAAGGTTATTGCAATAAATCTTGATCCTATAACACCAATAACAATTCATGTTGGAGATCGCATAGCTCAACTTGTTATTCAAAAAATCGAAGAGGTTTCTTTTGATCAAGTAGATATTCTTGATTCAACCAAGCGCGGTCTGGGAGGTTTTGGCAGTAGTGGCGTTTCCAGCCGATCATAGCCAAAACGTTGATAATATATCTTATGTAAACCTAGAAATAAACAAGCGACATCCTAAATAGCTTGGTTCATCCCCTTTAAAAAACCTCTTTTGTCATGACATCTTGATAGGTAGCATAAAGTTCTGGCAAAGCCTTTTTCTGATTTACCGGCTTAAAGGTATCCGATCTTACTAAACAATGCAGCGTTGAACCGGTAAGTCGTGGCTTACCCTGTAGATCGTCACCTTCTTTATAAACTTTATAAGAATACTCTGCTTTAACAGGTGTTAATTTAGTTATATAAACAAACACCAATGCCTCATCGCCAAAAGTGAAAGATTGCCCATAATTTACGTGTGCTTCTAATACGGGAGCCATATAACCTTGCTCTTCAATTTTGTCGTAAGGAAAACCAAGGTCTTGTAAAAATTCCGTTCTTGCTATATCAAACCAAACAAGATAGTTCGCGTGATACACAACACCCATCTTGTCAGTTTCGGCGTATCGTACGGTAATTTTTGTTGCCTTAGGCATGAAGCCCATCTCCTTTAAAAACCAAGTAGAGTTATTTATTCCGTTCTCTTTTTTTAGTTACTTCGTATAATTATAAATACAATTTTTATCAAACAATATAAAGAAAATGGATCATCGTGACTACTCAATACAATAAAGGATTCTCTCCCCTTACTCCTAAACTTGCTTGGCAATTGGCCGCTCCGCATACCTGGACCGCTGCTTTTGTAGGCGTTATGTTATCGGTAATCTATACGGCGGTTCAGTATTCTGGTCACATAAACCTTGCTCTTTTGTTGGTGTTGCTTTTGATATGCCTCTTCATGCAATCATCAGTCAATGTATTCAACGATTATTTTGACTTCAAAAAAGGCACTGATTCGTTAGCCAATTCTTCTGACGATGCTTTTGATGCTGTTCTTGTTTACAACAATCTCAATCCAAAATCGGTTTTTGCTCTCGCTGTTGGATACTTAGTATGCGCTGGGGTGCTTGGTATATATATCGTTTATTGTACTGATTGGATCCCTCTTGCTATTGGAATTGTTGGAGCTTTAATAGTTGTTATATATTCGGGGGGCAAAACACCTATTTCCTATCTTCCTATCGGCGAGGTAGTAAGTGGAATTGTGATGGGAGTTTTAATTCCCTTAGCTTGTACCTATGTTTTATCAGGTGTTTTAGACTTTTTTATTGTGCTTATAAGCCTCCCCCTGGCACTTGGTATAGGCATGATTCTTGCAACGAACAATACCTGTGACAGAGAAAAAGACATCGAAGCAAAAAGAAATACTCTCGCGGTATTATTAGGAAGAACCGAAGCTGTTAACGTATATAAGCTGATGATTATTGTTTGGATTGCGTTGACGTTTGCATTGGTGGGGATTTTTTATACCAAAGGTCTTCCTATCATGATTTTTATGATAATCGGAATTTTTCCACCAGCTCGTGCACTTTTTAAAAACCCCCTTATTTTACAATCACGTGATGCTGCCATGTCGCAAATCGTAATGCTTAATGTGATGATTGCGGCGTTTTATTGCATAGCTATACTTACGCACAACTCTGTAGTATGGCTATAGAACGCTCAGCTTAGGACAAACACTTTTTTATTGGTTAGCCGAGATAAATCCGCTACCTGCACTAACTCGTCAAGTGATAGAGCTTCCGCTTTGGGGATAATGCCCGTCTTATAGCTTAATATGCCCAATATCTCATGAGCGCTATATCCCTGATCTTGTAGAACATCGAGCGAAATATCATTGTTTCTTTTAGAAAGTCTTCTTCCTTTTTCATCACTAATAATTGGTACATGACCATAAGTTACAAAAGGAAGATTAAGTAAACTCTGAAGATAGCGTTGGCGTGGGCTTGAGCTTAACAAATCAATACCGCGAATGACCGTAGTTACGCCCTGGTAATAATCATCTAAAACCACAGCAAGCTGATAAGCAAATGTTCCATCTTTGCGTCTAACGACAAAATCTCCGCATTCATACATAAGATTTTGTCGAAACGTGCCCTGAAATAGGTCGCTTACCTCTATTGCTTTATCAGGAACTATAAGGCGAAAAGCAGCCGAACTCAGAGAAGATTTTTCTTTAATTTCTTCTTGAGAAAGAGCCTTGCAAGTTCCTTGATAGGGATATTCTTCACCCCAGTGTGGAGCCTGGGCACTATGCAAATCAGCCCGGCTGCAAAAACAAGGATAAACCAACTCTCGGGCATCAAGACTCTTAAATGCCTCTCGATATGCTTCTGAGCGCTCGCTTTGATAAACAATATCCCCTACCCAATCAAAACCAAACCATTCTAAATCTCTCAATATTTGATCTATGTATGCTTGTTTTGATCGAGAAGGATCAAGATCTTCAATGCGAAGAACCATGTGTCCATGCTGCTGCTTGATATACAAATACGATACAAGAAACGAAAAAATATTTCCTAAATGCATTCGACCTGAAGGGCTTGGCGCATATCGCCCAACAACTTCAGGTCGAATTGGTGTGTCTAGTTTTTCAGACAACGTAGAGCAAAATCGCCTATTTTCTGAGATCGGTAACATGCTTAGTTTTCCCAAAACTACGTTCAATGCCGCCTGGTTCTATGAGTTTTACCTCGGAAGCAACTAGCATGGTTTGTTTTAGGGTATGAGCAATCTTTTTCTTGAAAGCATTCATCTCTTCGTAGGAATCGCTAAAAGCCTCAGGGAGAAGCTCAACCATAATAGTCATACGATCAAGGCCGGTCTCGTTATCAACTTCAATGCGATAGTGAGGGCTAACGCCATCGATTTTGGCAAGAATATCTTCTACCTGAGAAGGGAAAACATTGGTACCGCGAATGATAAGCATATCATCGGTGCGCGTGCGAACCTTTTTCATGCGGGCATGGGTTCTACCACATGCGCAAGGTTGTGTAATAACACTCGTAAGATCATGTGTTCGATAGCGAAGTACCGGAAATGCTTGTTTATCAAGAGGCGTAAGAACCAATTCACCCGGAGTTCCTTCAGGAACAGGTTCACCAGTTTTTGGATCAATTACCTCCCAAAGAAAATGATCCTCGGCAATATGCTGCATATCACGAGAGAATAAACATTCCCCTGAAACACCCGGACCCATAACTTCGGTAAGACCATAATTATCGGTGCAGGTAATATGCATGCGAGATTCGATTTCTTGCTTTAATGCTGGAGGGCAAGGCTCCCCTCCAAACAGACCAATACGCAATGATGAATTCTCCCAATCAAACCCTTGTTTCTCTCCAAATTCGCACATATGCATAGCATACGATGGAGTTGCAATTAAAACGGTTGATTTATAATCCTCAATCATGGTGAGGTGACGTGCGGTATTGCCAGAGCCAGCAGGAATAACCATACAACCTAGATGTTCACACCCATAATGAAGACCAAAACCTCCTGTGAACATACCGTAACCAAATGCCATCTGAACCCGATCGCTTGAAACAACTCCAGCCATTTGAGCAAGGCGCGCAATACAATCACGCCATACATCAAGATCATGATTGTTATATCCTACAACAATAGGCTTTCCAGTAGTTCCAGAAGAAGCATGGAGTCTTACCACGTCATCTAACGGAATAGCAAATAATCCAAAGGGAAACGTATCGCGTAAAACCGATTTGTCAGTAAAAGGAAGCTTACGAACGTCTTCGAGTGTTTTGATGTCAGAAGGTTTAGTGCCCATAGCGTCCATTTTTTCGCGATACCATGCAACGCGATCATAGGTCCACGCAACTTGTTTTTGAAGTTTTTCAAGTTGCAGGGCTCGAATAGCTTCGCGCGAGGCGGTTTCGATTTCGGGTTGGTACATTGGATTATCAGGTGTAGTATGCATAATCTTCTCATTCATGGATAGTGTTATTTAAGAAAGTCTTGAGTAATAAGCTCTACTGGTTGATTTTTTAGCGCTTCTTCTGCACGGGCAATATCATCAACTGACAGAGCAATATAAGTAGAAATCAATGAATAACTATACTTGATATTCATATCCAATTTGCTCAATACCCCAAAAACACGAGCTAACTCCCCAGGAGTGTCGTTGAGCTTCAAGCAAAGAATTTCAGTTAATGTGGCAGCTGCTCCTTGATTTTTTAAAACTTCCATAGCTTTGTCAGGATCATCAACCACAAATCGCACAATGCCATAGTCCCCTGTATCAGAGCAGCTATAGCCTCGTACGTTAACATCATATTCTACGAAAGAATCAAGGATGCGCTTGAGATGACCAGGTTGACTTTGAATAAAAACGCTAATTTGTTGAACAGCCATCTTATGCTCCTTCGGTATAAGCAGCGCCTTTTCTAAAGGCTTCAATATTTATATCTATCGTTTTTTGCGGAACATTGGCAGCAATAACTTTTTCCCAAAGTTTTAAATCAAATGGCAATGTTGGTGCCAACGCTCCCAATAATACAACGTTTGCACATTTTGCGGTACCTGCATCGCGCGCGATTGCGCTTGCTGGTATAAGGGTTGCTCCCATATCGATAAGTCGCTGGCGTGCATGAGAAGGCATGGAATCTTTGCCGGTAAGCACAGGAAGAGGCTTGATTTCTTCATCATTGACAACTAAAACGCCATCGCATTTAAGAAAGTCGATATTACGAAGTGCTTCGGTGGTTTCAAAAGAAACAATATTGTCGGCGGCGCCATGATCACACACCATGGTAGAAACAACATCACCAAAACGAACGACTGTTGTAACCGCGCCTCCGCGCTGGGCCATGCCATGAATTTCAGAAACTTTACAGTCTTTTCCTGCCTCAGTTGCAACACGAGCAAGAAGGTCAGCAGCAGTGATAGTTCCCTGACCACCAACACCGCAAAGAAGAATGGTAAAAACTTGATTTTCCTTTGTCATTGATAATCCCCTACTTAAACTCAATGGCATGATAACGGCAATACTGAACACACTGGTTGCATCCAATGCAAAGATCAGGATCAATAGAAGAAATCCCCGTATCGGGATCAGAAGCAATGGCGGGGCACCCAAGCGTTTTACAAACACCGCATGCCGTGCACTTCTCATTGACGAAACATTGAGGTTTGGGTGATTTATCTAAAAGAACACATGGTCCTTGAAAGACAATTACGTCAAGTTCATTGCGCTTTGTTGCTTGCACAAGCGCGCTCCGAACAGCCTTCATGTCAAAAGGATCAACCGTTTGAACATGGCGTATACCAAGAGCTGCAAGAATAGCAGGTAAGTTAAGTTCGCAACTTTCGCGATGCTGCAAGGTTATACCATTGAAGGGATTACCCTGCTGACCAGTCATTGCGGTCGTTCGATTGTCAAGAATACAAACCGTTCCCGCCCCTTTGTTGTAAACAGTATTAACCAGAGACGATAAACCTGAATGAGCAAAGGTTGAATCTCCTATCACAGCGACTACTGGCCGTTTTTTTTCTGTACCAAGGGCAAGCTCAAATCCATGAGCCATTGAAATTGAAGCGCCCATATCAAGGCAGGTATCAATTCCATTAAGAGGCGGAAGAGCTCCTAGGGTATAACAACCTATATCACCTGTAACAATAGCTTTAAGACGCGAAAGCTCTTTAAATACAAGTCGATGTGGACATCCTGGACACAAAGCGGGTGGACGAGATGGTATATCGGTCAATTGGTTATGGTGTTGTGGCAGCGGCATATGTAATGAACGGCGGATATCTTCAGGATGAACTTCTCCATCAGGAGGCAAGGGTATACTAAACTCATCAAGCGTAATTCCACAAGCTTTTACGGCATCTGAAAGATACACGGAAGCCTCTTCAACTACATAAACTTTTTCTACTTTTTGAGCAAAACTCTTAAGAGCAGCAGAAGGCAAGGGCCAAACGATGCCAAGCTTAAAGATAGAAGCGCTTGGACATGCTTCTTTAACATGCTGATAAACCGACCCTGCGCAAATGATACCAACCGAAGGATCGTTTATTTCTATCGTATTATAAGAACACGACTCAACCCATCTTTTTAATTCTTCAGCGCGTTTAACTAAAACTTTTCTGCGGGGTTTAGCAAAAGCAGGCATCATTACCCATTTTGCAGCATCAGTTTCATAAGGCTTTTTTGGAACTTCTCTACGCAACCCTGTTTTTACGGGAGTTTTGGTATGGGAAATGCGAACCGTTGAGCGAATCATAAAAGGAGTATCAAACTTCTCAGATAAATCATAGGCTTCTCGCGCATACCGAAGAGCCTCCTTAGAATCAGATGGCTCAAACATGGGAATTTGAGCCGCCATTGCATAATAGCGAGAGTCTTGTTCATCCTGCGATGAGAACATTCCTGGATCATCTGCAGCAAGAACAAGCAGCCCCCCATTTACTCCTGTATATGCAGAAGTAAAAAGTGGGTCGGCGCAAACATTGACACCAACATGTTTCATGGTTACCAAAACACGAGCACCTGCCGCCGAAGCACCAACGGCAACCTCAAGAGCAACTTTCTCATTGGGGCACCATTCAGCATAAACTTCAGGATACTTAGCAAAAGCTTCCATGGTTTCTGTTGAAGGTGTGCCGGGATATGCTGCACCAATATGACATCCAGCCTCCCAGGCTCCTTGAGCAATAGCCTCATTTCCTGAAAGAAGTTTCATATGTTTATCCATCCTTTTGCTAATTCTCAAAGCCTTTACTTCATTATGCGCTGAATTTCAAAACAAAACAGCCAATTTGGATAAGATCACCATCGTGAAGAACAACATGGTCAACATTTTTATTGTTTACCCATACGCCGTTGAAGGAATCGGCATCTTTAATGGTCCAAACGCCTTCAATCTTTTCCAAAACAGCATGATCACGTGAAACAGTCATATCATTTAAAAAAACATCACATTGAGGTGAACGTCCAACGCTTGCGGATTCGCCTTCAAGTTTGTAGATAATACCTTCTTGCTTTCCATAACAAACAACCAACGAAGCAACGCTTGAAGTGTGCTGCTCTCCGTTATCGGGACGAGGAGTTAACTCAACAGGTTGAAACTCTTGCGTAGTATCATGAAAACGATAACCGCAAACCGAACAGCTACTAGAATCATCTTCAAGAGGGTTTTTGCATATAGGACATGTTGTCATATAAGCCTCCTTTTGTCCTTACAACAGCACTAAAGCGACTGATAGGCTGAATCGCTTCCATAGATAAGAGGTGTTTGATTTACCACTACCGAAGAAGCCTCTTTTTGCTCTCCCGAGAAACCGCGGAATAGTCTATCCCACCACACACCAATTCCTTCAATGAAATTAGGACCTCGACAGTCTTCGGCAGCAACTAAGTCGACGCTAGCAATGGTTTCATTATGCTGCATAAAGGTAATAGTTCCAACTTTATCTCCAAAATGTACATCTGAAGACACCTCATCAAATTGAACATTTTGGCTAACGTTACCTTTGAGTTTGAATACATCAACGCTTTGACTCGGATCGGCGATGGTTGCTTTAAATGTTTCATTAACCCAGCCTTTGTGGCCTACCTCTGCAACAACAGGTACGGTTATAGAAGCTCCATCTGAATCTTGATAGGTTGTAGTTTGAGAACTGTGAACCAACGGGTAGGAAATGGTGTTGTCATAGACCCAATCAAATAATGTTTGTGCATCGGTAAAACGTTGAGCTTCAGTATCAGAATGAAGAACAATAGCATAAAGAAGTGAGTTATTCTTATTGCTCGCTCCAGCAAAACAAGCCCCTGCAGAATCGGTAAATCCTGTTTTAATACCGCAGGCACCTTCATATGTTTCAAGTAATTCATCGGTCGATTCAAGATCAATATTTACCGATTCGCCCTCACGCTTAATTGTTGTAGTTGTTTGATGGGTGGCAACAATATTTTTAAAAGTCGAATAGTTCATGGCCTCTTGACACATCAGCGAAACGTCGCGGGCGCAACTGTGTAAATTGCCAGCGTACTCCTCGTCATCAAGACCATGAGGGTTAGTGAATACGGTGTTATTCATACCTAAATCTTGCGCTGTTTTGTTCATGGCAAAAACAAAGGCATCATAAGCTCCATTTGGAACATTTTCAACACCCTCGTCTTTTAATTTATTACCAACCTCACTACCAATTGATTCAGCAATAGCTTGAGCGGCATCGTTACCGGAAACAATCATTAAGCATTTCAAGGCAGTTTCTAAATTCATAGTGTCTCCTGTTTGAAGTTTTGCAGAAGACTCACCAATGGTTGCTGCTTTTTCGCTTACGGTGATAGTTGAATTTTGAAGATCGCCATATTTAAGAGCCACCAGCGCCGTCATGATTTTAGTGACCGATGCAATTTGAGTTTCGCTATAGGCCGAACGCTCAAAATATACCGTTCCATCCTCTGAAACCACATAGGCAAATTGCGCATTGATATTGGGGCAATCGGCAACAGTAAAGCCTTGTGATTCGACTGTTTCCCCCAAAATCACATCGGTGTTTTTTACCTCAGCAAAAGCTGTAGACGGCACCAAAGCAAACGTAAGGAGAAATGCAAATACGCAAGCAAAAAAGCTTGCGTATTTTGAATTATTGTTTTTTAGGGCATTAGGTTTAATCGACAACATAAATATCTTCCGGTTTACATATATCAAATCCAGCAGCAGAAAGCTTTACATCCAAAGAGGCATCGGCAACCTTAAGAACATCAAAAGCATTTTCACCTACAATAAAACAATGGGCATACTCAACATTTATTTTATTATCGTCAAGATAATCCATTAAGTTAGCCAACTCTCCTGGCTTATTAGGAACCTTAACTGCAACAACATCAATCAGTTTTGCACGATATCCATGCTCGGTCAGTTCATTACACGCTTTTTGTGGAGTGTCACAAAAAATACGCAAGATCCCAAAATCAGCCGTATCAGCTAAAAAGAGTGCTTGCATATTAATATTTGCATTTGCAATAGTTCGAACCGCACTGGCCAAACGTCCTTCTTCATTTTCAAGAAACACCGTAAGCTGTTTAATCATTAGTGAAGACCCTCCCTTAGATCAACGATGCGTTTCGCTTTACCTTCACTGCGTTCAATAGTTTTAGGCTCAACAATTTTTACCTCAACGGCAACTTGAAGATTGTCTTTAAGAGCTTTCTGGAGATCCTTCTTGAGCTTTTCTAAGCGGCGAATTTCATCGAAAGGAAAATCGGGAACGGTTTCAACCTGTAATTCAACATGATCGAGCGTTCCTTTGGTGGTAAGAATGAGCTGGTATTGTGCCGCAATCTCAGGGAAGGATACAATCTCTTCTTCAATTTGCGAAGGGAATACATTAACGCCACGAATAATGAGCATGTCATCAGTTCGACCAGCAATACGATCCATGCGACGGAAGGTACGCCCACACTCGCATTCCCCCACTAAAATACGTGAAATATCACGTGTTCGATAGCGAATAAGCGGTGAACAATCTTTAGAAAGCGTAGTGAATACCACCTCGCCCCATTCACCATCAGGAACAGGAAGCAGAGTTTTTGGATCGACAATTTCAATAATGAAGTGATCTTCGCATACGTGAAGTCCATTTTGCTTTTCGCACTCACAAGCAACACCAGGACCCATAACTTCAGAAAGTCCGTAAATATCATGAACCCTAACACCGAGTTTGCGCTCAATTTCTTTACGCATTGCTTCAGAACAGGGTTCTGCACCAAGAACTGCCGAATGAATCTTAAAATCCTTGGCAGGATCAAAGCCTTCTTCATAGGCAACGTCGGCAATATTGAGTGCATACGAAGGAGTGCAACACAAACAATCAACACCAAAATCATGCATTAGGCGCACTTGCCTCTTAGTATTGCCGGTAGACATAGGCAATACCGTACATCCTGCGGTTTCGCCTCCTTGATGGGCGCCTAAACCACCGGTAAACAAACCATATCCGTAAGAAATTTGAATGGTAGCATCCTTGCCGCAATCTGCAGCATAGAGAAAACGAGCAAAACAATCGCCCCAAACTTCAAGGTCATGTTTGGTATATCCAACAACTGTTGCTGTACCAGTAGTGCCTGAAGAGCAATGAATGCGTACAACCTCTGATTGAGGAACTGCAAACATTTTAAAGGGATAAGCATTGCGTAAATCCTGTTTAACCGTGAAGGGAAGGTTAGTGATATCTGCAAGAGATTGAATATTTTCAGGTTTTACTCCAGCAGCATCAAAAGACTCTCTATAAAAAGGAATTTTTTCATAAACACGCTTAACAAGATCTTTTAACTTATTAAGTTGAACTTTTTCAAGTTCTTCGCGCGACATGGTTTCTATTTCAGGCTGATAGTACACCTATCCGCTCCTTTCATATAATAATCTCTCATGCGGTTCCCCTTAAGATAACTTCATTTTTGGGGTCATAAACCGAAGTAAAGGTTTGTTCACCTCGAATGTTTCCTTGTGAATCCTTTACCGTACGAACAATAGTTATTTCTCTGCCATTCTCACCAGAAGTTTTAAGTTTTTCTGTTCCAGCAGATAAAGTCTCATCATTTTTGTACGTTGTTGCATATTTCTCCCCTGCTTTCCATTCGCCGTATTGGGTTGAAACACTATAACCCGGATCAACTCCATACAGTGTAGCGGTTACCGATGTATTCGTATACGACATAACCAACAAAACATCTGAGGCAGTATCGTTTTCCCATCTGAGATCGTAATAAGGATATGCTATGGCAGCATCTCGTCCTTCAGGGTAACTTGCAATGTAGAGAGTATGATTATGTCGTTCCACGATAGGATAGCCAGCATCATAAATGGCATTGTAAATCGTTGTTGCAACTTGACAAACACCACCACCTATTTCGTCGGTATATTCACCATCAACTATTGCACCAGCATTCAAGTAACCAAGCTCTTCTGTAGTCTCTCCGGCAATATCGTTAAAAGACCATACCCCGCCATGAGCTTTTGTGACGGAGTTAGTAAGATAGCCACAGACCGTTCTAATGTTATGATTACGAGCCTCTGCCCCAGAAGAAAATTGAGTCGTATATGACGAAATTTCTCCTATAAGACCAAGCGAGATTGCTTCATCAAATGACATTTGGTCAGGAATATCAATCGATGGTATATCTATTTGGGGCTTTTCCGAACGAGAGCTTTCAGTAAAAAACGTTTCATTCATATTATTGACAGCTTCGGAAACTTCAGGAACTTTACCGTCAGTATTGCTTGTAACTTGCACCTCTGAAGTATCTGAAACATTAAAAGAAACTTGCAGCGATTCGCTGTTTATCTGTTCGCTTGCTCTCGATAGTAAAGCATTTTTTGTTGTTTCTTGTTTGAATGCTGGTTTTAGTTGGTATTTGCCATTTTCTTCAAACAAATCAATGGTAATCCAACTAGCTAAATCGTCGCGCGATGTATCCCAAGTAACACCTTCATAAACAAAAGATATGCCTTGAGCAATTGAAGTATTGATGATGTCGGCGGTATTTTGCGCCATATCTTTCGTAACCTGCAAGGGAGCGTGCTCGACTTTGACTACATAAGAAGAGTTTTTCTCGTCATTGCAATATGAGCTATTAAGCACATTTTTGAGCCATGTTTCACTTACCTCGTCACCATCATGCCCTTCGGTAACTTCAGCAACAGAGCCATTCATTTGAACCCCATAGTTTATTCGTGGATCACCAACAGAAGAGCTAATGGATTGACGTAGCGATTCAAAAAGTTCATTGTTGTAGCAACATTCAGGTGTGACCGTATATCCAAAGACTAAACATTGCAACCGAGAGAAGAGGCCGCCTATGCCGCCCCGCCCCACCTGAAAGGCGTTATTTGCCGATGTTTCAGCATCAAAACTAGCACCAACCTCAGAAGCGGGAGTAGTCCATTGTGTTCGGTTTGCAAGAGATTCTTCATAGGAAATTTGCTCTTCTATCGAGGCAACAGAATCGGATGTTGCGGGATTGTTTTTTGCATCGTTGCTGGCAAAAAGTGTAACCGTATTCGATTTCACTCTTGATTGATAGGTGTCATTGAGAAGCTGTGAGGCTTCTTCAGGACTTTTGCCGCCAACTTCTACTATCCCAACTTTTACACCAGGATATATTTTTCCCATATTAATTAATGAGTCTCCAAGCCCCCCCAAGATAAGAATCGCTAAAACTATTCCCACAATACGAGTGTTTCTTGTACGATTAAAAAAAGAAAATACCTTTGAGCCAACAAACATAAGGATTTTTAAAATCATCAAACCAATCTGTTTGAGCCCATTAAGAATTTGTGCAAGATAATCATTGGAATTGTCTCGATGATCCCTGTTGTTCTGAGAGGAATTACGGGATCTATTCCGCGGTGTATCGCTCCAAACATTTTGGGCAAAATTTTCAGTACCTATTACCGATGAACGGCTTGCTCGTTGAGCTCTCTGGGTTGTACTCGCCTGGCGTGATCTTGACCGTTCTGTCGAAGAACGTTTGTCATGTTTGTGCGATCGAGATGAATTGGTTCTATATTCAGCCATCAATATCAGCCCTCAATGAAGCCTTTTTTGCTGTGCAAAGTTTGGCAACACCTTGGTATATATAGTAAATGGTAGTTATAGCAGCAAGCAAAAGCCCTATATACGCCGCCCAATAGCCCCAGGAATAAAGTTCAGAATTAAACAAAGGAAGCCACGAAGCATCCACCCATCCTAGACCAAGCAATAAAGGCCAATTAAGCAAAATACCTGCAAAACCAATATATAAAAATGTTGTGGCAACTTTGCCAAGATAAATGACAGGAACACGGATATGATAGCGAGAGATTAGATAGCTGCCACCAATAAGCAAAAGCAAATCTCTTATGAGAACAAACAGAATTATCCAGAGCGGGAGCCTTCCAATAACAAAAAGACCAAAAACTCCTGAAATCATAAGCAATCTATCTACGGCAGGATCAAGAAGCTGCCCTAGGCGAGAAACAGAATTGGTACGCCGCGCAACTTGCCCATCGACCCAATCCGTAGAAGCAGCAACAGCAAACAAAATGGTAGCTGCCAAATTATAATCATTAAATAAAAGATAGAGAAAAACTGGTATTGAGCAGAGCCTAATAAAAGAGAGAAGATTGGGAATAGTAAGTATTTTATTGCTTACCACATATTCTTCAGATTTATTAGCAGCCATAGTTTTCCTTCGTTAAAACAAAGTCGGGCCTTTGTGACCCGACCATAATAGTATACAAAAAGCAGGGGCAATAATCGACTATTCAGATGCGTTATCTGAATGTTTATCTGCGCTCTTTTCGCGTGCAGCCTTTGCTTCTTTGGCGGCTTTAATGCGAGCCGCTTTTTCTTCTTCTTTTCTCGCCTTCTCCGCTTTTTCCTCTTTGGTCAATTCAGGTTTTTTATACGAATCAATACTTTTTGAAGTTGCTGGCTTTTTGTAATTTGGCAGCATAGTCAAGCAATGAAACGGGCACTCACGCACACACGTGCGACACTGGATACAGTCAAAGCGATCAATCGACCAGCTTTCGTTTTCTTTATCGACTTTTATTGAATCAGTGGGGCAACGCTTTTCGCAGATTTGGCAAAGGGTGCATTTTTTAATGTCAACCTCTATGCTGCCTTTTAAATCCTTTGGTTGAGGACGTGTTTCAACAGGATAAAGAACAGTCTCAGGTTTTTTGAACAGAGACCTGAGGGTCATTTTCCCAAGCTTAAAACTTCCCATGATCTCTTACCTTTCTGTACAACTAATACAAGGATCAATTGTTAAAACAATCATGTTGACATCCGCTAAATCGCAGCCCTTTAATGCCATAGTCATGCCTGCAATATTTTGTGATGTTGGGGTTCTAATACGCATTCTCTCGAGAAATTTTGTTCCATTTCCAGAACAATAATAAAAAACTTCACCGCGAGGCTGCTCGAGGATATTGACAGCTTCTGTACCTGCTTCAGGAAACCCTTTTACCTTGTTTAAAATCGAACCTTCGGGAATTTTATCAATGAGTTCATTTATGATGTCAATTGATTGAAGAACCTCAAGCGCACGAACCTTTACACGAGCATAGCAATCGCCATCTGTGTCTAAAATGGGTTCAAATGAAGAGAGTTCAGAGTAAGCACCCTGACCAATACAACGGACATCATTGTTAACATTGCTTGCGCGAGCAAAGGGACCAACCATGCCATACTCAAGAGCATTTTCATAAGAAATATGACCAACACCGACAAGGCGATTCTTGACAGAAGTATCTTTTAAAAACGCATCGCAAAGCTCTGCGTACTCATCTTTAATGCCATTGATTTTGTCTTTAATAGCCAAAAGCATGGGAGCATCTATATCTTTAGTGACACCTCCAAGCAAGGTGTATGACAAGATAACGCGACCGCCAGCAACTGCCTCAAAAATATCCAAAATTCGTTCACGCAAGCGCCACGAATGCATAAATAGGCTTTCATAACCAAAAGCATCAGCAGCTAAACCCATCCACAAAAGATGAGAGTGCATTCGAGAGAGCTCATGCATAATCACGCGCAGATACTCTGCACGTTTAGGCACCTCAATGTTCATTAAACGTTCAACAGTTTCTGCATATCCCATGCTATGACCAAACGCACAAATACCACAGATGCGCTCTGCGACATAGATGTATTGATGGATATCACGTGTTTCAACAAGTTTTTCCAAACCTCGATGAATAAAACCAATCTGAGGAAGAACATCAACGACGGTTTCGTCTTCAATAACAAGATCAAGATGAAGCGGTTCTGGAAGAACAGGATGTTGTGGCCCGAAAGGAATAACAGTTGCTTTAGCCATAATTACTCCCCTCCCTTAACGGCATTGTTGCTATTGCTATCAGAATGGACTAAATCAGATTTTTCTATAGCTTGTGTCTGGGTGGAAGGTTTTTTTATCGCTGCTTCTTTTGCAGCTTTAGCAGCTTTGGCTTTTGCAATTTTTTCAGCCTTTTCCCGGGCAGCTAATCGCTCAGGAGAAATGATAGTCATAGGAGCAGTTACACCCTCACCAAAACGATAAAAAGCACCCTGGAAATCAATAAGATTTCCTTCAATATTTACACCAAATAAATCATGTGCTTCATTTTCATAAACAAAGCAGGCAATAAACAAGCTGGTAACTGAAGGAATCACCGTTTCACCTTTAATAACATTCTCAATTTTCAGATTTATGACTTCATTGCGCTTAACGAAGGAATAAAACATCGTAATAGTGTTGTCTTGTTCGAGAACAGGATGAATCTGAGCAAGGCGATAACCCTTGCCTTTATATTCCTTGCATGTATCAAGCAAGGAATCTATTGTGATGGGCTGAAATGTTTGAATAAATTCCATGTTAAGCCCCCTTCTTGCCAGACTTCATATTGTTAGCCTTCTCTTCTAAAATAGCTAGACCTTCAACCACGGCATCAATAATTGCTTCAGGACGTACTGCGCAACCAGGGGCATACACATCAACAGGAATAGCGTTATCAACCCCACCAATAATGTTGTAGCAATCCTTAAAGATACCGCCGGTGCATGCACAAACACCGCAGGCAATAACTACTTTAGGTTCAACCATCTGGTCGTATATCTCTTTGACCACAGAACTGTTACGTTCATTAACCCCGCCAGTAACCAGGAAGATATCGGCATGCTTGGGGTTACCAGTATTAATAATGCCAAAACGCTCCACATCATAGAGAGGTGTTAGAGCAGCGAGAACCTCGATATCACACCCATTACAGCTCGATCCATCGTAGTGAATAATCCAAGGAGATTTTGAAACATGAGACATTAGTTTCTCCTTACAGGTAAGCCAACACGGCTATATTTATACCGCCAGCAATTAACGTTACAATCCACGCAGATTTTAAAAGAGCTTGCCACTTTACGCGCGCAAAATTGTTATCGATCCAAATTTCTAAGAAATAAACTAGCACCAAAGCAACAATAACAAGGGGAATACACAGTGGGCTCGCCCATACAAAAAATATTGCAATCCAAGCAAGGAACAAAATATTCTCACACCAATGCATAATTTCGACCCAAGCAAGAACTTTACCAGACATTTCAGTGGTTACGCCCTTTACCAATTCTTGATGCGCATGATGCGAATACGAAAGGTCAAACGGTGATTTACGAAGCTTAATAGTCAAGATAAAAAGCATACCAATGAACACACCAACAAGAGGACCAATGATTGGGGCGTCCACATGCAAAATTGTTGAGACATTAAAGCTTCCTGTTGCCATAAAAAATCCAACGCCCAACAACAACACCATAGGCTCATAAGCCATAACCTGAAGCGTTTCACGATGAGCTCCAATTTCTGCATATGAAGAGCGTGCGGCATAGGCAGCAACAATAAACATCAGCTCCGCAAGCGTGATGATGAAAATACACAACAAAAGGTTGCCACCTGAGAAAAAGATACCCCCAGCAACAAACGTAAAAATAAGAGCAGTTGCAACAAACGTTCCGATCGCCGCATTAACTCCAACGTATTCCTTTTTAAGAAGTTTGCGAACGTCGTAGTATGGCTGGAGCAAAGGAGGTCCAACACGACCCTGCATTCTCGCAGTAATTTTTCTATCAAGACCTGCGAGAAGACAACCTAAAACAGATGCAACCAGAGCAAACGCAAGAGATGCAAATAATGTACTTAAAATAGTGTAAATCGTATTCATTGACGCCTCCTTTCAACTAAAACATCGTGATAATACCAACAGCAGCTAAGACTGCCCATATAAACCCAACGGCTATCAATATCCAACAGGTCACCGTTCCTATAGGTCCAAGGCGCCTTTCGCCAAAATAACCTTCTAGATACCAATTTCTTGAGGTTGCCTCCTGTGGTTGAGATAGCGAATTAATGAAAGTTCTGTCTTTGTCATCTCTAAAGGTAACGCCTGCCATATAAGGTTCAACGCGGCGCATTTTGGGGGACTTTTTGCGAAGAGCACCTAAGAAAAGAACAACCAAACAAATAACCATGATTGCAGATAAGATTAAATTATCATCCAAAATTGGCTGAATACTAATGCCCAATACTGAACCAATATAAGGCTCAACAAGGGAGTTGGAAATAACGGGAATAGATACGCAAGCTAAAATAGCCAAGAGGGCCATTAACCCTGTGGCAAACCACTCACTTCGATGAACGGTATGTTCGATGTTTTCAGGGGACCCCGCAATACCAACAAGCTTACCAAGCCACTTTGCCCAGAACATAAATGTTGCCGCTGAACCAAAGGCCAACATAAGTAAAAGCGCAAATTGACGAGTATCGACAAAAGAAACAAGCGTTGCCCATTTGGCAATTAGCATACCAAATGGCGCGATAAACATGATCATAATGGCAACCATCATCATGCGAGCTAAACGTGGCATTTTCATGAACAGCAAATCCATGTCTTCAATGTTACGGGAAGCAATATGGTGCTCAGCCGTTCCAACACAAAGAAAGAGCAAGCTTTTAGCAACGGCATGAAAGATCACGAGGAAAATTGCTGCCCAAATTGCCTCAGCTGTTCCAACGCCCGCACAAGCAGTGATAAGACCAAGATTTGCAATCGTCGAATAGGCCAGTACACGTTTGCCATTTGATTGAGAGATAGCCAACAGCGAACAGAGTAAAAACGTAAGACCGCCAATAAGAATAACCATAATTGAGGGAGCAAATGAAACCGCATAGATCGGTGCACATTTGACAAGGAGGAACACGCCCGCTTTTACCATGGTCGAAGAGTGAAGCAAGGCACTCGTTGGCGTTGGTGCAACCATGGCGCCCAAAAGCCAGGTATGAAACGGCATTTGAGCAGCTTTGGTAATCCCTGCAAGGCTTAAACACATAAGAGGGAAAACAACCAATGCTGGAGCAACAGTTCCAACAACAATGAAATCCATAAAATCAATGCAGTCAAATTGAATTACCAAGAAAAAGAGAGCAGCCACAAAAGCAATGCCGCCCAACAAATTCATAATAATTTGACGAAATGAATTTCTGATAGCCTCTTCTGTTTTAGTGAATCCGATAAGCAAAAACGAACAAACTGTGGTAACTTCCCAGGCGGTAAAAAGCCAAATCAAGTTGTTGAAAAATACAATTGCAAACATGGCACCTAGAAACAAAAACATAAGTGCAAAAAAGATTGGACGCCTATCTTTTTGATGAGGCAAGCCATCGGAAGTGTGCGTTAAACCGAAATAAAAGTCATGCATATAGCCAATAGAATAAACGCAAATGCCACTACCAATAATGCCAATTATCAAGGCCATAATCAGTGAGAGCGAATCAAGATAAAGACCTCGCAAACAAACGGCATCCTGAGCAAATCCAAATTCAAAAACCAACATAGCAGCTAGTTGAATAAGAGCTAAAACAAGCGCTAAAGGATTTTTATACTTAATGGCATAACAAATAATAACGATACCAATGAGAATACTGATGCCTAAGCATACATAATCAACAATTTCAGACTGGAAATAAAAATATTGGCCAGTTGTTCCAAGGTTCATAGCAACCAAAGCAATGGAACCTATACCAATTATGGCAGCTGCGCCACACACAATAATATTTCGTGCAACGTTTTGCCTGATTACCAACAATAGCCCAGCTACGATAATCGGAAACAAAACAAGAAATCCAATCATTTCCATAGATGTTCCCCCTTTTTAAGGAGCCAATAAGAAAAATGCGACAGGTTTCTTGCCGCACTATCACTGTATAGCTTTATTGGCTATAAGAGCTTTTCGAGTTGATTTGACCCTCTATTTGTTCGGTAAGTGGAGAATATCGTTGGGAGATATCGAGAATCAGCAAAACGTCTTCGCGGTCGAATTATTTTAACGAAAGAAAAAACTAAAAGGGAATCAAAAGTATACCCTTCAATTCCCTTGTATTTACTGGTCGGGACGACAGGATTTGAACCTGCGACCCCTTGACCCCCAGTCAAGTGCGCTACCAAACTGCGCCACGTCCCGCAAAATGCTTAATTCAGCCTGAATATAATACTCATAAAAAAGTTCTATTTCAATAAATCTTAAAAGAAAAGTTCTAGAGTTTTATCTAAAACCTTATGTGCAAGAAGATCTTTATTCATTGGTTCAACATGCTCAATATTATTTTCAGTTACAAACCATATTTCATTTTCATCTTTTCCAAAAGCCTTATCAGGGCCAACCTCATTGGCAACAATCATGTTGGCAGCTTTTTTTTGTAGCTTTTTACGAGCATTCTCAATAACATCATTTGTTTCAGCGGCAAAACCAACCACGATCTGATCAACTTTACCATGAGCTAAGGTGGAAAGAATATCGGGGTTTTCAGTTAAAGTAATATTTGAGAGCGCCAAATCGTCAGTTCCTTTTTTGAGTTTTTTGCTAGCCTCGGAAGTCGGACGAACATCGGCAACAGCTGCTGTAAAAATACCGATATCGCAGGCGCTAAAAGCTTTATCTGCAGCTTGAAGCATCTCCTGAGCAGTTTCTACATACATAATTTTTGCATCTTGAGGGCACGGTAAGGCAACGGGACCAGAAACAAGCGTAACATCAGCTCCGCGATCTAATGCAGCTTTGGCAATGGCATAACCAAATTTGCCCGAAGAACGATTAGAAAGATAGCGCACAGGATCAATAGGCTCAATAGTAGGACCAGCAGTAATCATAATGCGGGTTCCCTTGAGATCTTGCTCAAATTCGAGTTGGGTTTCGTTTGCCGCCAAATACTTGATAACTTCCTCGGCAATACACGAAGGTTCAGCTAATCTACCCTTCCCTACTTCTCCGCAGGCTAAGTAGCCAGAGTCTGCCTCAATAAAATCGATACCGCGCTCTCGTAAAACTTGCATATTATGCTGTGTTACGGCATTTTCGTACATATGGACATTCATAGCAGGAGCAATAACGATAGGGGCAGTGGTAGCAAGAGCGGTGGTAGTAAGCAGATCATCCGCTAAGCCACAGGCAAGTTTTGCCATAACATTTGCGGTGCAAGGAGCAATAAGAAACAAATCAGCTTCTTGCGCAAGGGAGATATGATGAATGGGATCGGACGGATTATCAAATAAATCGACCGCAACGGGTTCATGAGTTAGGGCCCTGAAGGTAAGCGGATCAACAAAATGAGTAGCATGCTCTGTCATAACAACTTTAACATGAATATTTTGACGCTGAAGATGTCGTATTATTTCACAACTTTTGTATGCTGCAATACATCCAGTTATTCCAATAAGAACAGTTTTTTTAGTTTGAGATGTCATCTTTTCCCCTTACAAACAACAGTGCACTTATTGTAGGGCAAAGAATTCAATTCTGATATAGTAGGCGCTGGATGTTTTAAGGCATCATAAGAAATCAAGGACGCCATACGCTATGAAAGATATACTCTCTAATACCATACTTGTAGAAACCAAGTTCATAAAAAGCTTGATGGCCCAATTAGCTCCTCGTTATTTGCCCATTGATTTCTTCCTTCTTTTTTGGATTTTTGTTATAGGATCCGCCATGGGTCTTTTAATTGAGGACTGTTTCCATCTTGTTGTATATCAAGAATGGGAAAGCAGGGCTGGATTGGTTTGGGGGCCTTTTTCTTCAATCTATGGTGTTGGTGCAGTGGTTTTAACGCTGTTTTTAAATCGTTTTTATTACACACACAATCTTATTATTTTTCTTATAGCTATGATTTTAGGCTCTGCGCTCGAGTACTCCGCAAGCTGGATGATGGAAACCTTTTGGCATGCAATTGCATGGGATTACACCGGCACCTTTGGTTCCATTAATGGTAGAACCAACTTTATGTTTGGTGTTATGTGGGGAACCCTCGGGTTGTTTTGGGTAAGAATAATTCTTCCCCTTATCAAAAAAATTGAACTCTTAGTGAATCAAGAAAACATTTTCTACAAAATCGTTAGTGTAGCTATGGTGATATTTATGACCTTAAATATTATTTTTACGGTCTTAGCCCTTAATCGGGAAGGTCAACGGACAGAAAATATCCCCCCTGCCAATCAGATAGACGTACTGCTCGATGAATGGTTTCCCGATGATTGGATGCAAGCGCGTTTTCACAATATGACTGTTTCAGCCGATGTAGGAAAAAAGCCTAACACTTAGAAAAAGATGAGATATTTTCTAGCTGATCATACAAAGATAAGCTACTTATATCATCGCCAGTATAGAGAGAAAATACTTCCCTACCGGCATCGGTAAGACCTGTTGAGCGCTCTTGCAATGTGCGAAGTGCTTCTTGTAGATCAAGTGGAAGTACCTGTACAAAACGAAGCATCTCATGAGTTTTTGGGTGTTCAAACTCAATAAAATACGAATGCAAAAACTGTCGCACCAAGCCAAGGTTATCGCTTTTTCCAGGAGTGCCATATGTTTGATCACCAACACACCAATGTTTGATATATTCCATGTGAACGCGAATTTGATGAGTTCTTCCTGAGTAAAGCTTGCATTCTATGAGGGAGAATCCATTATCTTTTCTATCTGCATCAAAACGTTCAAGAACTCTAAAGGTGGTAACAGAAGATCGTGCCTGCGGTTTGTCTGAAACTTGCATCTTGAGCCTATTTTTATCACTTCTAAAAATAGGTGCATCGATAAGCCCCGTATCGCTTGCTATATTGCCATGCACCAAGCAAAGATATTTTCGATTTACATTGCGGGATCGAATTTCATCTTGCAATTCATAGGCAACTTCATTGTTTTTCGCGCAAAGCATAAGGCCTGTTGTGTCACCATCAAGGCGATGGACAATGCCAGGTCTGTCATCTCCTTGAATATGCGCGAGATTCTCACGACCATAACGATAGATAAGAGCATTTGATAATGTACCCCTAGGATGCCCAGGAGAAGGATGACAAATTAAGCCAGCTTGCTTATTCAAAACAAGAAGATCATCATCTTCATAAACAACATCAAGGGGAATATTTTCAGGCTCGAGAAAAGCATGCTGCTCTTCTTCGTATTCTTCATAGACAATGAAGTCATTGGCTTGGACGAGTGTCTTTTTGGTTGACTGCTTACCATTTATGAATACTTTACCAGCTTCAATTTGTTTTACAGCCTTGCTACGAGAAGGGTATAATCCCGACTCAAAAAGAAAAGAATCAAGGCGCATGTTGGCATATAAAGCACTTACGGTAGTAGAGAGTGAGCGAGCCATTGATTAATCTTTCCCTTGAGATTTTTTTGAAGATGCCTTTGTTTGCTTTGACTGAACTATATAGCCAAAAGCAGCAAGAATAATTCCGCAGGTAACGCCTATATCAGCAATATTAAACGTTGGAAAATCAATAAACGTAGGGGTTATAAAATCAACCACATAACCATATAGCACACGATCTATGGCGTTTCCTATACCGCCTGCAACCAATAAGCTTAATCCTATTATTTCAGCACGATTGGCAACAGGTGCCTCTTTCCATACAAAAATGCAGACAAGAACACACACAAGAAAGGCTATTATCACAAATACAAGTGTTGCGCCTGAAAAAGAACCCCAAGCAGCACCTGTATTATGAACTAAATCAAGTTGGAAAAGATTAGCGATATTCCCAACTATAATGTTGCCCGCAGCAAAATTTGAATCGATAAAAACTTTAGTAATTCGATCTATAACAACCCAAAAAAGCACGCATCCGGTAAAAAGAATAAGATTGCGTGCTTTTAAGGTTTTAAAAATTGCATCTCTCATACAAACTAATCTTAAGTAAACGAGATTTCTTCAAGTACAGCAGCACAACGATCACAAACCTCTGGATAGTGTGCGTTGTTCCCCACCTCACGATAATTCCAACAACGAGGACATTTTTCTGCTGAAGAAGGAGTAATTTCTACGATGAGTTCAGAGGCTTCGCTAAACATTACGGTGCTTACCATGAATAACTCTTCGTAAAAAGCAGCATCTTTTGCTTGATAAACATCCAAAAGATCACGCGGCGCAAAAATTGCAACATCCGCCTCTTGGCTTTTGTTGATTACTTTTTCTTCACGTTTTGTTTCAAGAGCTTTGGTGACCTCATCACGAAGATTAAGAATTACCTCAAATTCCTCAGAAACACGACCAACAACGTTAGGTGGAATAGTTGGAACAAAATCATTGATCGATGGCCAACCAGCAAGCTGAACGCTTTCGGGATGACTATCTTGCTTACTTAGAGCTTCGGGATAATTCTGCCAAACTTCTTCAGTGGTAAAGCTCATAATAGGCATCAAAACACGAACAAGCACTTCAAGTACATTTGCTAATACCGTTTGCGCACTTCGACGGATTGGAGAATTGGGTGCCTCAGAATATAAACGGTCCTTCAGTGCATCCATATAAACCGCAGACAAATCACCAACAATATAATCATAAATTAAACGATACACATGATGGAACTTATAAGCGTCATAGGCCGCATTGACTTCATCGAGCAAACGAGCAAGTCGAACCAAAGCCCATTGATCAAGGGGTGTTAATTTATCCCAACTTGTAACAGCAACTTCATCAGAAAAATCATCCAATACGCCAAGTAAGAAACGGAAAGTGTTGCGCAAACGACGATAGGTTTCGCTCGTGCGCTTTAAAATCTCATCTGAGATGCTTACGTCTTGAGAATAATCAACACTTGCAACCCAGAGACGAAGCACATCTGCACCGTAAGATTTCATAACATCAGCAGGATCAATTCCGTTGCCAAGCGATTTTGACATTTTGCGACCCTCGCCATCAACGGTGAATCCACAGTGCATTACCGATTTATAAGGAGGAACACCATAGGCACCAATCGAAGTTAGCAGTGAAGATTGAAACCAACCGCGATGTTGGTCCGAGCCCTCAAGGTACATATCAGCAGGAAAACGAAGCCCTTCATTTGCACGCTGTTTGCAAACTGAGGTATGCGATACGCCGCTTTCCCACCAAACGTCAAGGATGTCCTTTTCCGGTTCAATTTCGCTGCAGCCACAAGACGGACAACGCGTATCTTGTGGCAAATAATCGCTCGGTTGCTTAATAAACCACGCATCAGAGCCTTCTTTTTTAAAGAGTTCAATAACCGCATCAAATGTTTGCTCGGTTGCAATGGTGGTACCGCACTTACCACAGCGAAACACCGGAATAGGAACGCCCCAAGAACGCTGACGTGAAATACACCAGTCAGGACGTTCGCTTACCATGGAACCGATACGATTTTTTGCCCATTCAGGAATCCAAGTAACTGTTTCATCGATCGCTTTCATCGCATTTCTGCGAAGATCGTTTTTATCCATAGAAACAAACCACTGATCAGTTGCACGAAAGATAACTGGCTCATGACAACGCCAACAATGAGGATAGCTATGGCTGATATCTACATGAGCAACTAAAACACCTTGACTCTTAAGCCATGCGATAATGGCAGGATTAGCTTCATCAACACTAAGGCCAGAAAATTGCCCAGCTTCATCAGTTAAAACACCATTGTCATCAACAGGCATAAGAATAGGGATATCAAACTCAAGACCAACAAGATAGTCATCCTGACCATGACCGGGAGCAGTATGGACAGCACCCGTACCAGAATCAAGCGTTACATGATTGCCATAAATAACCATGCCTTTAAGGTCTTGGCGAATAGGACACGTATAGGTTGCTCCGCATAACTCTTTGCCTTTAACTGTAACTGCGTTGCCCGCTGCATCAGAGACAATACGATAATCTGTCCATCCTGCGGTTTGAGCAACTTCTTTAACCAACTCATAGGCCATAATGGTGCAGAACTCATTGGTTTCAACCATTACGTAATCTGCTTCTGGAGCCAAGCAAACCGCCGTATTAGCAGGCAAGGTCCAAGGAGTAGTAGTCCAAATAAGAATATATGCAGGATTTGTTACTCCAGCTGCCTCAAAAATTGGAGGTACCGTATCAAGTTTAAAATTTACGAAAATTGAAGGTGATACCTCATCGCCATATTCAATTTCTGCCTCTGCAAGAGCTGTATGGCATGTCTTACACCAATGAATTGGCTTACGACCTCGATAAACTGAACCATTAAGATACATGGTCTTGAAAATTTCAACGTTGCCCGCTTCATAATCATGGGTAAAGGTGAGATAAGGATGATCCCAATCGGCATTAACACCAAGACGTTTAAAGCCCTCTCGTTGAATATCAACGTATTTTTCTGCCCATTCACGACATAAGCGACGAAGCGTTGGCTGATCGATCTTAGCCATCTTCTCAGGGCCAAGCTTGACTTCAACCATATGTTCAATTGGTTGCCCATGGCAATCCCAGCCTGGCACATAAGGCGTGAAATAGCCCCGTTGAGCATGTGATTTAATAACAAAATCTTTGAGAATTTTATTAAATGAGTGTCCTAGGTGAATTGGCCCATTTGCATAAGGAGGCCCATCATGCAAAATAAAGGGCTCATTATCTTTATTTTTTTCAAGCACCTTATGGTAAATATCAATATCATTCCAAAATTTGAGGCGCTTAGGTTCGTTTTCAGGTAAGTTTGCACGCATAGGAAACTTAGTGCGTGGCAAATTCATTGATGTTTTGTAGCCTTTAGCCACGATAATCAACCTTTCTTTCAAATAAACAACCTGAACGATTATAACCAAATAAACCAGCCTTCAATAGTCAAGGAAGCTACTTAACTACTAAATCAGCTAAAAAGGTCAACAATCTATTCACTCAAAACGTACTACAAAAAATTGTTTGATCTTGATATAGGCATCTAATACCGATAATGAGGATATTCTTATACCGATTATCAAAACAAACGAACGTCAAGAAACTAACGAGCTATGTACCCGAAACAATAATTTCGCGCAGGGCTGAAATAAGCTTCTCGTTGTCTTCGTGTGTTCTGATGGCTACAAGAAAATATTTGTCCCCTTCAATACCAGGAATACCCGCTAAATCACGCACCGTAAAGCCAGCTTTTTGTAGGCGAACTATAAGATCTGCTGCATTAGCTATTCCAAATGCTCTTGTTGCTCGCTCCTCTAAAGAACACATAACAAAATTAGCTTCTGAGGGAAAAACTTTAATTCCAGGAGTGAGGCTCAACATGCATTGCATCCAAGGGATTTCGGAATCAAGAAGCTTGTTGGTTTCTTCATTGTAATCTTCAACATAAGGAAGCTCTTTGGCAATAATCTCATGAAACATGCCGATGGAAGTTCCATCGCTAAAGCGGCGAATATGCTTGATGGTTGACTGATGACCAACAATATAACCGAGCGGGATACCCGGCATGCCAAGATCTTCTGAAATATTTCTTATTACCAGCAAGTTTTCATAGCTTTGAGTCAGTTCGACAAACGACTCTCCACCGAGAGTAAGGTTAACTTTGGATTCATCGATAATTACCCAATTACATGCATCTAAATACCTTTTAAGCGTAGATTCATTAAGTAACCGTGCACAAGGATAACTTGGATTAGCTAAAACAGCAGCATCAAAAGTTAACCCTTTAGAAAAGGCCAACTCTGGATCAATTGCTGAGAGCGAAAATGGATTCTGAAGCTTGAGAGGGTTATGCCCAACATTAGCAACACTTAAGAAATATTCCGCAGGAGCTGGTGTTGGAATTCCGACATTACAAGGTCGATATGCTTGAGCAATAGCGGCAATCATAGCAGTAGAGCTTGTTCCTGCAAGAAAGCTTTCGGCAGGCATTTCATAATAGCGGCTTAAAGTTCTACTCAAATGAGAGCCATCTTGATTAGGCAAAAAAGACAAATCCCCTTCACCTATCGCCCGGCTAATAGCATCCCTAACCCTTTTGGGAGTACCTAAAGGGTTAGCCGTACAAGAAAAATCGATCCAATCAATTTCGGCACGAATATCATAGGGCAACGTTGAAGTTTCCTGCCTTGAAGCAGAAATCCCATTGACTAACTCTGTAAAAGAATTAAAAGCCTGCACGTTAACTTCCTTGCTATATACCGTATCCCCTGTTACGAGGAAACACTACCCTACCACATATTTATTGATTGCGTGCTTTAAAATGATGCTATGAAAAATAAGTTGATACATAATCGCTCTGACAAGCATGCTACACCTAAAAATTCTTTAGTTCCTTGGAAAGGGTCTGCCATTTTGCTGGTAGATCTTGATGCCTTTTTTGCCTCTGTCGAACAATTAGATCATCCAGAGTGGAGGCATAAGCCCGTCATTGTAGGCGGAAGCCCCAATAAACGTGGCGTTGTTTCTACAGCTTCATATGAGGCGCGTGCTTTTGGGGTTCATTCTGCCATGCCCTCTCAAACAGCAGTAAAACTTTGCCCTCAAGCATTTTGGACCAGCGGCAATTTTCATCGTTACCGTGAAATATCAAAACAAGTGATGGATATTCTCTATTTTGAATCTCCTCATCTTATGCAGGTAAGTATTGATGAGGCATTTCTTGATGTATCACCTACACGCATTAATAAAGAACATCCAATACACATCGCTCAAAGAATTCAAAAAAATATAAAGGAGCTTGGAATAACCTGCTCTATAGGGCTTGGTACCTCTAAAGCAGTAGCTAAAATTGCTTCTAACACCAATAAACCTTGTGGGTTAACCGTGGTGTATCCCGGAGAAGAAAAAGCTTTTTTATCTCCCCTTTCTATTAAAGAAATGAGCGGCATTGGACCTGCTGCTCAAAAAACACTTAAACAATATGGCATACACACCTTGGGCGATTTGGCAAAATCAGATCAAAGTATTTTAAAACGTGTTTTTGGAAAAAACGCACAGCGTATGCGCCTGCGCTGTGCAGGAATAGATACGCCACTAACAGATACTCCTGAGCCAGCAAAATCAATCTCTAACGAAATATCGCTGGCGCAAAGCACCTCTGAGCGATCGGATATTGAAGCACTCATAGCAACTACTGCTCATAAAGTTGGCAGAAAGCTACGTCGCAAAGAAACTGTTGGATCGGTTCTTCATTTAAAAATTCGTTTTGAAGATCTCACCCGAAAAAGTTGTCAGAAAAAAATTCCAAACTTAGGATCAAATGAGCTGCATTGGCTCCCATATCTCTATGCCATGCTTGACGAAATCTGGAATGGTATTGACCTTGTTAGACTTATAGGTGTTGGGGTGAGCGACTTTAAACAAGACCCGATACAGACTACCCTTTTTGATAACAATGACACCAAGTGCGCAAGCGACAAACGCCCACTTCTCACATGCGCAAATGAAAACATAGATCTCCTTAAAGCACGTGATGCAATTGCCGAAAAGTTCGGAGAAAACATGTTACAGTTTGGTCATGAAATGCGCATAAAAAGCGCAACAACAAAAAGCTCTTCAAAGAACCCAGAAGATTATAAAGAGTAAGAGTGCATAGAATCTAAATACCGTTATTTCTAAACCATTGATAAACATGGAAATAAATCCATGCAACCATAAAACTTGGCTCGCATATTATTTGGTACAGATTCAGGTTGGCTTAATTAAATTTGAAAATTTTCTGGGCTAAATGATAAACGCTCAACCCAACTTTACGACCAAATTCTGTGGGTAAATTCGATCCCATATTGAGCAATGTTTTACGTAAATCTTTATATAAACCTTCATCCTTTAATTTTAAATAATCCCAAATATCTTGCCGCTTGATATTATTCTCTTCCGTTGGCTCCATGCGCAAAAAAATTGAGCAAATACACATCATCATAGAAAGATAATTTCTCATGTAGTGACGAAGCCTTTTATCGGAAACTGCTTCAAGATCCACAGCATCAATCATGGTTTTAGTAACGCGAATTTGCTGATCAATACGCGAAAGCATAACCTTCTCATTGACCGACTGGTCTTCGCGACCAATGTAATAACGGTATGAGTCCACATCAAAATACATGATAGATTTTACATGGGGCAAAGGTACATACACAAAAATGTTGTCTACATAAAAACAATGCTCGGGCAAGGTGAGATCAATTTCTTTCAAAAGTTCAGTTCTGTAAAAAACAGAATGCATAAGAAGATATTGCGAAGAATGAAAATGCCCAATATCTGACCAAGAAAATTCTTTTTCTACCGGAAATACATTGGTGTAGCGCATAGGAGTACAGGTGCCCTCATGCACTTTTTCATAAACATAGTTGGATATCACCAAATCAGTAGCACAAAAACCATTAGCTACGTTTTCGCTTTGCTTGCGAAGATAGTTCATAATTGTTTTCATGGCATTCTCGTCAAGCCAGTCATCTGAATCAACAACTTTAAAGTAAAGACCACTCGCAGCTTCAAGCCCAGCATTGACAGCCGAACCGTGACCGCCATTTTCCTTGTGTATAACTTTGACAATATCAGGATGCTGCAATGCAAGAGAATCAGCAATTTCAGCAGTGTTATCTTTGGTGGAGCCATCGTTTACAAGAATAATCTCAATATCGTCACCACAAAGCAAAAGCGAGTCTACGCACGCTTCCATATACTCTGCAGAATTAAAGCAAGGAACCGCAAATGAAATCGTTTTCATAATTTGATGGCCTTTCAAAAGTGTTACATAATTTCAAAGCCACTGAATAATACCACTCAATCATAGACACCCTTATTAAAAGACGGTGAAAGCAAGGTACCCGTTTATCTATGAAAGATATCTCTTGAACAATATGAATAGTTTTTGGCACAGGGCTTAGTATAATTAAAAACACAACAGCACATGAAAGGATTATCAATGAGCTCATTCATAAACACTCTTATCGCGCGTGCAAAAGAAGATAAGAAAACAATTGTTATGCCCGAAGGAAACGATGATCGTATCCTTGAAGCAGCACAAACCGCTCTTCAAGAAAATATTGCAAATGTCATCATCATAGGCAATGAAAAAGAAGTGCTAAGCAAAGGTTATAACCTCACAGATGCAACCATCATTGATCCTTTGACCTCGGATAAACGTGAAGAATTTGCAAATTTACTCTATGAACTCCGCAAAAATAAAGGGATGACCAAAGAAGAAGCCGAAGAGCTTTCAAAAGACCCTATTCATTTTGCTGTCTTAATGCTAAAAAGTGGTCTTTGCGATGGTCTTGTTGGTGGTGCCTGCCATGCTACTGTTAAAATTCTTTCTCCCTCACTCAGAATTCTTAAAACTGCGCCGGGTGCCCCTATGGTAAGTTCTTTGTTTTTGATGGATGTGCCCGATTGTGATTTGGGTGAAGATGGAATTTTTGCTTTTGCTGACTGCGCCCTTGAAGTTCAGCCAACCGCAGAAAAGCTTGCCCATATTGCCAACCTTACCGCAAACTCATTTAAGCGCCTTCTTGGCAAAGAGCCTCGTATTGCTCTTCTTTCCCATTCAACCTATGGCAGCGCATCAAATGATGACGCCAAAAAAGTTCAAGAGGCTGTTGCCTACATCAAAGAACACTATTCCGATTTAGTATGTGATGGTGAGCTGCAGCTTGATGCCGCTATTGTTCCTGAACTCGGTGCATCAAAAGCCCCTGGATCACCTGTAGCAGGTCATGCCAACACGTTAATTTTCCCTGACCTTGATGCTGCAAATATTGGATATAAATTGGTACAACGCCTTGGCAGAGCAAAAGCTTATGGTCCTGTTCTTCAAGGGCTTGCTGCCCCGGTAAATGATTTATCACGCGGCTGCACCGCTGAAGACGTTGTTGGCGTAATTGCCATTACGTGCGTTCAAGCTCAAACGATGTAACTAGCTAAAATCTCACAATCAAAAAACGGAAGAAGCACTTTGTTTCTTCCGTTTTTTAATGCGTTTGAACTAGCCAAAACTCGGACTATGACTCAAAACGCTATTAAATACTTGCTGGTTGTAAAAAGTTACAAAACACTCTTAAGGGGAACGACGGGAACAATTTGCGAGTTTGCCTTGATAATGTCGTAGGTGTCACGAGCAATCATATATTCTTCATCGGTTGGAATAACAATGATAGGGACGCGAGATTTTTCATGAGAAATAATGCGTTCAAACCCTCGCTGCTTGTTTTTCTCCTGATCTAAAATAATACCCATAGGCTGCCAGCCTGAAAAAATCATTCGGCGCATTTTCTGGCAGTTTTCGCCAACACCAGCAGAAAGAACAATGGCATCGGTTCCTGCCATGAGAGCAAGATATTGCCCAATATATTTCTTTACAATGCTTGAGTACATCTCATAGGCAAGAATAGCTCGAGGATTTCCTGCATTAGAAGCATCGCGAACGCTACGCAAATCATTACTAATGCCCGATACACCCAAAAGCCCCGATTGCTTATTTAATATGTTATTGATTTCATCTGAAGAAAGATTTTCATGCTCCATCAAAAAAGGAATAATAGCAGGGTCAATTGAGCCTGATCGCGTACCCATCATCAAACCATCGAGAGGGGTAAAACCCATAGAGGTATCGATAGGTACCCCATGATCAATCGCAGAAATCGAGCAACCATTGCCCAAATGGCACGTAATAAGGCGCAAATCGGTCAAAGGCTCATCAAGAATTGCTGCAGCTCGTTCGGAGAGATAGCGGTGAGAAGTTCCATGAAACCCATACTTTCTTATGCCATATTTTTCGTAATACTCATAAGGAATTGGATACATGTAAGCTTTTGGTGGAAGACTTTGGAAAAACGCTGTGTCGAACACCGCCACCATAGGAGTATCAGGCATAAGCTCGCGACAAGCAAAAATACCGCTCAACGCTGCTTTATTATGAAGGGGCGCCAGTTCTGCGAGCTCGTCAATTTTAGCAATAACGTCATCGGTGATCATTTCTGATTTTTTGAAATACTCGCCACCATGAACAATGCGATGACCAACAGCACTGATTTCAGAAAGCGAAGAAACTACCGCATCGGGACCATTGATAAGAGAATCAAGAACGACACGCATGGCTTCAATATGATCTTTAAGAGGTTGCTCATGAACAACCTCATTATCATCAATGCCATGCTTATGAAAAGAATCTTTGCTACCAACACGTTCACAAAGGCCACGAGCACTCACTTTATTGGTGTCTACATCAACAAGCTGATACTTCAATGACGACGAACCCGCATTGATAACAAGAATATTCAACTGATTCCCTCCTTATTTCAAACAATAGACTCTATTGTACAGAGGATAAAAATGAAGCGTTATAGACTCAGAACCATTTTCGGTAACTGGTGAAATAGAACGTCTAAGCTTTGGATAAATTGGTATCAATTTCTTCATCAGTTACGCTGGTGTCGAGTTCACCCATCAAAACTTCAATCTTTTGCTGAGCGTTATTTAAACTCGACCTTAAATAACGCAAAAGAGCAATGCCTCTTTCATATTTAACAAGACTCTCTTCAAGTTCAAGCGTATTGCTCTCAAGCTGTTCAACTATTGAATTGAGTTCATTCATGGCTTCTCTAAACGTAAGATCAATTTCATGTTCTTCTGTTGCTTTAGTCATTGTTCCTCCAAAGACACCAATTCAAAAAGTTTTTGTTCATTGCTGTTTTGCACTTTGCAAAGAATTTCTCCGTTTGTAACCTGGATGGAAAGATCGTCTCCCACAGTTACCTGATCAACGCTCTTTATTACATTACCTTGCGAATCAGATGCAATAGACCAACCACGTTCAAGTGTTTTGAGCGGTGAAAGATCATTGAGGCGCGATACCATAAGTGCCGCTTCTGATTGCTTGCTTGAAAGCAATGTTTTACCAAGGTGAGTAAAGCGCGCATCAATCAAAGCAAGCTCGCGATTGCTAGACGTCAAAACATCTTTCAACATAAATTCAATACGACCACTCAAATGATCAAGCAACTGTGAGTCAGATTCAAGCAGAGAAAAAGGATTACTTAAAGAAGGTCTTGAAGCGAAAGAATCAAGATATACATACGAACGCGATATGCGATGAAGCATGACGCTTGAGGCGCGCTTTTTAACCTGATGTAAATACTCATTAATTTCGCTCAATTGAGGAGCAACCGACTCTGCTGCGGCTGTTGGAGTAGACGCTCTTAAA
This sequence comes from uncultured Eubacteriales bacterium, assembly GCA_963653545.1. GTDB lineage: Bacteria > Actinomycetota > Coriobacteriia > Coriobacteriales > Eggerthellaceae > Anaerotardibacter. The sequence goes on along the minus strand of CAVJWZ010000001.1, from coordinate 20,498 downwards.
TCTGCAACCATATCTGCAATACACGTGTCGGGTTCATGCCCTATCCCCGTGACTACCGGAATAGGCAGTGAAGCAATTGTTCGAGCGAGAGCTTCATCATTGAAAGGCATTAAATCTTCAAACGATCCGCCGCCGCGAACAAGCAAAATAACTTCAGGGCTAGCCGCAGCAACACAACGAAGGGCAGATGTAAGATTTTCTGCTGCTTGCTTTCCTTCAACGGCAACACCTGCAAAAACAATTTTTGCCACAGGAAAACGCCTGCGCAGCGTTCTTAAAACATCAAATACCGCAGCACCACGCGGCGAGGTAACAAGCCCAATACTCATAGGATATTCTGGCAACGGTAGCTTAGCCGAAGGCTCCATAAGTCCCTCAACTTTAAGTTTTTGAGCCAACCGGGCAACCTGTAAGCGTAAATTTCCTTCCCCTGCTAAAGCAATACGAAAAACATCAAAATTCATGCGTCCTTTAGCGGGAAAAATGCTAAATCTTCCTGTTACTTCAACCTTTGCACCAATACTTAACTTTGCTTCACTTGCATGGTATCGATTCTTCCAAATCAAACAAGGAAGCGTAGCCTTATCATCTTTAATCGTGAAATAAACCGCTTTGTATCCAGGTTTGTCATTGAGCTCAGACACTTCACCAAGAATCTTGAAAGTATGCTCTTGAAGATGTGATTTTACTATCGCAAGTGCCGAAGAGACACTGAGTGCATCTTTTTGAGTGCAAGAACTCTCCATATTTACTACTCACGATTGCCGAGAAGATAAAGAAGCTGCAAAACAGAAATGAGAGCAGCAGCAACATAGGTAAGGGCACATGCTCGCAGTACACTCCAGGCGCCCGCACGCTCCCCCCCAGGAAGCCCTGTTGATTCCATATACGCAAGCGCACGTTTACTTGCATCGAATTCAACAGGTAAAGTAACAATTTGAAACAACACCGCGAAAGCGTAAAAAATAATTGCCAAATTAACAAGCCCTGCCAGGTTGAGAAAAACACCGATAAGAAAAATAAAAATCCATGTATTAGAAGCAAAATTAACTACCGGGACTAACGCAGAACGAACCTTCATAGCTGTATAGCCTTGGGCGTATTGACATGCATGCCCAACCTCATGACAGGCAGTTGCTGTGGCAGTAATAGTTGCTCCGTTAAACGATTCAGGATCAAGCGTAATGGAATTATCTTTTGGATTAAAGAAGTTTTGACCGTGACTGCCCATACGAACTTCTACCCCTGAGACGTTGTAATAGGCGAGCATCCCAGTAGCCACTTGATAACCTGTCATCTGAGTTGAATTTGGAACGTGGCTATATTTTTTAATTTGGGAACTAACATAGGCCTGTGCGCCAAAACCAATAACAAGCGTTACAACGATCAGCAAAATATAAGACATCATTTTAGCGTTCTCCTCGCGAGATTAATCTTTGGCTTAATAGGATACTAAAAAATTATTCGGAAGCATTACCGCTTGATAATTTTCAGATTTCCGTCAGCAATTCGTAACGAAAATTTACCCTCTCGTAAATCTTTTAGCTCTTTTCCGATTACTTTATAACGCCAACCTTTAAGAAGGTCGCATTCATCATCATGACCTCGCGCAAGCTTCATAAGCTCTGCTTGAGGCGCAAGAGTTTGCGGTGCAATATTATTTTCCCGCGCGCGCAAATGGACAAGAGCATTCATAAGATCAACTACAATATCAACGTTGTGTTCGTTTCTCACTTTTTCACGTACACACGGAAGTTCGTCCTTGGGACAAGAAAGCCCTTTTTTGATACAAGCAACAACCTGACGCGCTTCTGCTGCACGCAAAGATTCTCTCATCCCTCTCACCATATACAACTCATCAATAGTGCGGGCTTCGCGTCTGCATGCTTCTACAATCTGTTCATCAGAAACAACCCATTTTCGAGGAATATTGAGGTTTTGAGCCCTGAGTTCACGCCATGCAGCAAACTCACGAGCGGCAGCCATTTGCCTTGCATTTAGCTGGTTAACACGGCGTAATTTTCGATAACGCTCATATGGTTTTATCTCATATTTCTCTGGATTTGAAATTTCCTCAAAAGCATCATCAAGCCAGTGGAGTCTATGTTTTGCCTCAAGCATTTCAACCATGTCGTGATAAATTTTTGGCAAGTATATAACGTCATCAGCGGCATAGGTAAGTTGAGATTCTTTAAGTGGACGTTGTGACCAATCGCTAAAAGAATCTTTTTTGGGAAGATTTACTGAACAATATAATGCGACCAAAGAACTGTAAGAAGATTGCTGGGTTTTACCAAGAAGCGCCGCCGCAATTTGAGTATCAAACACCGGATGGGGAACTACCCCTGTCTCATGATATAAAATCTCAATGTCTTGAGAACTTGCATGGAAAATTTTTACAATATCCGGTGAAATAAGCACATCGCAAAGCAATGAAAGATCCTTAATAGCAAATGGATCTATTATTGCAACTTCTCCTTCTATGGCAACCTGAATAAGACATAAGCGAGCGTAGTAGGTTTTTTCACGTAAAAATTCAGTATCGATGGCCATATAAGAGCTTTTTAAACAGCACTTTACAAACGCCTGCAATTGCGAATCATCATCTATTAACATGGTAATAATCCCATCGGGAACAACAAAACTTCTAATATCCTAAACAATCTTGCTTATAGACAAAACCGTTTTATTAATTTTTTGCAAAGTAAAAATTGATATCATGTAATATCCATAGTAACAGAAAGGTATTACTTGAATGTTTTAGTCATACATAACCTCGGATCAGGATATGGCGAAGGAGCAATATACGATTTTATACGCACGTATTCTGTTGATGGCGATTCTGTTACCATACGTTTTTTCAATGGCAAAACACCGTTTTCTAAGTTGCTTGAGGATGCAAAAAATTTCGATTTTGTTGTTGCCTGTGGCGGCGATGGAACGATTTCAACCATAAGTTATGAATTGAGAAATACCAACATCCCTATTTTGCCCTTCCCGGCAGGAACGGCAAACCTGTTAGCAATTAACTTACTTTCGCCAAGCGAACCCCATGCTCTTACTAAGCTTGCAGATCAAGCCAACACCTTGCTGTTTGATCTAGGAGAAATTGAATGCGAAACCACCAAGGTTGGCTTTACTATGATGGCGGGATGCGGTTATGATCAACTTATCATGAGCAACGCCAGCAGCAAGAAAAAGCTTCTTGGACCTATTGCTTATTTTGAAGCAGCACTCACCAACCCTTCTCCTCAATTTTCCGAATTTACCATCACTATAGATGGCCAAACAATAAAAAGCTCAGGCATTGGGGTTGTTATTACCAACTTCTCAAAAATTCAATTCGATCTTATGGTTTCTGACAAAAACCTCCCCCGCGACGGAATGCTTGACCTTGTTGTACTAAAAACCAAAAATGCAGTAGAGCTTTTACCTACCGTTTTTGCAAAAGCGGTAGATCATTCAGGTGATTTGGCGAAAAAAATTGGTGCCGTAGAAATTTATCGAGGACGCGAGATAACCATTGACGCCGATCCGGCAATGCTCCTTGAGTACGATGGTGAGGCAACACAATTCTCAACTCCTTTTACCGCACGTTGCCTTCCCGGTGCGGTACGCTATATCGTCTCCGAAGAATGCATTGCCTTATTTGACCATCGAGAAAAGTTTGCTGAAAGCGGTGAAGACAGCAACAATTAGTAAGCACACATAAGCTTGCTAATTGTTATTTGTTGTTGTTCCTTATTGAGCCTCGTCTTCCAAAGATTGCGCCTGCATAAGTTCGCGGTTCTTTTCTTCAGTCCATAGGCGATAATTTTTCGTATATTTCATTTGAAGTAATTCCAAAATAACAGCAAACACCATAGCAAAATAAACCATGAGTTTTTCTGCATGCATATCAAGAATCTTAATACCCGAATTAATGCCTAAGCCATCCAAAACAAGCAATGAGCCAATGGTTACAATAAATACAAGCGCTAAAATTTTAACTTCGGTATGCGAGTTAATAAAATCAGAAATAGCATCAATAAATGCCATCATAAGAAATACTGCAGCCATTACCGCGATAATCATAATAATGAGATGATTGGCAAGCCCAACCGCTGTAATAACTGAATCGATTGAAAATACCAAATCCATCACCATAATGGTTGCAACTGCCTGCACCATTGAAATAGCTTTTCGCGGTTTATCGGAATCTCCTTGTGCTTCTTTTTCTTCCGTTAAATTAATAACTGAAATAATCTCGGTTATTCCCTTATAAATCAGATAAACGCCGCCAACAAAAAGCGCGAGATCTCGAACAGAAAAGCCAAGGGCTTCACCGTTTATTTGAATGAATGGAATAGTAAACAAAGGGTTGGTCATATGCACCAGAAAAGAGACAAAGCATAAAAACAAAATACGCGTAACAAGGGCGCCAAGAAGACCAAGTTTGCGCCCTAGATGTTGTTGTTCAGCAGGAAGTCTATCGGTAGTTATCGCAATAAATACCAAATTATCAACACCTAAAACGATTTCCAAAAACATAAGCGTAATTAAGCTAATCCAAGCCTCTGGTGTAGCGAAGATTGAGAGATCCATTACTTTCCTTTCCTGCTCACATCAAAAAAGACTCGCGGTGAAAGTTAACCCTTCACCGCGAGTCTCGTTAATTAAGGTACGCCAGGTTTAGTTAAAACCATGATGTTGACGTAGCCGCTCACAAAAAAGCTAACTACTCCCCCACAGCGCAGTTATCTTACCATGAGAAATTGAAAGTCTTAGTCACAAAAAGAGAACAAGTAAAAGATTTCAAATTAAATGGAGCGGACGACGGGATTCGAACCCGCGACCCCAACCTTGGCAAGGTTATGCTCTACCAACTGAGCCACGTCCGCAACTGTAAGCTGGAGGCGACGCCCGGATTCGAACCGGGGATAAAGGCTTTGCAGGCCTCTGCCTTACCACTTGGCCACGTCGCCGATAAAAAAACCGGCCGAATAACCAATCCAACCGGATGTAATCAAATGGAGCGGACGACGGGATTCGAACCCGCGACCCCAACCTTGGCAAGGTTATGCTCTACCAACTGAGCCACGTCCGCACGCAAGCAATTATTATACGGGTATAATTAAATGACGCAAGGGTTAATCAAAGATTTTTTTAAAAAAGGCTTGCAACCATCGATGCTTTTGTTAATATAGTCAATGCTGCAACGCGCGTCGGAGTGGTGGAACGGCAGACACGCTAGCTTGAGGTGCTAGTGCCCACTTTACCGGGCGTGCGGGTTCAAATCCCGCCTCCGACACCAAGTAGATTTCAAGAGTCCTTATAGGGGCTCTTTTCTTATATCAGGGCAAAAAGCGGGCTATAAGGGTTAAACAATCTTGGAGGTTATAGACAAAAAGCGAGTTGAAAGGAGTTGCAGGCAAACTGGTAGCGATCGAATTAAGGCTCACGCGTCTTGATCACCTAAACCAAGCTGACATATAGAGTTATAACTCAAACAACAATTAAGAAAGGGGTGGTAAATATGCGTGCAGCAAAAAGAATCGAAAGCAAGCGGATTATACAGGTCAAGCGCGTTTTGTGGATTGTCCTTTTTTTAAACCTTGGCGTGGCATTGGCAAAATATATTTATGGCATAATTTCAGGCTCAACAGCCATGCAAGCCGATGGCATACATTCGGTATTTGATTTAGCGGGCAACGTGGTTGGACTTATCGGTATCTCTCTTGCAACCAAACCCGCAGATCATGATCATCCCTATGGGCACTTTAAATTTGAAACGTACGCAAGCCTCATCATTGGCATTTTATTGCTCTTGGCTGCTGCCGAGGTTGGATCGAGTGCAATTATTTCTCTTATAAACAACGAATTCAATGCAACCGTTACACCCCTATCGTTTGTTGTTATGGTTGCAACGCTTATAATCAACATTTCGGTTTCACGCTACGAAAGCGCCTGCGGTAAAAACCTCAACAGCGAAATCTTAGTCGCCGATTCAAAGCACACACTCTCTGATGCTTTGGTTTCAACGGGAGTAATTATAGGGCTTGTTTTGATGCAGCTAGGCTTTGCTGCAGCAGATGCCCTTATGGCGCTTGTTGTTATGGTGGCAATCTTGCTTACCGCCGTTGATGTATTTAGAGCAGGGCTTCAAACGCTATCAGATAAATCGCGTATTCCAGAAGAAGATATTCGCGCAATTGTTTTAGGTATATCTGGCGTAAAAAAGCCTCATATGATTCGCTCAAGAGGCACTAAAGATGAAGTGTATGTTGATTTACATGTACTTGTTGACCCTAATATGACCGTGCTTGAATCGCATCAACTATCAGATGATATAGAAATTCGCATCAATGAAGCCTTTCCTCAAGCCAAAGATATCCTTGTTCACGTTGAGCCTGATGACGGGCTTCATTAGCATGAAACGGTTTACAGCTTTTGTAATTGGCTTATTCAAAGTTTTTATTTTTCTGATTCCGCCTCAAAATAGGTTGTTACCGTAGGATTAGCACTAATAACCTGTCTGAGTTTTTTAATGTAGCGCTGTGCAAGATCGCTCAATTCAAGATGTGCATGACTTATATATCCAACAGTCATAGTTTCATCAACATCTAAAGGAATTGCCACAATTCCCTCATTCATCTCATCAGATAACACGCCGGTAGATATGGTAAAACCATTATGATTGGTTAAAAGATTGGTTAATGTGCCACGGTCTGAATAGGTGATTTCTTGCCGATGGGGCAATTGCCCTAAAGGTTCTTCAGAATAGAAAAAAGAATTATTGCTTCCCTGTTCAAATGAATAACGGGGGAAGTCTTGCAAATCATCGGGAGTTACGCTTTTACAAGCACTTAAGGGATGATGAGCGCCAACAAAGATATGAGGTTTTGCTTCAAAAAGAGGCACAAACGCCAAATCGGCATCGGCAAAAATTTTAGTTAAAACTTTACGATTAAAATTGCTCAAATACAAAATGCCGATCTCGCTGCGATAGCTTTTAACATCTTCAATAATCTCATTGGTACGCGTTTCACGAAGGGCAAATTCATATTCTTCTTCGTCGCATTCTTCAGCTAGTTCCACAAAAGCTTTAACGCTAAAAGCATAGTGCTGCGATGAGACCGAAAGTCTTCCTGTTCTCGTATGAAACGAAGAAAAATAGCGAGATTCTAGCAAATTGACCTGTTCTAAGATCTGGCGAGCATACCCAACAAATTCCGTACCAGCACTCGTGAGGGTAATACCCCGATTGGTACGATTAAATATCTCAATCCCTAACTCTCTTTCAACATCTTTTATAGAAGAAGACAACGTTGGTTGGGAAATATAGAGATTTTGACTTGCAGCATTAATTGAACCACACTCAACAACTTCAACAACAAAACGCAATTGCTGTAAAGAAATATTCATATTCATACCGCTAACCTTAAAACATAAGAATTGTCTTATTAAAAAAGGTCAGAACCATCAAGATCCTGACCTAATTTTATGGTGGGCGGTACTGGGATCGAACCAGTGACCCCTACCGTGTCGAGGTAGTGCTCTCCCGCTGAGCTAACCGCCCTTAATACTGAAACTGAAATATTCAGCGATTGGTAAGTCTAACAGATTAATGACGCTCGTCAATGTGTCCTAAGAGGCAATAGTGCCTTGAGGATAAACAATCATAAGAACAATCAAAGAAACCAAAAACACTGCTGCAAGAATAATAGTGATTCTTGTAAGGTTTTTCTCAACAATACTCATACCTTGTTGGTTGTTATACATAGAACTTGCAATCATATCTGAGACACCAGTACCTTTACCAGAGTGCATGAGGATAAAGATAACAAGACCAACCCCAGAAATAACCAAAAGGACACAAAATATGATAGCTACAACAGACAAAGTTTCTTCCTAACGCATATATTGCCGTACAAACACATCATTATGCCAAAGTTCTTATTCTTTGACAAGGAGAGATTCTGCAGTCATTTCTTGAGGAACCTCTATTCCAATCATTTCAAGAAATGTTGGAGAAATATTAGAAAGCGAGCCACGCTTATCTTTGAGCGTGTAATGTTTCCCTGCATAATTAATAAGAACAAGGGGCACCGGAGCGGTAGTGTGTGCTGTAAACGGAGAGCCATCTTCGGCGATCATACAATCGGCATTACCATGATCGGCTGTAAGAAGCGCAACTCCTCCTTTTGTTTTCAAAGCTTCAAGTACGCTTGCAACACCAGCATCAACAGCCTCTACTGCTGATTTTGCCGCATCAACAATACCCGTATGACCAACCATATCGCAATTAGCAAAGTTAACAATATAAACATCAGCTTCATCTGCCAAAATGGCATCATGCAATGTTTGAGCAACTTCTGGTTCGCTCATTTCAGGCTGAAGATCATACGTGGCAACTTTAGGAGAAGGAATCAAGACCCTCGTTTCGTTTGTTTTTGGCTCTTCTACTCCCCCATTTAAAAAGAAGGTAACATGAGCATATTTTTCAGTTTCCGCAATGTGATATTGCTTTAAGCCGCTCTCGGCAAGAACGTCAGCCAAAACATGCTCGGGGCATTCTTTTGGAAAGGCAATGTCAGCGGGAATAGTAGGGTCATATTCAGTAAGACAAACAAACCGTGGTTTTTGCCAATTTTTGCGCTCAAATTTATCAAAAGCTTCGTCACATATTGCACGAGAAATTTCACGGGCTCTATCAGGGCGAAAATTAAAAAATATGAAGGCATCGTTTTGCTTGACGCCTTCATATGAAAAGCAAACAGGCTCAATAAACTCATCGGTGATATCTTGATTATAAGAGGCAGTCATCATGTCTTGAACCGAAAGATTACAAGCGCCTTGCCCAAGCCAAATTGCATCCCAAGCGCACTTGATACGTTCCCATCGGTTATCGCGATCCATCGCATAATAGCGCCCCGAAACAACACCAATTTGGCAATCTATACCAGAAGGCAACTGGCTTATTTTGTTCTCCAATTCAGCAAGATATTTTTTACCGCTGCGAGGAGGAACATCGCGCCCATCCATAAAACAATGAACACGAATTGAAGAAACACCCAGCTCACACGCCATATCTAAGAGGGTGTATAAATGTTCGTTGTTTGAGTGAACACCCCCATCACTTACCAAACCCATCAGATGAAGCGTTGAGTTATGTTCACGAACATACTTGCATACATCAACAAGCACTTCATTTTCATAAAGCGACTTATTAGCACAAGCATTGTCTATGCGTGTTAATTCTTGAAATACGATGCGACCCGCACCAATATTTAAATGCCCCACTTCCGAGTTGCCCATTTGTCCTTCAGGCAAGCCAACAGGGTTCCCCGAAGCATCAAGGGTTGTTTTTGAGCAGGTGGCAAACACTTCATCCAAACAGGGAGTATTCGCTAAACTGATGGCATTACGAGACCCTGCACTAGCAAGACCAAAGCCATCCATAATTATCAACGCCGCAGGCAGGGTAAGATCTGATTGAGAAACACTCATATATAGTTCCTTTTTTAATTGCATAGATAAGGCTAGATAAGACGCATTATTTACTGAGCGATATGCGCAGCTTCAATAAGCTGCTTAAAGGTATCAGCTTTCAAAGCCGCACCACCAATTAACCCACCATCAATATCGTTTTGAGCTAGAAGAGAATCAACGTTTCCAGGATTCATAGAGCCACCGTATAAAACGCGCGTATTCTCGGCAATTTCAGGCGTGAAAAGCCCAGCGATTGTTTGACGAATAGAAGCGCAAACTTCTTGTGCCTGCTCTGGCGTTGCTGTTCTGCCTGTGCCAATTGCCCAAATAGGCTCATAGGCAAAAATAATCTGCTTCATTTCAAGCTCATCAAGCCCTGCAAGCGCAGCTTTAACCTGAGCGCATACAAACTCTGTATATTCTCCCGCATCACGCAAATGAAGCGATTCGCCCACGCAAATAATAGGCGCCACCGAAGAGGCAACAAGCGCTTTAACCTTACGATTTACAGCTTCATCGGTTTCTGCAAACATTTCGCGGCGCTCCGAATGACCAACGATACAATATTCGCAACCAACTTCTTTAATCATAGGAATAGAAATTTCACCCGTAAAAGCGCCTGAAGGCTCCCAATGAACGTTTTGGGCACCAAGGGAAATCTCGGTTTTATCAAAATCCAAAACGGTATAAACCGCCTTTAAATCAATTGAAGGCGGACACAGAACAACATCCACATCTGCCCAATTTCGGTTATACAAATTGCATAATTGCTGAGATAGAGCAACCGCTTCTGGAAGCGTTTTATTCATCTTCCAATTGCCAGCTATCATATATTTGCGCATAACAACCTCCCTATTTAAGAGCTTCAACTCCCGGAAGAGCCTCTCCCTGAACAAGTTCCATAGAAGCACCGCCGCCTGTAGAAATAAACGTCATTTGGCTTCCAAGATTAAACTTATTTACCGCAGCTACGCTATCGCCGCCACCGATGATAGTATCTGCTACCTTATTAGCTGCCACCGCTTCTGCAACGCCTTTGGTACCCGCTTCAAAAGATGACATTTCAAAAACACCCATGGGGCCATTCCAAAATACCGTTTTAGCGCCTGCAATGGCATGAGAATAAAAATCAAGCGTTTTTGGCCCAATATCTAAGCCCATCATATCATCGGGAATTTCAGAAACTGAGCAGGTGAGCGTTTTCGCATCATTAGAAAAAGCATCAGCGCACACTACATCCGCAGGCAGCAGGATAGAAACACCCGCCTTTTCAGCCTTTTCAAGCATCTGAGAAGCGCGCTCTACCCAGTCTTTTTCCATCAGAGATGTTCCCACGCTATAACCTTGTGCAACTAAAAAGGTAAAACACATTCCTCCACCAATGATGAGTGTGTCGCACTTATCGATGAGAGCATCGATAACAGAAACCTTATCGGATACCTTTGAGCCGCCCAAAATAGCAACAAAGGGGCGCTTAGGGTTATCAAGCATAGACGTTAGCGTGCTAACCTCTTTTGCCATCAAAGCGCCTGCATACGCAGGAAGAAAGGCGGCAACCCCTGCTGTTGAGGCGTGAGCACGATGCGCCGCACCGAAGGCATCATTGATATAAAGGTCTGCCAGTGAAGCCAGTTCTTTGGCAAATTCCGAATCGTTTTTCTTTTCCCTCTTATCAAAACGAAGGTTTTCAAGTAACACAATCTCGCCATTTGACAAAGCATCAACTGCAGCATGAGCTTTATCCCCAATAGTATCTTCGGCAAAATGAACAGGCACGTTTACTACGCTTGATAAATATTCAGCCACTGGTTTTAAGGAAAATTCCTTTTGATATCCCGTGCCATCAGGACGTCCAAGATGGCTACAAAGAATAATTTTGGCGCCCTTATCAATGAGGTATTCAATAGTAGGTAGCGCAGCTTTAATGCGAGTATCATCGGTTACAGTATCTCCGTCAAGCGGGACATTAAAATCAACACGAACTAATACGCGTTTACCTGAAACATCGGCATCGGTGTACGTTTTAATCGAACTCATATATAACCCTTCCGTAATAAAAAGGGAGCCCTCAAACGAGACGCTCCCTTTGTACGCGTAAACAACTTAAAAACCTAGCACTCTTTATTTAAAGCAAAATCTTTGCTAGATCCTTAACGCGATTAGAGTATCCCCATTCGTTATCGTACCAAGAAACGCACTTAACAAAGTTACCCTCACCACCAAGAACCATGGTGAGCTTACTATCAAACAGTGACGAATGGCTATCACCAATAATGTCTGAAGAAACAATTGGATCTTCCACATAGGCAAGAATCCCTTTGAGAGGACCTTCTGCTGCAGCTTTAATAGCAGCATTAACCTCATCGATGGTTACCGATTTTTCAAGCTCAACGGTGAGATCAACCATAGACCCATCAGGGGTAGGAACACGGGTGGCGAAACCATCAAGTTTGCCTTTAAGCTCAGGCAAAACCAAAGAAACCGCACGAGCAGCACCCGTTGTGGTGGGGATCATAGAAAGCGCAGCGGCACGAGCACGACGCAAATCTTTATGAGGCAAATCGAGGATTTTTTGATCGTTAGTATAAGAGTGAATGGTGTTCATGAAGCCACGCTTAATACCAAAGGTATCAAGTAACACCTTGGCAAAAGGTGCAAGGCAGTTAGTAGTACAAGAAGCGTTTGAAATGACATGATGCTTTTCAGGATCATACTCGCCATCATTTACACCCATAACAATGGTAATGTCTTCATTTTTAGCTGGAGCCGAAATAATAACTTTTTTTGCACCAGCATCAATATGAGCATGAGCTGCATGGGCATCGGTAAAAAAGCCTGTTGATTCAACAACAATTTCAACGCCTAACTCGCCCCAGGGAAGATTTTTGGGCTCATATTCACCCAAAGCGCGCACCTTGTGCCCGTCCACTACGATACAATCGCCTTCCACCGTAACCGAATCATAAACTCGGCCATGAATAGAATCGTATTTGAGTAGGTGAGCCAAGGCGTTAATATCGCCAGGATCATTAATGGCTACGACTTCGAGATCAGGATCTTTCTCCATTGCACGAAAAGCAAGCCGACCAATACGACCAAAGCCATTGATGCCAACCTTGGTTGCCATACTGTTCCCCTTTCATAAAAGTTTATCAATGTATCGCGCACAAAAAACGCACGACGTCATACCTTTAAATATGATACCACTACTCTAAAACAAGCCTTCTTAGTTTGTACGAGATAACTCTTTTTCCATTTGTTCTAGCCTGCGCACTCTATGATAAATCGCCGATTTTGATAAAGGCGGATTAGCCATCTCGCCTAGCTCCTTTAAAGAGGCATCGGGATATCGTACCCGCAAACGAATATATTCCTGCAAAGCATGGGGCAGCGTCTTAATATCATGATGCTCTAAAACAGAACGAATGGTTTGAATTTGGCCAATTGATGCCTGTGCTGTTTTTGCTTGATTGGCGATTTCTGCATTTACCCTACGATTAACATCGTTGCGAACACTTTTTAAAACACGCTCATTTTCCATTTTTAGCGCGCACTGATGCGCTCCCACAAACGCCAAAAAGGAAGAGATAGCAGACCCGCTTTTAAGATAAATAGTAAATGAATTTCTTCGTTCGGTAACTTTAGCGGGAATGCCTGCTAAAGCCATCAGCTCAAGAACATCATCGGTCATTGTTTTTGATTCCACACCTATTTCAAAATGGAAATCTCCTTTTGGATTTGCAATAAATCCACTTCCTAAAAAAACTCCCCGTAAATATGCCGCTGCACAACAGCGTTTTTTTACCAGATCTTTGCTGATGCCACGCTCCAAATGACCATCCTTATCAAGAACCCCCAAGATGCGCAACGCCGCATTAAGACCCTTTTGGCTCGGCACTTCAATGAGCCAATTTGGCGTTTTATGGAGAACGCTTCTACGCATGGTAAGATCGGTTTTTAGACCGAATATCTCATGCAATGCCTTAATAACAAATCGCGCAACAACAGAAGCATCAGTAGCAACCTCAAGACGATATTGACCTTTTCCGCTCAAAAGTAGCGTGCCTTCGATACGTATAAGAGCAGCAAGCGTTGCACTTATACAATGCGAGCAAACCGGCTCAACGCGTGAAAGCTCTTCTTTTACTTCGGTCGTGAAAGACAAAGCTTAAACACCCCCGCAAAAGCCTGCGCAAGCGCTTCGGGGTCATGCCATGTTGGACGAAGTGGATCAACCATATCACGCAGTAAGACAACGATTCCAAGCTGCCGTAATTTTTCAAGATCTTCTTGCGTTACCTTCACACTTTGAATCTTTGATTTTAATGGAGTTCCCTTACGCTCTTCGCAATAGCGTGTATCAAGGGCACCCTGCCCAGCAACCGCCTCAAACGAGCCAGTCATTAAACGGGTAGACGATGGTTTTGAAGCCGAATGAATAAGAACGTAATCCAAAATTCCCGCCATACCATGCTTGAGTAACGCCTGAACATGCTCAAGGGCACTTAGCCCCCATGTCTCACCTTGTTGATCTGCCAAGCTGCAAACAAAAAGCGTTTTTCCTTGTGATTGAGAAATGGCATCGATAATTCCTGGAACTAATAAGTTAGGAATGATAGAAGTAAACAGTGAACCAGGACCTAAAACAATTAAATCAGCATCGCGGATGGCGCGAAGAGCCTCCATGTAAGGCATGCACTCCTCAGGCGACTCAAGCCATACAACATCTAAAGCGGTAGGCGATTTACAGGCATTTGCCTGTCCTTTGAGCAATACCCCATCTTTAGTTTTTGCACATAAGGTAATGTTATTGAGCGTTGAAGGATACACATGCCCTCGCGCGTCAAGGAGCTTTCCGCAAATTTTAATTGCCTCCGGGAATGATCCGGTTGCATTTTCGAGCGCAGAAAGCATTAAATTTCCCAGCGTATGATTGCGCGCAAACTCAAAGCGATATTTAAACGCCTTAGTGAGAGGATCGTTGGGATTTTTAGCAAAAGCAGCCAAGCATTTGCGGATATCACCCGGTGGGGTTACATGGGCTTCTTCTCGAAGAATACCGGTAGAGCCCCCATCGTCTGCCATAGCCACAACAGCAGAAGTGTTAACGCCCATCTTCAAAAGCGTACGAATAGAAACGGGAGCCCCCGTTCCACCCCCAATTACGACAGCTTTTAGTGAGCTATAGTTAATATGATCTTTGCTTACATCAACCGATACCGCCTGAAATCGCTCCGTTAAAGCTGGATTATGCGAAAAGGGACGACTTGTCATTTTGTTGCCACCTTTGACGTATCAGCCAAAGCAATATCGCGGTGTGCAACGTTGACGTTATAGTGTTGCTCCTTGAGAAGTTCTGCTGTTTTTTCAGCCAGAGCAACGCTTCGATGTTGCCCTCCCGTACACCCCACCCCAATAGCAAGATGCTGTTTACCCTCAGCAACATAACCAGGCATTACGCAAGTAAGCAAATTTTCCCACGCCGAAAGAAATTTTTTAGTTTCATTGTTATTGAGAACATAATCACGCACAGGAGCATCAAGACCCGTTAGCCCGCGTAACTCAGGAATATAGAAAGGGTTTGGTAAAAAACGTACATCTATTACGATATCAGCATCGGTAGGAGCGCCGTGCTTAAAACCAAAGGAATATACCACAACATTCATGCCCTCTTTATCGGTTTCCTTTGAATAGAGCGCACGCAATTCTTCACGAAGCATCCGTGGAGTCATATACGTTGTATCGATGTATGAATCGGCAATTTCTTTGAGCTCGTGCGTTAAGTTGCGCTCATGTTCGATAGCTTGAGCAATAGTAAATGAATTATTAACACAAAGAGGATGGCGTCGTCGTGATGCTTTATAGCGCGCAATCAACGAATCATCCTTTGCATCAAGAAAGATAATTTTATAGGTAACATCAGCAGTTTTTAGATTATGTAACTCGCCTACCAGCTGCTTAAAATACTCGCGGTTGCGGGCATCGCAAACAATGGCAAGTTTTCGTGCAAAATCATTTTGCCCCGGTAGACTTGCCAAACTTACCATATTCATAATGAGCGATGGTGGAAGGTTATCAATACAAAAATAGCCCAAATCTTCAAAGGTATGCATTGCTTCAGTTCGACCAGCACCGCTCATCCCCGTAATAATTACCACATCAGGGCCAGGATGCCCATTTGCTTCCGTTATAGTAGAAGTTAATTTTTCTTCAGTATGAGAATCACTCATGTGCATCGTTTCCTTCAATTGCACCATTGTTGCTTTCATTATACTGCCTTAATATAGCAAACACCTCTTCAGCAACAGCATCAGGTAAAACATCAAGACGTTTAATTTCTTCAAGTGACATAGTTTTGAGCTTGGTAAAACTGCCTGCCGCTTTGAGTAACTTCTTTTTTCGCTTTGGCCCCACACCAACGACTTCATCAAGTATGCTCGTAGTCATTGCTTTGCGCCTAAGCTCCCGATGAAAAGTAATAGCAAAACGATGTGCCTCGTCACGAACCTGCTTTACCAAATATAAACTTGGCGAACCGCTCGGCAGCACAACAGGTCCACTCTCCTGCCAGGGAACAAACAATTCTTCATCGCGTTTTGCCAAACCACAAACAGGGATATCATCGGCACCTAACTCTTTTAACTGACGAAGCGCTGCAGTAAGCTGGGGCTTTCCGCCATCAACAATAATCAAATCAGGCTTTTGCGCAAAGTTCTCATCCTTCATTTTATCGGCATTATAGCGCCTATCAAAAACCTCACTCATCATGGCAAAATCGTTAGCTTCATCGCTTTGAAGGCGTATTTTAAACCTTCGATACTGGCTTTTATCGGGGCGTCCATTGGTAAAAACAACCATCGAAGCAACCGAATGCTTACCATGAATCGTTGAAATATCAAAGCATTCAATTCGGTAGGGAGGATGTTCGAGAGCGAGCGCACTTTCAAGCTGAAGAAGCGCCGCATTGATGCGCTTATCGTCATAGCTACTACGAGTTTTATACCTAAGCAGAGCATGACGAGCATTTTTTTGCGCAAGTTCTAAAAGAGCATGCTTTTCTCCACGTTTAGGAAGCGTAAAGGTAACGTGCGCCCCGTGAGCGCTATCAAGCTTTGTGGTGAGCCAATCTTCTAAAACTTCCCAATCTTCCGGAAATTCTGCAAGTATCAATTCATGAGGAATAGATGAGGTTGAATCGTAATAGCGCAATACGAACATGCGAAGTAATTCCTCGGAAGGAACATTGTTTCCTTTATTGAAAATAAACTCATTGCTGTTAATTATGGTGCCTTCACGAATAATGAGCACCGTTATTCCTGCGATGGTTTCTTCTCTATAAACCCCAACAACATCGGCATTGAGCCTGCGCGACGAAACTGCATGTTGCTTATCGTTAAGTGATTCAATAGTTTCAATATTTTTTTTGATGCGAGCTGCTTTTTCAAAATCAAGCGCCTGAGCAGCCATGCCCATCTCCGCATAGAGCTCATCTAAAAATTCTTTTCGCTCCCCCATAAGAAACCGCTCAATTTTTTTTACCTGCTCACGGTATTGTTCAGGGCTAATACGTCCCACACAAGCGCCTGGACCAAGACCAATATGCGCATCAAAACAAGGACGCGCATCAAAAGAAATTTCATCAAACGAAACGCCACTTTTAAGCTTCTTATCGAGCCTGCGCCACTCGGCACACGAATAGCTACAAAGAGGGATAACCTTTCGGACAATGTCGATAAGACTTCTTGCTGCCCTGCTATCGGTATAGGGACCAAAATAACGCGTGGTGGGCTTATGGGCTTCACGCGTGTATTTGATTGCCGGAAACACATCCCCTTTAGTAAGCGCAATGAAGGGATAGCTTTTATCGTCTTTAAAATCTGCATTAAAGTATGGCGAATACTGCTTGATAAGATTTTTTTCTAAAATCAGACTTTCATGTTCGCTTTCGGTTACCACATATTCAAATGAATCAATCTGAGAAACCAGAAGAGGAATTTTAATGCGTGAATCTTGATAGTTAACATATTGGCGCATGCGAGCCCTGAGCTGCTTTGCCTTGCCAACATATATCACGTTCCCCTCTTTATCTTTCCATAGATAAACCCCTGGAAGCGCCGGAACAAAAGCCAATTGAGTTTTTATCTCTTCTAAAGAAGCCATGAAGACATGCCTGTTATTTAGATGTGATCTTCCACATCAATCATCATAAGGCTTACGTTATCGCGCATTTCTTTAGCCTGAAGACGAGTGAGCTGCCCTGCTGCATAATAATCTTGGATCTCTTCAATTTCATATTGAAGCCCTTTGCGCTGAACCTCCCGTAAACGAGTTGCTTCGCCCAAAACACTCGGAGAATCAACGTCATCATCACTCGCTTGAAGAATAGCTAAAACTGTTTCATGCCCAATTATAAGTTTTGCAACAATTTCACTGGGATAGCTCGAATCATTAACTAAAGAACCCAAATATTCAAGAGCATACTCTTCGCCTTTAATACGAATCAAGCGCATTTTTTCATCGTTGTCGTGGATATCGGTATTGAATAAACTCGCAATCGATTTTTTGAGCGCTTGAAATAAAACACGCACGCGACCAACATATTTTTGAAACGACCAAAGCGATTCTTTTTCGCGAGCTAAGAGCGATTTTTGCTGAGCCAAACGACGCAGATAGGTAAAGCAAAGATAATAATCAACTTCTTTGTTTTTTGAATCTTCAAGCAGCTTATCAACCTGATAATCAATCACTTGAATTCTTAATTTAGTAGTTGAAGGTGGCTCAATATCACTTGCATCACGAATAGAAGCAATACGCATATTGTAAGAACGAACTACATCGTTGGTTTCACGGTCTATTTCATCACTAGAATCTGAGATAAGACGCTCAATAACGGTTCGCAAAATTTCAATTTTGGTTACTTGAAGCGCTTCATTTTTTGTATCGGAATCATCTTCTTTGGGCGCCAAAACAGGTAAAAGAAAATTAGCTAGCAATAGCGTACAAAGAATAACACCCGATGCAAGAAAAATGATTAAAGAACGCTGAGGAAATGCTGACCCGTCAGATAAGAAAAACGGAATAGAGAATATAATCGATAACGTAATAGCGCCTTTGGGTCCACCCACCGTTGTAGTTAAGACATTGCGCAACGTATTTTTAGACATTTTATCGCGTTTACCTGTTTCAGGGTTACGTGCTATACGTGTCATAACAAGCGCCCAAACAAAACGCAGAAAGACAATAAGAGCGGTAATACCTAATACATATCCAATAACAATAAAGTTGTTAATATAAACATCGTCCCAGGTTGATTGCATCGCCATAGGAAGTTGTAAACCTAGCAAAACAAAAACAATACCGTTTAAGGTAAATCCAAGCACATTCCAAACACTTGAAAGAGCAATATTTAAGCGAGAGCGATACGGAGAAATTTTCTTGCTTTTATTCAAAGACCAAACAATGCCGCAAGCAACGACAGCCAAAATTCCACTTACCCCTATAAGTTCAGAAATAAGATACACAACAAAGGGCATCGAAACTTCAAAGAGCACATGAAACGTAACATTATCAAGACCAAGATCGCGAATTTTTGACGAAATGAAAAGGAAAATCGCAGCTAAAAGAATACCCAGGAGTATCCCGCCAACAAAACTAAACACAAGCGATGTGGCGGCATTTGCTAAAGAAAACGCACCGGTTACTGCTGCCGCAATTGCAAACTGAAACGAAACAACACCAGAAGCATCATTTACTAACGCCTCGCCTTGCAAAATTGCGCCTTCTCGCCTATTGGGCTGTGCTTCTTGTTTGAGCGCCTGCACCGCAACAGCATCGGTAGGGCCAAGTGCTGCCCCCAAAGCAAATGCCGCCGCCAAAGGAATCGAAGGCACTAACGCATGTACCGCAAAGCCAACACAAAGCGTAATAACAATAACTAAGCCAATAGCAAACGAAAGGATAGTACCTTTATTTTCCCAAAGGCTTTTTTTATTGGATTCAAGCGCATCACTAAACAAAAGTGGGGCAATAAATAAAATCAAAAATAAATCTGGCTCAATATCGATAGTTATAGGGGCAATGGCTAAAAGCGCAATTACCACACCAAGAGCAATTTGGATGAGAGGTAGCGAAACTTTGGGAACAAACTGATCAACAATCGAAGAAATTAACACCGCAATGCCTAATAACAATATTAATTCAAACGTTGCCAACCGATACTCCCTGCATACTCACAATTCATTTATCGCATTCTATTAAAACAAATACTTGGTAAGGAAAACGAAATAAGCAAATGATTTGCACAACTTGCCCTAAATCAACCCTTGTTCTAAATCCCCCATAAAGGGAACGCGAATACTCCCTGTTCGATTGGGTATACTTCATCAGTCATGCAAAGAACGCAACCATCTCCGCGCTCAATTGGAACTTCTCCCTTATTGAGATTATCGAGCAAGCCAAAATGCTTAACTGCCTTTTTTCCAACAGAAGAACTTCGTTTGACCTCGATAGGATGAAGCTTGCCATCATACTGCAGCAAAAGATCTATTTCTTTTTGATCTGTTGTACGCAAAAAATAGATTTTTGGTCGCATTGCGCCTGAAATTATACCAAAACCTGATAATCTCGGAATATCACTCCAAAATTATCAGGTTTTTGAAAGAAAGTAATGCGAATTCCTATAAGCCTAATACACGGATGCAAAGCTTATGGACAAGTTAAGGACAAAGCACTCTAAAACTTATGGACAGACAAAACGACCCGCGACAAAATCGCAGGTCATTGTTGTTTAAAATGGTGGACCGTCGGGGACTCACGCGCCTTTCAGGCGCTCATTCCCTTGGCGCAAGCGCCTGCGGGCGAATCCCTAAAAAACGTCCACTGGACGTTTTTCTATACGGAATTCCACCCTAATGGGTTCGAGTCATGTAAGCCTCACGAAAAAGAAAAACTCCTTTGCAGGAGCGTTAATTCAAAATGGTGGACCGTCGGGGACTCGAACCCCGGACCTTGGGATTAAGAGTCCCCTG